>CALDZP010000001.1 GCA_937944105.1 uncultured Ignavibacteria bacterium
ACAACTGAGCTACGCCAGCATTTCCAAAAAACTCATTCTCACTAATGACCTTCCCGATTAAAATCGGGATGCTCTAACAACTGAGCTACGCCAGCATTTCTAAAAAACTCATTCTCACTAATGACCTTCCCGATTAAAATCGGGATGCTCTACCAACTGAGCTACGCCAGCATTTCCAAAAAACTCATTCTCACTAATGACCTTCCCGATTAAAATCTTGGGTACTCATTCGGCTGATTTATGTCAGGTTATCAAAAAACAAATACTTAAATCAAATTCTTCACAAATGCGATGCAAAAATACAATTCAAAAAAATATTAATCAATTGAAGGAGAGACAGAACTAACTAAATCTCCTTCAATAATGAAAGATTAGTGAAAAGAATTAAACATCATAGTAAAGTGCAAATTCAAATGGGTGTGGACGTAAAGCCATTTCTTTTAATTCTCGGTTTTGTTTATAATCAATCCATGTTCTAATAACATCTTCAGTAAAAACATTTCCTCTCATTAAAAATTCATGATCATTTTTTAATGCTTCAAGTGCTTCTTCCAGAGAACCAGGAGTTTGTGGAACATTCTTTAACTCTTCAGGAGGTAAATCATAAATATCTTTATCAAGTGGTTCCCCTGGATCAATTTTATTTATAATTCCATCTAATCCTGCCATCAACATTGCTGAAAATGCCAGATAAGGATTGCATGAAGGGTCAGGGCAACGATATTCAATTCTTTTGGCTTTCGGATTTTGAGTATACATTGGAATTCTTATGGCAGCACTTCGATTTCTTTGAGAATAAGCGAGATTAACCGGTGCCTCGAAACCAGGAACAAGCCTCTTATAAGAATTAGTCGTTGGATTAGTAAAAGCGCAAAGAGCAGGCGCATGCTTTAATAATCCACCTATATAGTATAAAGCAACCTCACTTAAGCCCGCATATTCTTTACCAGCAAAAAGTGGTTTGTTATTTTTCCAGAGACTTTGATGAACATGCATACCACTCCCATTATCACCAAAAAGAGGTTTAGGCATAAATGTGGCTGTGAATCCATGATTTTTAGCTGTATTTTTAACTATATATTTGAACATCATTAACTGATCTGCCGAGCGTATTAATTCGGCAAATTTTAAGTCGATTTCACCCTGACCACCAGTTGCAACTTCATGATGTTGTGCTTCTACTTCAATTCCACAATTTATTAAAGTTTGAACCATTTCATTTCTTAAATCATTTAAAGAATCAATGGGTGGAACTGGGAAATAACCTTCTTTCTGTCTTGGTAAATATCCAGAATTCGGGAAATCTTTACCTCGACTCCAGATCCCTTCTTGAGAATCAATTTCATAAAAGGACATATTTATATCTGAATCATATCTAACATTGTTAAAGATGAAAAATTCAGCTTCGGGACCAAAATATGCGGTATCTGCAATTCCAGTAGATTTCAAATAATCATTTGCTTTTTGAGCTATACTTCTTGGGCATCTCTCATAGCTTTCATGGGTTATTGGATCATAAACATCACAAATTAGACTCAATGTTGGAACTTTAGTAAATGGATCAACAAATGCCGTATCAGGATCTGGTATAATTATCATATCGCTTTCATTGATTGATTTCCAACCTCTAATACTTGACGCATCGAAGCCAAATCCATTTTCAAAGGCTGATTCATCAAATTGATCAACTGGAACTGAAAAATGTTGCCACTGAAATGGGAAATCAATGAATTTGAAATCAATCATTTTTATGTTGTGCTTTTTTATTAGAGCAAAGACTTTCATTACTGAAGAGGAATTTTTGTCTTTCATCTGTGTTACCTTTCTTTTTGTTTGACTTTTATTATTTGAAAATCTTTAATTGTCGATAAAACTACATTTGTTTTAGTTCCTTTTACTCCTGGCCACGCTTGAATCTTTGAAAGAATTTTTTCAAGTGTTGATGTATTTTCAGTCACAACCTTTAATATATGTGAACCTTCCCCGGTTATTGAATGACATTCTAAAATTTCTGGTTCATGAAGTGCCTTTTGTGTGAATGAGTTATAATATTTTGAGGATTCCATAAACACAAAAATGAAAGCTGTCACATCGTAACCAGCTTTCTTAAAATCAAGTTGTGCTGTATAACGCTTTAATAAACCTCTTTCTTCAAGTTTTTTGATTCGATCACTTATAGCAGGAATGGTAAGATTAACTTTTTCAGCAAGTTCACTACGTCTTATTCTCGAATTCTCTTGAAGAAGATCTATTATTTTTAAATCGATTTCATCAAGTTGATACATTAATATCTCCATTTAATTTGTGCAAGGATAAAGTAATTTTTACTAATAGTCAAGATATTTTAAGTGAATAATAAAAATCACTTAAATTTTTTAAGTTGATATTTATTTCCGCTTTATTAATTAAGATAACGAAAAATAAACTTCAAAATGTTAACAAGAATTATAAAGTAATTAACCCTTTAATAATGTGTACATTTAAAAGTAATCAAAATCAGAAGGTCAAAGGGAGAGTGTAAAATTTATTAAATTTTTTCAAGAACTTTTTGTTTAAAGTGTGGAATTTAGATGGTTTAATGCATTTAAATTCTAAGTTCTGAAATCAATTTATCAACTTCATTTAGAACAATATCTACTGATAATTCTTTTATACATTTGAACTGAACATCTCTTCTTGAACAAGTTAATGGTTTTGGTGAGTAATAAAAGCAAGGCTGGCATTCGAGATTAAGTCGAGCAATTTTATGTTTTGTTTTATAAGGATGAACATAATTTGTATTTGTTGGTCCAAAAATAGCCACTACATTTAATTTCAATGCCGACGCTACATGCATAAGAGCAGAATCATTTGTGACAAACAAATTTATTCTTCTCATTATTGCTGCAGTTTGAAGTAAAGAAGAAGTTCGTACAATAATACCTTTACGATCCATTAAAGAGTTTATTCTCTCATTTAATTCATACTCATCAGGTCCACCGAAGAGCAAAATTTTAGAATTGTATTTATCAATTAATCTTTTCCCGAGTTCTGCAAATTTTTCGGGTTCCCATCTTCTTTTGATGTGATTTTTCAGTGTTGCACATCCTGCATGAAAACCAATTATAAAATCTTTTTCAAATATTTTGTTTTGTTTCAACCATTCGTTTGAGAATTCTAATGAATCATCATCGAAAAAAATTTCTAAAGAAAATTCTTCATCTTCAAATATAATATTGTGATTTTCTAAGAAAAGTCTACCCAGATTCAGGTTTTCTTCGACATTGTGTAAGTAATCATTTTCTATAATTCTAAAATTGTTTAGAAATCCGAAATTCATAAAATCTCTTCTTAAATATTGTATTGCGTATCTTTCCTTTGCACCAACGACAAATGAAATTACATTATATTCTTTTCGGTTGGAAGGGTAGACATTAAAACTTACATCATACTTTTTTCTAAGTTTCATCAAAAAAAAGAGGGATTTGAAGAATCCCTCTTTTATAAAATCAAAGTAAATAATTCGATTTATTTTTGGATTATTTTCGTAGATATCCTTTACACCTTTAAACATACACAATAAATCTATCTCAACATCAGGGAGATTTTTCCTGATCAATGAGATAGTTGGTGAAAACATCAAAGCGTCACCAATTCCTGAAAGAGCAAAAACTAAAATCCTCACTTTTATTTCAATAATGTATCTATTTTTATTTCACCACTCATTTTTTGTTGAAAGCGAGCAATTTCTGAGTCAATTAATCTTGTATCGCCCACATATGATCTAATTGTATTCAAAAGATTAATCGCCATTTGGTAACTTGCTTTGGATTTATCAATTAAACCTTTTTCTCTGTAAATATCCCCTCTTCCCTCATAAATCTGTAATAAAATTCTGTAAGGATTATAATAGCTCGAGATATCTCCAGGATTTAGTTCCATATTTTTCTGAGCCTGAGGTTCAATCTCATCAGCAATTTCAAGAAATCGATCGGGTTTTCCCGCAAGTTTATATAGAGAAGCAATATCCGAAAGTAATCTATAATCTAAAGGAATATATTTTCTTGGTAATTTTTTCTCCATTTCATCAAGTGTTTGGGCAAGTTTTTCTTTATCACCAGAATTCATGTAATAAAGTGCAAGTCTTAAGAATGAATTTCTATAATTCATCATCATTCTTCTTTGGTTTTCATCTAAATAAATTTTCCCGGTATTTAAGCCACGGAATTTAAAGCCGAGATTATAATCTTTATAAAACCCTTCTGGTTCATTAAATAGACATTTTTCCATTCTTTCCACATCAATATTCATTTGTTGATTTGATACTTTTACTGGTGTTACCAGAAATGTCATACCCTGCATTTTCATATATTCATCGAGACCAAGTTTCGAGTCATCCGAACAGGTAACGGAAAAATGAATTGGCCTTTTCCATCCCTGTTTAGCATTGGTAACAATAATATCCTGAACCACTAAATCTTGAATTCGAATTATTCCTCGAGGACCAGCCTGAGTTTCATATTGCATAGTCGGATTAAGTCTAAAAATTATTTTTTTATTTTGAATGATTGAGGAATCAGTTACACCAAATTTTTCAATTGCTTCATCCGGGACTGGAATTTCGATATCTCGTCCTGAGAATTCCATTGGCATCAGTCTATCGATTTGCTCATCAGAAAATGAAATAGGGACTTTCATTGCACCATAGGGTTCTTCATTCTTTGCTTGTTTGAGGTACCAATTGGTATTAGCAAGACTCAAATTAACGATCCGAATATCTCTTCTTACACCTTCAACATCTTGAAGGTACCAGAGAGGGAATGTATCATTATCTCCATTTGTGAATAAGATAGCATTAGGTTCACAACTTTGTAAGATATTATAGGCAAAATCCCATGGAACGAAATTATCAGAACGATCGTGGTCGTCCCAATTTTGAACCGCCATATTTACAGGCACTGCTAATGTTACTATAATGAATAACCCGAGAGAAGCCGGTACAATATTTTTTTCACCGAGTTTAGTTTTCAGATAATGAATCAGACCTTCAAATGCAATTCCAATCCATATTGCAAAAACAAAGAAGGAACCTACATAGAAGTAATCTCTTTCTCTAGGTTGTGGTTCCTGCTGGTTTTGATAAAGAGCAGTAAGGACACCCATTAATAAAAACATTGTTAAAAAACTAAGACCCAGTTTCCAATCCCTTCGAAAATGATAATATAAACCGATTAGACCTAAGATAAATGGAATCCCATAATATCTATTAGGAAAACGTTGAGGGTCACCAACATAATCTTCATTAGGTTTACCAAATAAAATAGTTCTTGCATCTTGAACATCACCTTCCCGACCAACAAAATTCCAGAACAAATAACGATTATACATATGATTTATTTGATATCGCCACATAAAATCTAAATCACTTGAATAATTATAATATATTCCTTGTTGATGTGGTTCTTGACTATATCTTCTTTTCAATAATGGGAAGTCACCATATTGTTCACGATTAATATAATAGACAAATTCATTCATTGTATCAGGTTCATTTTCGTTCATTGGTGGGTGAGCATTTGCACGAATAATAACCATAGTGTAAGAAGTGTAACCGATAAAAACTAAAAACAACGAGGAAATAACTAAAAATGCAAGTGCTTTACCATTTTGTTTTGTCCAATACATTCCATAAACCAAAAGAGCGATAAATGCAACCACAAGAGAAAGTTTTAATGTTAAATTTGTGCCACCAAATTTTGCCAGCAGAGAAGGAAAAAATTTGATAATCCCTGGATAAACCGACCAGAAAAACAAGACGGCAAAAATTCCCATATAAACAAATGTTTTAAAATTAAACTCATATTTTTTGAAATAAACAACCATTACGATAGTAAAAATTGCAAGTACACTTAAAAGGTGAACACCACTTGCAAGACCAATGATATACATTATTAACAATAAAATCTTCTCGTTGTTTTTTTCTTCAGCCTTTTCATACCAGACGAGTATTAACCATGTAATTAGTGAAACAAATAACATTGAAATTGCATAAACTTCTGCTTCAACCGCATTAAACCAGACTGTATCTAAAAATATGTATGTTAAAGAACCAATTAATCCAGCACCATAAAATGAAATTGCATCAAATAAATTTTCAGGTTTTCTATTTTTATAAAACGAAATCAATTTTACAACAATGAAATAAAGGAACATCGCTGTAAAAGCTGTTGATAAAACAGAAACATAATTCATCCGCAACCCAAGATTCTCTACAAAAGGAATCATCATAAATAATCTTCCAATCAATAAAAATAATGGTGCACCAGGAGGATGTGGCACCTGTAAGTAATAAGAAGCTGCTAAGAATTCACCGCAATCCCAGAAAGAAACACTCGGCTGAACTGTTAAACTGTATACAACAAATGCTGTAAGAAATACAAAAAGACCAATTATTTTATTGACCAATTTATGGTTCATATTTACCTCGTTATAATTTTTTTCTTTCAAATTGCTTAAAATAATATTATAAAATAAGAAAATTTTGAAATTGTTTTGAGCAAAGAAAAATTTCAAAATTGTTTTAAACGGAAATCAATGATTAACAATTATTTTTTCTATTACTTCGTCAATATTCAAAGTATTCTCAAAGAAGGAATGAAGTTTTCGAAGAACAGCTTCTACTATAGCATCAGGACACGAAGCACCACTGGTGAGAAGAATAGTAACTTTATCTTTTTGCGGGATAAAATTTGATGTTAATACTTCCTGTTTAAGATTTAAATCGAAGTGAAGTATTTTTTCCTTTGAAAGAATTTTTACTTCCGAAGAAATAAAGTATGTTTTTACTTTATCCTTACAAAGACTTACAATATGAGATGTATTTGAACTATTATAACCACCAACTACCACAGCAAAATCCGCAGGATATTTTAACATTTCAAGCGTTGCCTCTTGGTTATCGTAGGTTGCATAGCAAAGTGTATCGCTCGTATCAGCAAAATGATATTTAAGATTCTCGATACCATATTTTTCAATCATAACAGATTTAAAGTATTCGGCGATTTCTGCAGTTTCAGAAGCAAGCATAGTTGTCTGATTAACTACACCGATTCTTTCAAGGTGAATTTCTGGATTAAATTCTTTTGAATATTTTTCTTTAAAGAGCTCATAAAATTTTTCTGAAGGAATTTCGCCCAGAATAATTTTACCAAGAATTTTTGCTTCTTCAATATTGAGAACTATAACAGAATGAGATTTAAGAACACTATGTGAAAAAGTTGCTCGAGTTTCTTCATGTTTATACTTACCATGGATTATAATTGTATAACCTTTTTCACCAAGTGCAGCTGACCTATTCCATACTCTCTCCACAAATGGGCACGTCGTATCGTATTTTTCAATTTGTAGTCCAAGCGATTTTAATTTCTCTTCAATTTCGACAGTTGTTCCAAAAGCAGGAATTAAAACTATATCATCTTTAGTGATTTCTTCCCATGGTACAATCTGTTCTCCTGATGGCTTCATTATAAAATTAACACCACGGAATTGCAAATCTTCATTAACAAATGGATTATGAATTATTTCACTGAGCAAAAAAATCCTTTTGTCAGGATTTTCTTCAATAGTTTTATAAGAAATTTCTATAGCATTTTGAACACCATAACAAAAACCAAAGTGTCTTGCAATTACAAATTTAACTGGTCCAAAATCAAGCTCAGTCGGTGAAAGGTCCTGTTTTCGAGGGTCTATTAAATTCCTGTGCTCTTTAATTCTGGTAATAATTGAACTCTTATAAAATACCGGGATATTAAACTTTCGCATATTTATCTTTTATAAACTTTATGCAAATTAATTAATTGAATGTTCTGCAAAAATATAAAAGATTTTCTCCATTTATATTAGAATTAATTAAAACTCTTCAATAATATTAACAATTTCTTGTGAAGAATAAATCTTTCTCAAAAGACGAAAAGTATTTTGGAAATATCTTTTCAAACCACAAGGAATTGTTTCTCCCGACTCACCGAGTTAGTAATGACTAATTTTTGAGAAAAGCTATTGAAAAATTTTTTTGATCAATTAATATAAATTTTTCTTTTAGTAGTCATTGCGAGTATCGTAAAGATGAAGTAATCCTTATTCTTTTCAGTTAATAATTCAAACTTTTCTGATTACCAAGGGGAATCGAGGTGAACTGAAAATAAACAACAATGCATTTCAGTAAGAATAACAATTGTATCGACTCAGCTTGTCAATCGGCTATTAGTCATCGCATTAACCAGATGCAGTCTAACATGAAGCAATTCATAATGTGGAACGAAAATATAAAATGAAAATAGTAGTAATAATTAAAGCTTGTGTCATTTGAAGACTGAAAAGAAACTATCACACCGAAGTAGTTAAATATTAATATCCCGGAGTCCAACTCTTTGTAAAAAGTACACAAAAAAAATTAATAACTCCGAAATAGTTAAATAAAAATAAGATTTCGAAACAAGTTCGGAATGATAATTTGAGGGTAATGCCACGATGAACTTAATGTTGCATTTATTTCAGCATAGTTTCAGCAACTTCTCTTTTTGTTATTTTGTTATGATGAACTCGTTTCAGCATCTCTTTAAATTCAGTAACATATTCTGAATGATAGTTTGACGATTCAAATTCTGAAAAAAAATTCAGGAGAATTTTTTGACTGTAGATCTTGAAACAAGCTCAGGCTAACACTATGAGAGTTTTTAGATCCTGAAACAAGTTCATGATGACACTATATGATGTTTTTTAGATTCTGAAATAAGCTCGAAATGATAATTTAAAAGTTTAGATACTGAAAAAAGTTCAGAATGATACTTTTTTTTGACATCCTCCAAATGAAAATCCATTAAATCAATAACTCCGAAGGAGTTGAATTTAAATTTGATTCCAAACAAGCTCAGGATGACCCTATGAGAGTTTTTAGATCCCAAAACGAGTTCAGGATGACTTTTTTGTAAAGTTTTCATCTATTGTTAGAAGCTCATTTTTTAAATTCAAGTGGTTCAAAACTATCAATTAAGCTTAAACCTGAGCTATTTATTTCTTTTATCAGATCTAACCAGCTTGTTTTAAAGTACGCATTAACTTCATTAACAGTGTGTTCAAGTGCTTTAGAAAATTCAATGAATGACAATTCAAACATTTGTGATGGTCTATCGTAGCTTGAAAGTAGATAATTTTGTACTCTATAAAGCCTTGAAACAATTTTACCGGGATCAGATTGAATCCCTTTAGGATCTATAAAATAAAACCTCTCTACAATACTCCTGATTGAATCTCTATGTGATTTAATCATTTTCTTAAGATGATCATATTTCTCATCTTTCTGATCAGCCAACTTGTCTAAAATTAGGTTCAAATTTCTGTCAGCTTTTTTTAACTGTGTAATTACATTTTCAATTACTCGAGTTTTGCTCATTAACTTTTGAATTGCTTCTTCTCTTATCTTTAAATCTTCAAATGATATTTTTATTCTAGGATCAGGCAACACGTTTACATAAGCTGAATCAGAAAAGTTTTTATAAGAAATTTTTACAATATATTTCCCCGGTAAAACTTGAGGTCCCGATGGTTCACTTTCATCAATTGTTCTTGTTTCTTCCCATCTCGGAATTCTGACACCTTTCCTATCAAATTGCCAGTATGTTCGATTTATTCCCTCTTTAGCATTTACAGTTAATTTTCGAATAAGATTATTTTCTTCATCAAAGATTTCAATTTTCACTTTAGCTGTTTTTGAATCTTTACTATCAATTGAGTTGGTCTCTTCTTCCTTTAATGAATCTGAATCAACTAAACCAAGCTGAAAAGTAATCATAGCCCCTCGAGGAAGATTTTCGCCATAAAATTCTGCGTGTCCGGGGAATCTCATTCCTTTTGGTGAGTTATATTCAAATAAATAAGCATCCGGAATTTTGAAAAGTTTAAGATTGGTATCAAAAAATTTATTTCCATATTTAGCAATCTCACGTAAAGGTTCAATATTATCTATAATGTAGATAGACCTTCCAAATGTTCCTATAACAAGGTCATTATCTCTTGGATGAATTATTAAGTCCGTTGTTGAAACAGTTGGAAAATCACTTTTCCATTTAGTCCAGCTTTTACCGAAATCAATACTCACATAAAGTCCGAATTCAGTGCCAAGGAAAAGTAAATTTGGTTCGACAAAATCCTGAACAACAGAAAGGCAGTACCCATAAACTTTTTTTTCATCCACAAGTCTTTTCCATGACTTACCAAAATCAGAAGTGTAAAAAAGGTAAGGAGTCCAATCGTCTCTTCGATGATTATCAAACACAACAAAAGCTTCAGCTTCACTAAATCGAGATGCATGAATTTGTGGTATCCAGGTACCTTCAGGAACTCCCTTAATGTTTTTCACTACATTTTTCCAGGTTTTCCCTCCATCAGTAGTTAATTGAAGATTTCCATCATCAGTACCTACCCAGATTACATCTTTTTTTACTGGACTTGGTGCTATTGCTACAATAGTACAGAAATTTTCTGCTGATGTAACATCAGGAGTTAAACCTCCACTTTTTCTTTGATTAAGTTTGGTGCTATCGTTAGTAGTTAGATCAGGTGAAATTATTTCCCACGAATCACCTTTGTTTGTACTTTTATGTAGAAATTGACTTCCATAATAAATAGTCGAATTATCAAAGGGATCTTGAGCAAGTGCAGCATTCCAATTAAATCTTAATTCAATTCCATCTGGATGAACAGGACGAATAGATTTTTGAAGTCCAGTTTCTGAATCATATCTAAATAAATTTCCACCTTGAGACATTGCATACCCAAATCGATTATCATCTGGATCAGGTAAGACATCAAATCCATCACCAAATCCAACTTCCTGCCAATCAAAATTTGATATTCCCATGTAATTAAATACTCGACTTGGTCCTTTCCACGAACCATTATCCTGTAATCCACCATAAACGTTGTAAGGGAAATCATTATCAACATTAATGTGATAAAATTGAGCGACAGGAAGATTTTCAATAAATCTCCAGGTTTTACCTCTATCATAAGAAATTGCCAATCCTCCATCATTACCATCAATTAAAAAATTTGGATTTTCAGGATGAATATAAAATGCGTGATGATCGGGATGAATTCTAGAAATTAATAAATTAAATGTTTTGCCACCATCCTCACTAACTGCAACCTGTGTATAGATATTGTAAACTCTATTCTCATTTTTGGGATCAACATAGATTTCGGCATAATAAAATGGTCTATCACCAATGTTTTTATCACTTACTTTGAACCACTTAAAACCACCATCTGTAGATTTATAAAGAGCATTAACTTTAGCTTCAATTAAAGCGTAAACAATCTCAGGATTACTCGGAGCAATAGCTATTCCAATTCTTCCTAACTCACCCACAGGCAAACCATCTTTTTCGGTTCTCTTAGTCCATGTTTTTCCACCATCAAATGTAACATATATACCGCTACCTTTCCCACCTGAAGTAAAGAACCATGGTTCACGCCTAAACTCCCACATGGCAGCAAATAATTTATTTGGATTTGATGGATCCATTACAAGGTCACCAATTCCTGTTCTTTGATTTACAAATAGAATTCTTTGCCATGATTTTCCTCCATCTGTAGTTTTAAATACACCCCTTTCTTCTGAATCACCAAAAGCTGAACCCTGAGCGCCAACATAAACTACGTCTGAGTTTCTGGGATCAATAATTATTCGATGGATATTTCTTGTATTTTCGAGTCCAAGATGAATCCATGTTTTTCCACCATCAAGAGATTTGTAGACGCCGTTACCACTTGTTTGACTATTTCTTGGATTTCCTTCACCAGTACCAACCCAGATTATATCAGGAATATTTTGATCAATAGCAATTGCACCAATTGATGCAACTTTCATTGTATCAAAAATTGGTATCCAGCTTATTCCGCCACTTGTTGTTTTCCAAAGCCCCCCAGATGCAGTACCAACATAAATAATTGATGGATTTTTTTGCACTACACTAATTGCAGTAACTCTTCCACTCATTCCAGCAGGACCAATTGCTCTTGCCCTTAGACCATGAAGTTTATTGACATCCAGAGGCTGTGAAATCAATGTTGAAGTTATAAGGTAAATAATAAAAATTATTGATAATCTTTTTCTATTCATATCGTCTCTCATTATCTGTTTTTTAATTTCAAGATAAAAAAATCAGATGAAATAAATATTCCATGAATTTAATCCATTATTATCAGCTGGTTAATTAACTTAATTTAATTAATATGTGTTTTTAATAGAATTGAACGATTTTTCTATAAAAGTCGTTAATGACATATCATTAAAATTAACTTTATTCATTTCTTAACCATTAAACAATTTTACAGTGAATTTTTTTGAAAAAATTATTATGTTTATAACAAACAATTGAGAATGAACATGAATTACCAAAAAAGGGCTACTCAGAACATTAAAATTTATTTTATTGGTTCATTTATTTTAATTGTCCTTTTCATTCTCATTTATTTTTACTTAAAAGAACAATACAATAGAATTGAGGAAGAAGCATTTGAACAAT
Organism: uncultured Ignavibacteria bacterium; assembly: GCA_937944105.1. GTDB lineage: Bacteria > Bacteroidota > Ignavibacteria > Ch128b > Ch128b > Ch128b. The sequence goes on from CALDZP010000001.1 coordinate 12,567, forward strand.
TAAAAAAAATTTCAGCAATCAAGACAGAATCGATCATAAATTTTATTAATGAAGAAAAATATGATCTTGAACAACTTGTTAATTCAGATTTCTTTAGATATAAATTTATTGATTATGTTACAAGTGGGACAAAAGTTCAAGAATTTTATAAGTTCTTGAATGATGTCAAAACTATAAAACATCTTGAAGATATTGTCTTTATAAATAATGATGGAAATATTGTTTTTAGCTTCTTTATTCCAGACAGAAAAATAGATTCAATAACAATTAAAGAATATAAAAATTCAAATCCATCAAAAATATGGATCGATATTTATAAAAATCAAAAATCAAATATTATATATGCTTTTCAATTCCCCGTTTTCTTAGACAAAGAAAAAAAACAAAAGCTAATTGGCTACATACGATTCCAATATGACGCATTAAACTCTCTGATTCCAAGAATTGATTATTTTGAGCCTAATAGTTCAAAAGAGATTCTCTTACTCAAAAATGAAGAAAACGAATTAATTTATCTTAGTTACTTAAGAAAAATCCCAGTTAAACCATACCAATTACGACAGATACAGTCTCTTGATGAAATAAAAATTTTAAACTCGAATGAAGAAATTATCACATTTGATGGACTGGATTATTCCGGTACCCATGTACTGGCTGTTTTCCAAAAAATCCCCGGTACAAACTGGATTTTGATGACCAAACAAGACCGTCTAGAAGTTTATCAAAAATACAGGGATCAGGCAATCTTTACTATTATTGTAACTTTTTTAATTCTAGCATTGATTTTTACAGTATTTAGATTGATTATCTATAGACACAATATAACACAAAAGCTAATAGAGCATGAATTAAAAAAATCAAGAGATTCTTTAGTAATCGAACTTGAAATGATCTCGAATCAAGTAAGTGATGCAATTTTTATCCTGAATTCTAAGGGGGAGATAATCAAAACCAGTAAAAGTGTGGAAAAAATTTATGGATTTAAACCCGAAGAATTAAAGGGAAAAACAATTGATATTGTATGTGTAGTTAATGAAATGAACGAATTATTTGAGCGATTCAAAAATATTGAAAAATCAGAAAATTATATTTATGAATCAGTACATCGAAAGAAAGATGGTTCATTATTTGATGTTGAAGTTAATGCTCGATCATTTAAAATAGGTGAGGAAGAATTTTTTATTGGTTCAGTAAGGGATATCTCAGAAAGGAAAAAAACTTTAAATGAATTAGAAAGAAAGTTAGAAGTTGAACAGTTCCTCACTGAAATTGCCTCAGAAATGATTAATATTAATTACGAAAATTTTGAATCTAATATCAGTTTAATTCTTGGAAAGATTGCAAATTTCATTAAAGTAGAGAGAATAAGATTTTTCAAAAAAGATGATAAATCAAATTTATTTAATTGTGAACTAGAATGGTGCAAACCCGGACTAGAAGAATTTAAAGAAGAATTACAATTCTTGAATATCAAAACCGAATTCCCATACCTATATTCAATAATTACAAATGGAAAAACCTTTAAATGTGAAGATATAGATCTATTGCCTGATGAAGCATTTAACGAGAAAAGAGAATTGCATCGACAGGGAATTAAAGCATTATGCTGGAAACCACTAATATTCAATGGTGAATTAAAAGGTTTCATTAGCTGTTCTACCTCAAACCAAAAATTGGAATGGAAAAAAGAATTTGATTTACTTCTTAATTTATTTTCTGAAATTTTAATTAATACTCTCATTAAAGTTGATTTCGAAACAAAACTATCAACAAGCGAAAAAAGATTTAAAAAACTTGTCGAAAATTCATCCGATGTTGTAACAATTATTTCTAAAGATTTTCGAAATATTTATATTTCACCATCAGTAAAAAATGTGCTTGGATATTCCGTTGAAGAAAGATTAAATCAGAATCCTTTAGAGTTAATTCATCCAGATGATCTGGAACTGATAAATGAAACATTAAATTCAATTTCAAATTTAGGTGATAAAAGAACAATTCAATTTAGAGTTAGGCATAAACTGGGACATTATATCTGGATTGAAGCAACTCTTACAAATTTATATGATGATCCTTTGGTGAATGGTTTACTTGTTAATTACCATGATATAACTGACATTAAAGAAGCATATAAAAAACTTCAGGAAAGTGAAGAACGATACAGAATGCTTGCTGAAGAGTCTGGAGATGTTTTGTATACTTTAAATTACTCTACAATGAAATACGAATATTTAAGTCCCGTTATAGAAAAATTAACAGGTTACGCCCCAGAAGAAATTCAAAAAATAGGTTTCAGTAATATTGTGGAATCAATTTCTCTAATATTATCACCTGAAAAGACAATTAACGAAATTAGAGAAACAAGGATTAAAGGCGAAACAGGTGAATATTTAGCTGACTACAAGATCAAAACTAAATCAGGCGAAACAAAGTGGGTACGAGATCATTCTTTCCCGCTCCTGGATTCGAATGGAAAATTAGCAGGCTCTATTGGCATTCTAACTGATATAACGGAAATCAAGAAAATTGAAGATGAAATCAAGAAAAGAGAGAGTTATCTTGCAGCTCTTGTAGATATACAAAAATCTTTAATTTTCCTTCACGACCTTAATGAATTTTACAATTACATGATTGAAAAACTCGGCAAAGTTAGTGGTGCAAGTAGATGTTATGTTTTTGTAAACTCAAAAGATGATTCCGGGAAATTATTAATGAGTCAAGTTGCTGAATGGTGTGCTGAAGGGGTTACTCCTCAAATAAATAATCCCGAACTTCAAAATTTACCTTATGATGTTTTAGGATTTGATCTTTATAAAGAGTTTCAGGAGGTAGGTTACTGGGCAAAGATCGTAGAAGATCTACCTGAGCCCGCTAAATCAATTCTTCAATCGCAGGATATAGTCTCTATTTTATTAATTCCAATTATGATTCAGGATGAATTTTATGGATTTATTGGTTTTGACGATTGTCTTAGTAAAAGAGAATGGAGTCATATGGAGATTGAAATTCTTCGATCTGCAGCAACTTCAATTTCACTTGCAATAGAATCGAAAAGAAAACAAGAAGAGATTATTAGAGCAAAGGATGAATTAATAGAAGCTAATCGATTGAAGAGTGGATTTATATCTTTAATTTCCCATGAAATAAGAACTCCACTCAATTCAATCATAGGTTTCAATGAGATTTTAAGAGAAAGATTTTTTAATCCAGAGGATAAGGAACTCATACAATTTTTTGATGCGATAAAAAATAATAGCATGCGACTTTTAAACACAATTAATCAATTACTTGAAATATCAAGATTGAATGCAGGTGCATTAAAAGTAAATATTGAAAACTTAAATCTAAACAATTATATAAGCAAGGTTTGTAAAAGTTTGAAAGTTCTCGCCGATGAGAAAAATTTAAATCTCAATTGCTTACTCCCTGAAGAAGATTTGATTGTTCTAGCAGATGAATACTGTTTACATGGTATTTTAGAAAATTTAATAACAAATGCAATTAAATATTCTGAACGGGGAACAATTGAGGTATCGGCGAATGCTTACAAAGACTACATTGAATTAAAAGTTAAAGATGAAGGGATTGGTATTTCAGAAAAATATCTCAAACATTTATTTAACCCTTTCAGTCAGGAAGATGTGTCTTATAAACGTCCGTTTGAAGGGACCGGTTTGGGATTAGCAATAACGAAAAAATATGTTGATTTAATTGGTGGTGAAATTAGAGTTGAAAGTCAAAAAGGAATAGGAACAACATTTATTGTAAAACTTAGAAAAGCGAAAGTTGAGTAATTTTGCTGCAAGGGGCAATATCTCTCTTCCCGCACAACTGAGAGGAAATCTAAAAAAGATTTTCCTCTCAACCCTGCAGCATATAAAACTTTGAAAATTTTTCATTTAATTTCATCAGAAAATATACCCACACTAATTTATAACCACCCATTGGAAAAGAATTGATCTTTGTAGTTTAAGATAGTTTACAATATCAATAAATGTTGCTAAAAAAACACAGGTCATCTCGACTTCGCTCGATGACCAACTGAGCGGTTTTCGAGTTGATTATAGGAAACCATTTTTCACAATAAGATTAATTGACAAATGAAGACTAATTAATCATTATAATACAGCAATATTTTACTTTCTATAAAAACACTTCTCTTCGACTATGCTTAGTCACTTGTTAGTATCGAACAAATGTTTAAAGAAAGGACTCCGAAACAAAATCATTTAATCAATATCATTTTTTTAATTTGTCTAAACTCATCAGCACTAAATTGATAGAAATAAATTCCTGTAGAAAAATTATTAGCATCAAATTTTATTTCATACTCACCTTTAAGATAGATTTTATCTTGTATTAAATTTTTCACTTCTTCGCCAAGAGAATTGTAAATTCTCAAATTAACCTTTGCCGGTTCATTCAAATAAAATTTAATTGTAGTTGAAGAATTAAAAGGATCTGGAAAATTATCAAACAGATAAAATTTATTTTTTAGATTGTTTGTTAAATCAGCAACTTTTGTTGAAGAAATTCTTTTCAACCTGAAAGCATAGTCCCATCTAAAAGGAGGTACATTAAGTATCAAGGAATTAGAAAATGTTGAAATAGTATCTATAAAATCAATTGTCGCAGATTGTGTATTCCACCATTCAACCATATAAACTGAATTTGGAACAATTTCATTTATAAAAACCTGACCATCAGTAATTACTGCTGGTAAATTTCCAATATCCCTCAAATATCTCCAGTTGAAATTTCGATTATGAATCCAACCAACAATTTCGTCGCTCGACTTTAATGCATACGCTCTTATACCCACAGCAAAGTTTGTAAAGATGTATTCAGCTATTCTCATCCAATCTATTCCCTGATTATCAACAAAAATTTGGTGCTCACCTTGTGGAACTGTGATCGAATAAGTTGCATTGACATTAGCAATTTGATCCAGACGCTTTATCCCATTCAACCAGATCTGGAGTCGTGGCGATGTACTGATTTCATTTCCAACTACAACTTTAAATTCTGCTACTTCGTCGTAACTAACAAAAAATGTTGGTGGATTTCGAAACTCAGTATTAAATCCGGTGCCATATAAAAATTTGCTCAGATTAATAGTACTCGGATTAATTATACCATTATGACTAACTGTAAATTGATTAGCTGGACTTGTTCCCCAGTTTGGGTAGGCTGGTGGAATTGGAAAATCCGATCTTTGAGAAGTATAAGTTTGGAGAGTTATTGGAGATAAGTTTTTACTTAATAAATCAATTTGTTTAATAAACTCTCCTGGAGCTTTAAAATGATAAAACAGACCTTTTGCTGCAATATAATTATCCCATGACCAGCTCATAGCAGTAAGATAAGCACCTGACATAATTGAAGCCCAGATAGAATTATGAAGATTTACACCAAGTGGATCGTTTGTTCTTGCCCAGTAACCAAGTTCTAAAAAGTCATATTCACCAATTGCTGTTGGTTTATTATAATCTGAAAGATAAAGCTTAGTTAACTCCACAAGAGCTGTTTGCATATCAGAAGTAGTATTGTAATGATGAATTTGAATTATATCAAAGAGATTTGAACTCCAGATCATTGGATCAAGGAATTCATTCGCAAAACTTGATGTAACCAATCTACGATATGGATCTTTCGACTTAATGTACTGAGCAATCTCAATTAACCATTGAGTTACATTTTGTTTATTTTGATTATAATTATGAGTGTGATCCACTTCATTAAATATTTCCCATGCAAATAAATTTGTTGCATAGCCCCAACGAGCTATTATGTAATCAAGTCTTCGTTTAAAGAACTCTTTAGCCTGAGAATTAGTAAAGAATTGTTCAGGTGTACTGCAAGGTCCACCATTTGCTGAGTTATATGGATTATTGTTCCATTCTGGATTTACATTAATTGAAAATTGACCGTGTGGAACTAGGCATAATTGAATTAACACATTTTTTTCTTCTGCATAATTAAATAACCAATCAAGTTGATAAGCTCTATCTAATCTGTTCGAATAATTTCCAAGTCCTGTGTTTTTCCATTCAATTGCAAAAGCATTTTCACTCATCCAGACTCGAATTAAATTACCATTATTCGCAGATAAAGAATCAATCCATTTTTGATATGAGAATGTTTTTTCTGGATATTCATACCACGCCATATTTAATCCAATTCCAAAAAACTGTTCACCGTTTTCAAATTTAAGGTAACGGTTATTTGCTACTCTTACGAATCCTTTCTTATCAGATGGCAAACAAAAAATATGAAATTCATTTGTGGAAGATGTTCCAGTTGGATCAGTGCAGTAAATTTTGAAATTCCATTGCCCCAATTCATTTGGAGTAAATCTAATTTTCCAGTGTGGCTGACCGTTTACAGTAAGAGTTTCTGGAGGACCTGTTCGAATAAAATCTTGATAATAAAAACCATCAATGAGATAATTCTTTCCAGTAGGTGATGTAAAACTTGCTCTTAAATAAATTTGATTCTTGTCAAATGGATTTGAAAATGATGCCGAAAGTTGAATGGTTATTTCTAATTTTTCATAAATCCCCAGAGTATCCTTGTTCGTTGAAATTGCATTAAAAACAGGTTCTGCCATCAATATTGCCGGGATAAAGATAAAAATGATTACTTTATGTATCATCATTTAAATCGATTCTTTATTTTTCTCTTTCATTTTAATGAAAGCTAATATTAATATCAATTGTCATTGCAATTTATTATACCTTATAAAGTTGCACTTTAATGTCGATTGAAGACATTTGAATTTTTTAACTTTATTAAAAATCAAAAAGATATATTAAATTTTTAGTAGGATGGAGTTTATTACTTAATGCAAAAATTCGAAACTGTCATTTAATCATTAATCACTTCTGTAATTAATTTTATTTTTATTTGAATAGAATTATCTTCGCTTAAGAATTATAGAATTTAACCATAAAATTAAGATCAGAAGATTGAGAGAAATTTTACTGTGACAAAATTAACTTTAAGAATCGAAAATAAATTTGAGGTAGTAATATGAAAAATTTGATCCTTCTTATTGTTTTTTTCTCCGCAAATTTATTCTCTCAATCGACTTATGAATTTCTTAAACTTGATGCCAGTGCACGATCAGCTTCACTCGGTGGTGCTTTCACAAGCAACGTAGATGACCCTAATGCCTTATTCTATAACCCTTCTGCTATTTACTTTGTGGAAAATAACGCAATCTCATTCGGATTTCTCAAACACTTACTCGATGTAAATTCTGGATATTTAAGTTATACACCAAACATAAAAGGAATTGGAAAAGTAGGATTTGGAATCATTTACACCAACTATGGTGATTTTGAAGTTCTCGATGAATATGGATATTCTCAAGGTCATTTTAATGCTAACGACTTTGGTATAATAATGAATTATTCTGATAGAGTTAGAGATAATTTAGCTTATGGGTTCAATTTAAAATTAATTTACTCAAAGATCTATAATTATAATTCTGTTGCAATTGCTGGAGATTTTGGCTTTATTTTCTTTTCTCCAGAAAAACAATTTTGTGCTGGAATTTCTGCTCTTAATTTAGGAAAACAAGTTAAATCTTATTCTTCTCTAAAAGAAACTCTTCCAGTTGATTTGCGTATCGGATTTAGCAAAAAACTTGAACACACCCCATTTAGACTTTATTTAGAATTTATAAAACTAAACGAATCATCAACCAATTTCTTTTCAAGATTCAATAAGTTCATTATAGGAGGTGAAATTTATGCCTCTGATCATTTGACCTTAAGATTTGGTTTTAATAATGAAAAACGGAAAGAATTTAAGATTGGCACAACAACAGGAACTGAAGGATTTAATATTGGTTTAGGACTTAAAGTTAGTGGATATAAATTTGATTACGGATTATCCTCATTTGGTAAAATTGGTGCACTTCATAGAGTTAATATCAGCATGAACTTATAAAACATTTCATTCGATTCTAAAACATCTATCACCACTAAAAATTTGTGCTCATATTTGTAAAGTAAGACTGCCAACATATTTTCAAATTATTATAATTGATCTACAAAATTTTCCCAGTTTTATATAAAAATGCTTAAAAAACCATCCCGCTTAAGCGAGATTTATTTGGAAAGCGTGACCACTTATGGTCACGCAAAATTTTTCACACAATAAATTTTATTTCCCTAATTCATTTGCTTCAACAACTGCAATTGCCGCCATGTTCACAATATCATTAACATCACAACCTCTTTGTAAAACATGAATAGGCTTACCCATACCCATCAAAATTGGTCCAATAGCATCAGCATTTCCAATTCTCCAGAGTAACTTATAAGCAATATTACCAGAATCAAGATTCGGAAAAATCAAAACATTAGCTTTGTCTTTGATTCTTGCAAAAGGAAAATCTTGTTGAAGAATGGGTGTATAAACAGCTGTATCTGCTTGCATTTCACCATCAACAATTAAATCTGGATCTTTTTCACGAATGATTTCTACAGCCTTTGCAACTTTTTCACTTTCTGGATAAGGTGCATTGCCAAAATTGCTGAATGAAAGCATGGCTACTTTTGGCTCAATATTAAATCTACGAGCTGTTTTAGCGGCAAGAATAGCAATTTCGGCAAGATCTTCGGCGGTTGGATTAACATTAACAGTTGTATCAGCAAAGAAATATGCTTCATTTTTCACCAGCATTATATACAATCCAGAAACTTTATTAACACCTTTCGCTGTCTTAATTATTTGCAAAGCTGGTCTTATTGTATCTGGATAATGTGAGGTTAAACCGGATATCATCCCATCAGCATGTCCCATTTTTACCATCATAGCACCAAAGTAATTTGGCATCTTCATATATTTTTCTGCTTCATTTTTTGTTATTCCTTTACGCTGACGAAGTTTATAAAATTCCTCAACATACTGATTAAAATAACTATTATTTTCAGGATCAATTATTTCAAACTCAACAGAATTGATTTTGTGTTTCTCAATTAATGATTCAATTTCTTTTTTATTCCCAAGTAAAATTGGTTTTGCAATTTTATCATCAACTAAAATCTCAGCAGCTTTCAGAATCTTAAATTGATTCCCTTCAGGGAAAACAATACGTTTCATTGAACCTTTTGCCTTCTCAATTGCTACTCTGACTATCTGCTTTGAGATTCCAAGTCGCTCAAGAAGTTTATGCTTATATTCATCCCAGTCAGTAATTGGTTTTCGTGCAACACCTGTATCAATTGCAGCTTTTGCTACAGCTGGTGCAACATAGGTTAAGACTCTTGGATCAAATGGTTTTGGAATTATATATTCTCTACCAAATTTCAATTCAATTCCACCATAAGCACGTATAACGGATTCTGGAACTTCTTCTTTTGCAAGTTTTGCAAGAGCATAAGACGCTGCCAATTTCATTTCATCATTAATTTGTGTTGCCCTAACATCAAGTGCCCCACGAAAGATAAACGGAAAACCTAAGACATTATTCACCTGATTTGGATAATCACTCCTTCCAGTGGCCATGATTATATCTTTTCGTGCATCAGTTGCATCTTCGTAAGTTATCTCTGGGTACGGATTGGCCATAGCAAAAACAATTGGGTTCTTAGCCATCGATCTAACCATATCTTTTGTTACAACATTACCAACTGATAATCCAACAAAAACATCAGCATTAACCATAGCTTCGGCAAGTGTTCTCGCATCAGTATCATTTGCAAACATCTCCTTAAATTCATTCATATGTTCTTTTCTGCCTTTATAAATTACCCCGGTTGTATCACACATAATAATATTCTCTTTTTTCACACCAAGCAATGTATAAAGATGAGCACAGGAAATTGCAGATGCCCCAGCGCCATTAAAAACAACTTTTATTTTGTCAATTTCTTTTCCAGCCAACTCAACAGCGTTTAATAATGCAGCACCACTTATTATAGCTGTTCCATGTTGGTCATCATGAAAAACTGGAATTTTCATTGTCCTTTTCAACTCCTGTTCAATATAAAAACACTCTGGTGCTTTTACATCTTCAAGATTTATTCCGCCAAAAGTTGGTTCAAGCAATTGTACACACCTTATAAATTCATTTACATCTTTAGTATTAATTTCTATATCAAAAACATCTATATCAGCAAATCTTTTGAAAAGAACTCCCTTACCTTCCATTACAGGTTTACCCGCAGCTGGACCAATATCACCAAGTCCAAGCACAGCTGTTCCATTACTTATCACTGCCACAAGATTTCCTTTTGCAGTATACTCATAAACCAGCTCTTCATCTCTTGCAATTTCAAGACATGGCTCAGCAACTCCCGGTGTATATGCCAGGGATAAATCCCATTGAGTTTGGCAAGGTTTTGTTGGGATAACTTCAATTTTACCTTTCCGTCCTTGAGAATGGTAATTAAGTGCATCTTCTTTATGGATTTTCATAATTCGCTCCTGATTTTTGTTTTATTTTAGAAAAATCATTTTCCCTGTATAATTAGTATTATAATCATTCAATCTATAAATCAAAATAGACGAAACCTGATTGCAATTTAAATCATTTATATTCAAAATAATTTCGTTCAAACCCGAATTCAAATTTTTAGATTCAAAAACTTTTTGACCTAAAAGATTATAAACTTCCAATTTAAGATTATCTTTGAATTTTTTCTGAGGTATAAATACTTTGATGACCGTCTGGGAATTAAATGGATTAGGATAATTCTGAGCTAATTGAATTTGATTTTCTGAATATAAATTTTCTTCTATAATAGTAGCTTGATCTGCATTAATAATTTGATTGGGATATACTGTAACAATTCTTCTATACAGTCCATTCTGAGCTGTAATCGTATATGTTCCTGGTTTTACATCACCTATTGCATAATTTTCCTGATAAATATCATCACTACCAACATATGGATCGTTGAAATTATATGTTAATGAATATGAAAATGTTGTATACGGTGGTCTTGGTTTAGGATCCGGGAAAATATCAACTCGAGTGTTATTTGAGGCATTGGGTACTTTACCATAAATTGCACCCATTCCATTAATAGCACACCATAATTCAGGATTTCTTCTTGATCTAGGAGAATTATAATTAACTGATCCAAGTCTTATCTCAAAGTGTAGGTGAGGTCCTGTTGAATTTCCTGTATTGCCACTAATTGCAATTGGTTGCCCTTTAATTACCTGTGAGCCTTGATTGATCAAAGGTTTTTGTAAGTGCATATAAAGTAAAAAAATATTTTTATTATTCCATAAAGATTGGATAATAATATAATTTCCTGCTCCACCTGGTTCATATCCATTTATTGTATCATTTGGATTATAACCAATAAAATAAACAATTCCATCCGATGCAGAAAAGACTGTATCATATCTCACAAGGTAATCAACACCTAAATGTGCATAAGCCGAATTGTTAATGTTTGGTTCTCCGTACAAATATGAACCATTTGCTTGAACATTATCTTTTACTGGTCGAGCAAATCTAAATGATTGGGCAAACACACACTCAACCATAAAAATTAATATAAACATTAAACTAATCGTTAATGTAATAATAAGATTATCTTTACAAGATAGTTTCGTAAATTTAATTACGAAATTCATTTTGTTTCACATTTGTCAAGTTTTACTAAAAATAAAAAGGGACTTACTAAGAAGTCCCTCTGCTTACTCAATTTCCATCTTCAAAAAAATCAAATTTCAATTTCAACTTGATTTAATCTTTTTGGTCCAGCTTCAATAACTTCTTTGGAACAATGATCTGAGAAAAGTTTAAAGTTCTCAATAAATCTTGCAGCAAGTGCATCATATTTACGCCAGTAATCTTTTTTATCACCCCATGAACTTGCTGGATCTAAAACTTCAGGAGGAACATCAGGACAACTAAGTGGTACTTCAAAACCAAATAATTTATCTTTTCTATAAGGTACATTATCCAACTTACCTTCTAAGGCAGCATTTAATAAATTTCGAGTATGTCTAATGGAGATTCTTTTTCCAATACCAAATCTTCCTCCAACCCAACCAGTATTAATCAACCACACTTTAACACCATATTTTAACATTCTTTGTTTTAACATTTCTGCATATTCAAAAGGATGCCGAACCATAAAAGGTGCACCAAAGCAAGCACTGAATGTAATTTCAGGTTCCCTCCCAAGTCCAATTTCCGTTCCAGCAATTTTTGATGTATAACCACTAATAAAATGATATTGTGCCTGCTCGGGTGTTAATCTTGCAATAGGTGGCAAAACTCCCTGAGCATCGCAGGTTAAAAAAATTATATTTTTCGGTTGTGAATGAACATAACCTTCAGGTATAATATTAGGAATAAATTCAAGAGGATACGAAGCTCTGGTATTTTCAGTAATTTTATCATCATCAAGATCGATATGACGTGAAACTGGATCAAAAACAACATTTTCCAAGATTGTTCCAAATTTTTTAGTACATGCATATATTTCAGGTTCATTCTCAGGGGAAAGTCTTATAACTTTTGCATAACAACCAGCTTCAAAATTGAAAACTCCTTTAGAACTCCATCCGTGTTCATCATCCCCAATCAATCTTCTCTTTGGATCAGCAGAAAGTGTTGTTTTACCAGTTCCACTTAAACCAAAAAACAATGCTACATCTCCATCTTTTCCAACATTGGCAGAACAGTGCATAGGTAATACATCTTGATAAGTTAAAAGATAATTTAAAACTGTAAAAACTGATTTTTTTATCTCACCACCATATAAAGTATTGGCAATAATAGCCATACGAGCGCCAAAATTAATAATTATTGCTGTATCGGTTCTTGTTCCATCAATTACAGGGTCAACCTTAAACCCCGGAACTGCGATGATTGTAAATTCAGGAACAAATTTTTTCAATTCATCTTTATTGTCAATTGTAATAAACATGTTTCTTGCGAAAAGACTATGCCATGCTTTTTCTGTAATAATTCTCACGGGCATACGATATTCTGGATCAGCACATGCATACACATCCTGAACAAATAGTTCTTCTCCTTGAGCCCAGGCTTGGAGTCTTGCGAATAACGCGTTAAACTTTTCTTGACTATATGGTCTATTGTAAATACCCCACCAGATATTTTTTTCTGTTGATTCTTCTTTTACAATAAATTTATCTGCGGCAGCTCGTGCTGTATGCTTACCAGTATGAACCAGTAATGGACCCCCTTTAACAAGCTTACCTTCATTTCTGAAAATAGCCTCTTCAACGAGAGCTTCGTCGGGTAGATTCCAGTAAACTCTATCAAGATATGTTAGCCCTTGATGTTTCAATCTAAAATCAGAAGCGAGTTCCATTGCTTCTTTAGAAGCTGGAGTAGTGAATTCTAAATATTTACTCATGCCCAATCCCTCACAAGTTTTCTATCTCCAATGTAGAGTTCATTTGGTGCATTAGGATCAATTGCCCATTTTATTCTTTCAATACCTTCTTGAATTTCTTTCATTGTCCCGGCAAAACTTAATCTTATATAACCTTCCATCCCGAACTCAACACCAGGAACGGTTAATACCATTACTTTATCAATTAAAAACTGTGATAATTTATGTGAACTTTTTTCATAGGCACTAAAGTCAACAAAACAATAAAAGGTTCCATCAGGAACATTAAATTTAACTCCATCAATAGTTTTTAATAACGCGCACATAACATTTCGATTATTTTCAAGAGTAACTCTTAAATTTTCGACACTCGATTGAATACCATTTAATGCTCCCACTGCAGCAAGTTGTAAAACAACAGATGGCCCGCCGGTTTGATGTCCTTGAATATTTGTCATCGCTTCAATGATTTTTTTATTAGCCACAGCCCATCCAATTCTAAAACCAGTCATAGCATATTGTTTAGAAACACCATTAATGATAATTAATTTAGAGTTTTCATCTTTCTTCTTTGCAAATTCCCAGCAATTAATTGGTTTTCTTCCATCAAAAATTAAACGATGATAGATATCATCCATTATCAGATATAAATCTTTCCTTTCACAGAAGTCAACAATATCAGCAATAAATTCTTCAGAATACATTGCTCCTGAGGGATTATTTGGAGAATTTATAATTATCGCTTTCGTATAACTCCCGACTCTCTGTTCAATATCTTGTATTCGAGGATAAAAAGATCCATCTTCTGGATAAACAGGGACTCCAATAGCTCCACAAAGTTTTGCCATTTCAGGATAACTAACCCAGTAAGGTGCAGGATAAATAACCTCTTCTTGAGGATTTAAGATTGCCTGAAGTGCAACCATTATTGCTTGTTTTGCACCACTTGATGCAATAACATTCTCAGGATCAACTTTACGATTGTAAAATTCTTCAGTGTAACGAATAATTGCTTTCTTAAGTGCTGGAATTCCATCGGGTGGAACATATCGAACTTCACCCGTATTTAAATTTTGAACTGCTGCAAGTATTGCGTCTATTGGGGCTCTACTTTTTGGTTCACCAACACTAAAGTTAATAACCGGTTCACCCTTTTCTCTTAGAATTTGAGCTTTTTCATTCAGCGCTAAAGTAGGAGAAGCTTGTATATTTTTTGCGATATAACTTAAACTCATAACTACTCCCAGGAGATTTTAATTGGTAGGGAAAATTGAATTGAGAGTTTTAAAAATTTCATTTTCTAAAAAGAATAATTAAAAATTCTATTGCAAAGATAAGAAATTAAACAACACTTAAAATAAAAATTTTGGGGCTTGCAAATATAAATTAAATAAACAACGAATAAACTTTAAATTTCCATTATCTCTTTTTCTTTATGTTCAAGTATCTCGTCAATTAGTTTTATATATTTATCAGTCAATTTTTGGACTTCACCTTCGGCTCTTTTTCTATCATCTTCAGAGAAATGTTCTTCTTTCTCCATTTTTCTTAAATGTTCAATTGAATCCCTTCTAATATTCCTTATAGCAATTCTACCATCCTCTGCGAATCTTTTACAAAGTTTAACTAATTCTTTTCTTCGTTCTTCAGTTAATGGGGGAATTGGAATTCTTAAAATATTTCCATCGTTTACAGGATTTAAACCAAGATCTGATTGAAGTATTGCTTTTTCAATTGTTTGAAGTGCCGATTTATCCCATGGTTGTACTACCAATGTATGAACATCAGATACCGAAATACTTGCAATTTGATTTAATGGGAGTAATGACCCGTAATATTCTGCCTTAACACCATCCAGAAGAGCAGTTGTTGCTTTACCTGTTCTTATTTTTGCAAATTCTTGCCGAACAAATTCAACCGACTTTTTCATTTTATCTTCAGTTTCTTTTAGAATTTTATTAATCATAAGAACCTCAGATTTTAATGTGTTTTAACTTCGAGGTCTACTTTTGTTCCAATTTTTTCGCCAAGAATAATTCTTTTTAAATTCCCTGGAACTTTATTATTAAAAACAATTATAGGAATCTTATTTTCCTGACATAACGTAAATGCAGTCAGATCCATCACTCTTAATCCCATACGAATTACATCTGCATAATTGATTTCTGTAAATTTAAAGGCTTCTTTATTTTTTTCTGGATCTGAATCATAAATTCCATCGACCCTGGTACCTTTAAGAATAACTTCGGCACCAATTTCAATTGCTCTTAGAGCAGCAGCTGTATCGGTTGTAAAGTATGGATGTCCAGTTCCAGCACCAAGGATAATTATTCTTCCTTTTTCTAGATGACGAATAGCTCTTCTTCTAATATAAGGCTCTGCTATTTCTTCTATTCTTATTGCAGATAGTAATCTTGTATGAGCGTTTCTTTTTTCAAGTGCATTTTGAAGTGCTAAAGAATTAATAAGAGTAGCAAGCATCCCCATTTGATCACCAGTTACTTGATCAAAACCATGCTTTACACCAGCAACCCCTCGGAAAATATTCCCACCACCAATTACAATGGCAATTTGAACACCTAAATTTTTTATATCAATTATTTCTTCGGCAAGACGAGAAAGAACATTTGGATCAATACCAAATTTTTGTTCACCTAAAAGATCTTCGCCACTTAGTTTTAATAAAATCCTCTTATAAACAATTTCAGACATTATTTGTTCTCATCAGCTAAGTGAAATCTAATAAATTCTTTCACCCTTAGATCAGTTGAGTTAGAATCATTATATGATTTAATCAACTCACCAACTGTTTTAGAACCATCTTTAACAAATGGTTGTTCAAGCAGACAAATCTCTTGATAAAATTTCTCCAATTTTCCTTGTGCAATTTTTTCGAGAACCTGTTCGGGCTTTCCTTCATTTCTTGCTTGAGTTTTATAAATTTCAACTTCTTTATCAATTAAAGATTTATCTACTTCCTCGCGCGAAACAGTTACCGGCCTCATTGCCGCAACCTGCATTGCAATATCACGGGCAAATTTTTTGAAATCATCCGGAACATTCTTATTGAACTCAAAAATTACAAGCACACCAAGTTTCGAGCCTGGATGGATATAATCAACTATAGTTCCATTATCAATATTAACTTTCCTGAATCTCGATACTTGAATTTTTTCACCAATTTTCCCAACAGCTTCGTTTACTAAGTCTGTAACCGTTAATCCGTTAACTTTTGCATTGACAAGTTCATCAAGATTTTGAAAATTATTTTCAAAAATTAAGTCAGCGATTTTGTTTGTAAGTTCAATAAATGTTTCACTTCTTGCAACAAAATCTGTTTCACAATTAACTTCAACGATTGCTGCCGTTTTTCCATCTTGACTTACTCGTGTAACTATCAAACCTTCATTAGCAATTCTTTCAGCTCTTTTTGCAGCTACAGCAGCACCTTTTTTTCTTAAAAATTCAACAGCTTTTTCAAAGTCTCCACCAGTTTCCTCCAGTGCCTTTTTACAATCCATCATACCGGCACCGGTTTTTTCACGAAGTTGTTTCACTAATTCTGCACTAACAGCCATATTCAAAACTCCCTTTTTGTAATTTTATAACACAAATATTAGTTATTTTCTGAAATTTTACTTTCTCGATCGGCTTCAGAATCTTGTTCAGCTTTTATTTCTTTAGCCCTTTGTTGACCTTCAATGATCTTATCAGCCATAAAGCGAACAATTAAATCAATCGTTCTTACCGAATCATCATTGGCAGGAATAATGTAATCAACTCCATCGGGATCACAATTTGTATCGACTATTGCAAACACAGGAATACCTAATCGATTGGCTTCTTTAACAGCAATATGTTCCTTTTTAATATCAACTATAAAAAGTGCACCAGGCAATCTAGATAAATCTCTGATGCCTTCAAATACCTTTTCAAGTTTTTCTTTTTCACGGCTTAAAATAAGTCTTTCTTTCTTTATCATTCGATCAAAAGTTCCATCATTCATCATTTTTTCAATATTTTGAAGACGCCTGATTGATTTTCTAATTGTACTAAAATTAGTAAGCATTCCACCGAGCCACCTTTCACTAACCCAATGCATACCACACCTTTGAGCTTCTCTTTTGACTATATCTTTTGCCTGTTGTTTGGTCCCAACAAACAAAACTTTTTTACCTTCAGCAGCAATTTTTTCCATTTCTTCGGCAGCAATTGCCAGGAGTCTTTTTGTTTTATTTAAATCAATTATATGAATCCCATTTTTTTCCATAAATATGAAGGGTTTCATCTTGGGATTCCAGCGACGGGTTAGATGCCCATAGTGAGCACCTGCAGCTAAGAGATCTTGAAGTCCTACTTCCACTATTTTTTCTCCTTAATTTTGTTGTTAAACTTCTACCCGTTTCATCTTTATTTGAGATTCCAAATCAATGGAACACACTCAAATAAATCCACGGGTATGCTCTTTTAAATATTAAAATAAAAAATAAATTAACGTTTAGAGAATTGGAATCTCTTTCGAGCTTTCGGTTGGCCGTATTTCTTTCTTTCGACCATTCGCGGATCTCGAGTGAGATATCCGAGTTTTCTTAAAGTTTGACGATAATCAGGATTAACCAAAACCAAAGCTCTTGCAATGCCTAATGAAATTGCTCCTACCTGACCAGTGAATCCACCACCATTCACATTTATAATAAAATCATATTTTCCTTCAGCATCAACAACTTTCAGTGGTTCTGTAGCTTTAAGTGTATCAAATTTTGTCGGGAAATATTGATTAATGTCTTTTTCATTTACAACAATTTTACCTGAACCAGGTCTAATAATTACTCTTGCAACAGAGGTTTTCCTTCTTCCAACAGCTATTTTATCAACCATTAATCACTCCTGCCTTAAAAAGTTAATACTTCGGGTTTTTGTGCCTGATGAGGATGATTTTCACCAGCGTAAACTTTAAGTTTCTTAACAATTCTTCTTCCCAATCTTCCTTTGGGTAACATTCCTTTTACAGCATGTTCAATTACAAATTCTGGATGTTTTTTCATATATTCTTTGAATGAGGTAATTTTAGCACCTCCCGGATAACCAGAATATCTAAAATAGGTTTTTAATTCTTCCCGTTTACCTGTCAATCGAACTTTGTCGGCGTTAATTACAATAACAAAGTCACCACAATCAACATGGGGTGTAAAGATTGGTTTGTGCTTTCCTCTTAAAATTCTTGCAATATTGGATGCTAAACGACCAAGTATTTGATCTTTTGCATCAACAACATACCATTTTTTATCTACTTCTATCTCTTTAATAGATTTAGTTATTTTTTCCTGTTTCAATTATGTTCCTCCTGAATCAATACTTTAATTCATTGTTTAGCTTACAAAATTAAAGAATTTATAATGTAATGTCAAAGTATTGATACTGCAACAGTAAGAGCAACTGTAGTTACAATTGTTGGTACTGGTAATGAAGTAGGAAATGATGGGACAAACAAAGTTAGAGCAACTGCTATTGTTACACCAACTGGAATAACAGTAACTGTTAATAATTAAGATTCTTATAAATTTTCTCTTAAAAAAAGACCCCTTTGAAAAAAGGGGTCTTTTTTTATTAAAACCTCATCTACCTTAATTCTTTATTTTATCCTCTCCCTCAAAAATAGTTTATGATTAACTGTGAAAATATCTATTTATTCCTTCTTTCTTTAACATACGAAATTTTGATTTCCATTTTCTTTAAGAATGAAATTAAATGTAGATTTTGAAAAAAATAATCATTGAATTAAATTTGATTTGACTATTACCAACAAAGAGGAGCATCGTTATGAAAAAAGTTATTTTAACAGTTCTGTTAATTACAGGTCTTTTATCTGCACAAGAATTTAATCTCGAATGGATTAATCCCAAACCGACTGGTGCAAATCTATTGGATATCGAATTAATCACACCAAATAACCTCCAAATTTATGGTGTAGCTGGCACCAAACTCTCTTCAAATGATGGATTAACAACGATTAATTTAAACTTCATAAATGAAAGTCGGACTGATGTTTGGGCAGTTGATTTTGTCACTCCAACGATGGGTTACTTATGTGGGGAAAATGGATTAATTATGAAAACAACAGATGGTGGAATTAACTGGACACTTCAAAATTCATGGGTCACTAGTCGTTTATATGACATAAAATTTCTAAATCCTGATTCTGGAATTGCTGTTGGAGCAAGCGGATTAGTTTTAATTACAACTGATGGTGGTAACAACTGGACAACTACCTATTACCAAACAAGTACAAATTATAAAGTTTTTATTGTCAACAGAAATTTAATTTTTATTGGTTCTGCTTATTCAGGAGGTCGACTGGCAAAATCTACTGATTTTGGAACTACCTGGATTCCATTAACACCTTCGGTACTGACTTCCTCGGTTTATTCAATTTATTTTGTTAATGAAAACCAGGGATGGATAGGCACTGCATCGAATGGAATCTTATATACTTCTGACGGAGGAACGAACTGGGTTCAGCAGATTTCATCAACAAACATAATTTATGATTTAAAATTTTCCACTGCTGAAATTGGATTTGCGGTCGACTCGAAAGGTTTCATTTATTCAACAACTAATGGGGGTACGAACTGGTCTGTCTATCAAACCCTATCTAAAAGGGCTCTTAGGGCAGTAGCTATTGATGGATTTAATGTATATGTAGTTGGCGAGGCTGGAAGCATTTATAGGAGTTCAGACCAAGGTACAACCTGGGATGAAAAATTCTCATACATTGGTCAGGCGCTTGAATTTCAGAGAAGGGTGATATTTGTTAATCAAAATGTTGGTTATATTTGTGGAGGCTCTTCAAGTGCAAGCGATTCTCTTGGATATGTGTTAAAAACAACTGATGGCGGATTAACTTGGTTTCAATTACCCTATAACTTTAAAACTCAACTTTATGCTATTGCCGCACCATACGAGAATGTAATTTATACTTCTGCAGGTTCAAGTCTTGTATTTAAATCTACTGATGGTGGAAACACATGGACTAAATCAACAATCTATGCTACTGCAACAACCTTATGGGATATTCAATTTTTTGATGAAAATATTGGTTATGCTTGTGGCTCAAGTGGTAGAATTTTTAAAACAACTGATGGCGGAATAAATTGGTCGTTATTAACAAGCCCATTCGGTACTTCAACGGTTTATTCAATGGCAATATTGGATGCTAATACAGTCGTTGCAACAGGTGTTAGTGCAAAAGCTTATAAAACAACTGATGGTGGTTCAACCTGGATTACTCTTAATGCAAATATTCCAGGTAGTTATTTTATTGTAAGATTTTATCAAAACACAGGATACATAGGTTCATATGTTTCGCCTTCAGGATATATTTCAAAATCAACCGATGGTGGTAATACATGGAATGCTGTCACATCTTATCCTGGAACGCAAAGTGTATGGGGAATTGCTGTTAAAAGCGAAGATACTGTTTTTGTTGTAGATCTTTATGGTTATGTATATTATTCAACTAATGGTGGCACAAGCTGGATTTCAGTTCCTAGAATTTTTGGAACAAACTCATTTTATTGTTCTTTAGGTGGAAATAATTTATTTATAAGTGGTTCAAATGGAGCAATAATTAGAGGTTATTTCCAACCAGCACCTCCTCCTGAAACAAGGACAGTTGTTTATAATTCTGGCTGGAATATCCTTTCTGTTCCATTGCAAACAAATGATATGAGAAAAAATTCTCTTTTCCCTGATGCTATCAGTTCTGCTTTTGCTTACTCCAACGACGGTTATTACACTGAGGATACTCTTAAAATGGGCAAAGGTTACTGGTTAAAATTCGGTGATGCAGGGAGTGTTAATATAACTGGCAATAAAGCACAAAGTTATTCTCTAAACTTAAATGCTGGATGGAATCTCATTGGAACATTTGACTTTAATGCTCAAACAAGTGACATTCAAACAAATCCTCCAAACATAATTGCATCAAATTTCTTCAAATACGATAAAGGATATAAAACAACTGATGTTTTGGAAATCGGAAAAGGTTACTGGATAAAACTCAGTCAATCAGGTACACTCTCATTCCCTTCAGTGATTAAAAAATCTACTTCTCAAAGTCAAAGTAAATTTGGTGGAGAATTATCTGTAATAGTAACAGACAGAGCTGGTAATTGCGGGGAGCTTTTCTTTATTCAAACTCAAAGTGGTATCTCATTAGAATTACCACCAGAACCACCAAATGGTATTTTTGATGTGAGATTTGAAAACGACAGAGTAGCTGAAATTTTTGATCAGGAATTTAAAATTTTTAAAATTAATTCCGCATCTTATCCTGTGGAAATTGAATTAAAAGGATTTAATGGTGAGGTAATAGATTGCATTAATGGTGAGTTAATAAATAAAAAATTAAAGGCTGGGGAGAAACTTGTAATTGACAATAAAAACATAACAAGACTTAAGATTAGACCAGTAGATCTTGTGTATGATTTTGCTCTGCATCAAAATTATCCCAATCCTTTTAATCCGATAACGACTATAAAATTTTCGATTCCTGAAAAATTAAATGTTCGTATTACCGTTTATGATGTTTTAGGAAGAAAAGTAAAAGATTTAATTGACGAGTTGAAAGAAGCAGGAATACACAATGTTAAATTTGATGGAAGTGAATTCTCCTCAGGTATTTATTTCTATCGAATTGACGCTGGTAAATATTCAGAAGTGAAAAAAATGATTCTGATAAAATAAATTCTACTTCAGGCTTAAAGTTTTTAGATCATTTAAAGATTAACGGATAGGAGATAACCTGTCCGTTAATCTTTTAATTTTCCACCCTTAGAGTACTATTACAATTAAGAAATCGACTCAGCATAACAAACATTTTATTTCTAATACTTTTCAAAAATCTATCATGAACTTCGTTTAAGAAAAATTTAATTACGGTGTAAATGGATTATTTGACCCTGTTTTAAGTCTGTTTATAGTTTTTACGATTTCTTCTTTTAATTCTTTACTTTCATCGAAATTTAGTATTTGTTCACAAACTTGAATTATTTTCAATCTGTTTTTAGAAAAAGAATACCAACCTAAAATTTCAGCAACTGCAACTCTAAGTTCTGCGGGTTTTTCAACATCTTGCAATATTGAAAACAAAGTTATCAAAGCATCTTCGTAAACATATTTACGAAAGGTTCTTAGCTCAGATAATTTTCTTTTTAAGCTTAATGAATCATTCAATACAACATCAAATATTTCTTTCTGTCTTCGTTTATCTGGCAATCTTATATAAAATGCAGTTGAATCAAAATCATACTTAAATTTATTAGCAATGATTCTTTCTGTTTCTTTTCTAATTAACTCGATATTTTCATCAGAATTATTTAATTCAATAACGGATTTAGCATTATATCTTACTCTATCAGATTCATCATCAAAAGCAGATTTAACTATAAGATGTATAAACTCCTTTTTTCCGATCAAACCCATCCAGATTACAGAAAATCTTCTTATTAATTCATTTGGATCGTTTATTGATTTGTGGAGAATTAACTCAAAGTTTTTATCTCTTAACTCAGCAAGACATTTAAGTGCCATTAATCGAACATTTGGCGATGGGTCTTTCAAATAAATATTCATTAATTGATCGGATATTTTTTCTCTCTTTATCTTAAATAAATGTAAGAGAGCAAATGTTCGAATAACAGGATCACTGGATATTAAAAATTTTTTCAAATCTTTTTCTGAAAAATTTTTTAATTCAATTTCCAAATTATTTTTTAATCTATTTGAAAATTTAAATGTTGGATCCCCAATTAAATGTGATTCAAGATAATTGTTATATTTATGCCATTTACCTATACTAAAATTTAAGTTCAAAAGACCAATTAATTCGGTTACAAATAAATCTTGCAGAACATTAACAGAATTAGCAATTGCTGCTATCGTTTCTCCATTACCAAAAACATATTCTCCTGCAATATACTCCTCAAGATGAAATGAGCCATTAAAACATTCGTCAAAGACTACAACTTTTGCCTGAGGTTTTAATTTTCTAATATCGTTGATGTAAATATCAAGATTATAATTTAAGATTGAATCTTGCCTCATAATTCTTTCGTCAAATGCTCCCTCAAACCATGCATCGGGAACATTTAAAGATCTTTTGAAATTTTCCTTGACTTCATCAATTGATTCACCTCGCTCTTTAGCCGCTCTTAATTTTGATCGAAGATAAAATTTTACACTTTCAATATTCTCGTTGACATTCCTCGCTTTTCTATAGCTTGAAAGTAATTGAGCATCACTAACACCATGTGCATGAAAAATTGCTAAATCCAATTCTGGATTTTCAAGTTCGGATAAAATTACTTTTTTAATTTCTTTATTCATCTCATAAAAATATTTTTTAAATCTTCCACCAGAATTAAATGCCAATGGAAAATGTTCAAGTAAAATCAATGATTCATCAACCCATGATGTTAGTGATTCGGAGTTATAACCATGACCTGTAAATACAAGAACATTATTCAAATAATTTTCAGCTTCTTTTTGTTTGACTATTCTTAATAAGTACTGTTCTATTTTTTCGTATTTCAAAGAGTCAGGTGATGGTTTAATTCGTGCTGTATAAATTTCTTTCTCAATTTTTTGAGGTGAATCGGGTAATAATCGATAATAGAAATATAATTTATTGACCGAGTCCTTTCTTAAAAATTCAAATTTAAGGTCTAAGTCATCATAAAAACGATCTGATGGAACTGAGGATCTATCCCAAGAAAATCTTGTTTCATCAAGTTTAAAAGCTGAAGTCAAATGCTGGGCTTCTCTAATCATGGGAATTGGAATATCACCAATGAAGACAGCGCCTTCAAGTTTTGGTTCTGAGTTATAAAGTTTGATTATTTCGTTTTTAACTTCTTCAGGATTTAGCCAATTACTCACCAGTATAAAAGTTGGAAGATTGTCGTTTTCAATTGATTTTTTGTATTGAACTATTGCATCAAATGTTTTTTGAAAAGTGATACTATCTACAAAAATTGCAAATGACGTTTTACCTTTCTTTTCAGGATAATAAATCTTTATATCTGCAAAATGAAAATTGTAGTGAATAAGAATCAAAAGCACAATTAATTTTTTCATAATGTATTCCTCATTACCGTTTAATTATATCTAAAAATCTAAAAACAAACTAAACAGAATGGTTACTTTAAATAAATCATTTTTTTCGTATCAAATAAATTTCCAGCTCTCAATCTATAAAAAAATATACCAGACGAAATTTGAATTAAATTTGATGAAATTTTTCCAGAAATTTCTTCCATAGAAAAATCTATTTCATAAATACCTGGTTTGTAGTAATCACTCACTAAAGTTTTTATTTTCCTTCCAAGCAAATCGAAAATCTCCAATTCAATAAATACCTCTGAGCTACCGCTTAGATTCGGGATTGAAAATTTAATTTTTGTTCTGGAGTTAAATGGATTGGGATAATTTTGGTATAAAGTGAAAACTTCAGGATATAGTTTATCATCATTTTCAATCGAAGTTAATTTTTCAGATGCTATTAAATAACCATTCGAAGTTCCTAAAAACAATCTTCCAAATTTATTAACAGCCGATGAAAATATTATGTATTTGTTTGTAAGTGATGTATCAAGTTGCCAGTTTAGACCACTATTCGATGTTTTTAGTATAGCAGCATTATATGTAGCTATGAAACCTAAAGAATCGTTGTAAAACGAGATTGTATAAAAACTTGAATCGATATTATTTATTCCATGATCAATATAATTCCAGCTAATGCCTTTATTTGTAGTTAAACAAATAAATCCAATTCCAACTGCCCATGCTTTATTTTCATTTATTATGACAATGTCTTTAAAGTCCTTTTTTGAAAGGTGTACAGGAAAACTTATAAAATCAGTAACTGTATCCCAGCTAACTCCACCATTTGTTGTTCTAATCATCCATCTTTGTGGACCTGCAATGATTCCAATATTTTCGTCAAAGAAGGCAAGGTTACCGGAGATATAGCCAGGTCCATTTAAAATGTTAACTTCAAACCAGTTTTCACCCTGATCTGTAGTTTTATAAATGTGATATTCACCATAATCGTTTATGCTCATCCAAGCATAGCCAACTTCTGTAGTTGGGAAGTGCAAACCACCTACTTTATTACGAGCATTAAATGGAACAGGTTCAAGAACCGTTCGCCATGATTCCCCACCATCAGTTGTTTTAACTATATGTCTATTTTCCTTTAGAATAAATCCTGTCGTCTCATTTATAAATTGCATAGCTACCGATTCCCACATTGGCGCACTTGATTTATAGTACCAGATATTTCCATCAACATCATCAGTTTTGTAAAAATCAGAGTATCGTGTTATTGCAAAACCTTTATTTCCAATAAATTGAATTCCATAAATTGAATTAGGTGTAAACCATTTATGTAAGTTCCAGCTTAGACCAAAATCGTTTGAAATTAAAATATGTGAACCAATTCCAAGCACAATTACTTTGTCACCGTATCCAGCTATAGCTTTCAATCCGAAAGAATAGGTCAAAAATGATGCATACCAGTTTTCGCCACCATCTGTTGTTTTTGAAATATAAGCAAGTGAAAAACCATTACTTCCGACAGCAATACCTTCAAAAGGATTTTTAAAGTATGAATCTTTTACTCTATCATAATTATTTAAAGGGTATTGAGTTTTCTTGTTCCAAGTTTTCCCGCCATCGGTTGATTTATAAATAGGAGTAACAACTCCCCAGTATTCATTACCTTCCCCAAGAGAAATTACATCGGTTGAATTTAACCACTTAACAGTTTTTTGATCTCTAAAAAACACATCATTGATTGGATTAGATTTCAGCCATGTGTTTCCACCATCTGTAGTGTAGCGCTGGGCGTCTTTTTTATCACTAACAATTACTCCAAAATTCTCATCATAAAAATCAATATCATACCATCGAGATGCAGTAGTTGCGGAAACCAAAGAATCTTTTTTATTCCAGCTCATTCCTCCATCAGTCGTTCTCATTATATAAACTGAGCGGTATTTACCTACTGAAATATGACCAATTAAAGGATTTGTAAAGTAGATTGCATCAAAATAAGTGAAATCCGATTGAATCAATGATTCATTCCAATTCTCTCCGCCATCAACAGTAATTAAAATTCTACCATTTGCTGTACCAATCCAACCATAAGATTGATTGTAGAAGAAGACTTTAAGGAAATCATATTGATAAGGGATATTTTTTCTTATCCAATTATTTCCACCATCAGTTGTTTTAAGCAAAATACCTTTGTTACCAACAATCCAGCCGAGTTGATCATCAATTAAACAAACATCATTTAACTCCGATTCAATATCGGGAGAAAGAACTGGAACAAAATTCTGGCATAACCCTTCGTTCACCAAAAAGAACAAAATAAAAATTACAGCTATCATTGTGATAATCCTCAATAAATCTTTGTTCGATAAATTAATATTGATTTAATCGATGAATTATTATTCTTTGTTTTGATATTTTCTTTTTTAGGCATCAGGTCGATATAACTTAGTTCTAAAACAAATTCTCCATCTTTTACAACTAACTGCGTTGAAATAGAAAATTCATACTTAAAATAATCAGTTGTAAAATATTCAAAGTCATTCTCTTGAAATGGTGAGAAATAATATCCAGTATTAAAATATCGTAATCCTGAGTTTTTTACTAAATTTTTTTCTAATGACAATGCCGATCTTATCATAATTTTCTCACTGAAGTTGAATTTTAATCCAGAGAGAAATGAATAAAGGTTAGATTTCAAATCAAAATAAACATCACCATAATAATCTCTTAAATTCATTTTTAATTTTCCAGCACCAACCCCAGTAAATAACAATAAATCGTTTGTGAATTTATAATTAAAAATTCCTTTGATTATAAAAAATTTTTGATAGTTTTCAGACAGAGTAACAAAATAATCAGGATGTCTTGACCAAGATTCTGAAGTGAAATATTCGATCTGTAAAATATGATCAAGTTTATCAGTAAAATTAAAATTGGACATTACATTTAATCGTAAGTAATCATTTTCAAAATGTCCTCTACTTTGTGGATTATTAACTTCTTCTTTTTGAATAATTTGTTCTATTCCTTTATTTAGATTTCCCATAATTTGAAATTTTGCCAGTGGATTAAATAAAAAATGACCATCAACTGAATAAGCATTAAAATATCCCAGCCTTGTTTCTGTCTTTTTCTTAACAACTATCGGGAATGCATAACCCTGAAACTTGAATAAAGTGATTTCTTTATAAACAGCACTTTCATCTTCTTTATAAGATATTTCTTCCTTGCTATCAATAATCTGGACGTCAATACCTCCTTTTAAGAAATCAAATAAATCGTAGCTTCCTCCCAATTTAAATCGGATAATCCTGTGCTGTGAAGTTGGCTTAGGAGAAACTTTTTTCAAACCCTCATCAACAAAATATTCAAGTTGTGCTCCCAGTGTTGATTTCTCAGTTAATTGATTAAAATAATTAGCGTCGAAATATATTCCATTAAAAATTGAAGAACCCGAGGAACTGTCTCCCAGCAAAAATGGATTTCCAGATTTAAAATCCTTTGTAAAAATCCAATTCCAGTTTTTTCTGATTTCTTTATTAAAACTAAATTTACCTTTGAATATCTGATTCTCACCAATTCTTTTTTTGCCAGAAAAATGAATTTCGTAAAAGTCTGTTTTTTCAGGCACAAAGAATCTTCTTAAATAATTATTACTGGAATTAAAGAAGAAAGTTGTTTTCAATTTTTCATCATCCAGATCATAACTCAACAGGGCAGGATTATTAGTTAGGTTATAAAGATTAAACGAAGTGTCCGGTTTGGTAGATAGATCTCTTAAATCGTAAATAAAATTCTGAGAATAAATTTCATTGATTAGTAAAATTGTTGCAATAACAATTATAAAAATGTTTTTCATTACTTCTTTCTCGTATTCGAATGGTGATACTCGGGAGTAGGTTTGGGTATAACGACAAAATCTAAAGATGAGTTGTCATCATCTTTTAATATCATTCTACCATGAGAATAAATTGCTATTCTCTCCATAGATTTTCCAGTATAGAATTGGATACCTCCCGTTGCACCTCCATCTATTGAATGATTGAGAATTTTATTTTCCAGCCTCGTGGGATCTTTTAGATATTCAACACCATCAAGAATATATCGATAAGGAATTAGTATTTGATCACCGAACCACTGAAGAGAATCTACTGGAATTTTTGCTAAAACTATTGCACCCTGTTCACCACCAATTAACCAATCGAATCCGGAAGGTTGATAAATTTTAATCATATTTGGAACATCGGGATTATCAATATCTGGAGCATCATCTTTATAAAATTCAAACTTCACTTTTGACAAATCAACGCTATTGGGTGCATTAATTCTGTGATCGATTGCATCTGTTGCACAAACTGCAAACTCTCCTGGACCAAGTGGATAATCACTACCATTTCCAGGAAACATCCAAACATTTTTTGAATGAACAAATTCTGGATCATCAACATAATTTTGACCTAAGTAACTACTTGCGTAAACAACTGCAACAATAATACCATCAAGATAAATTACAGAATCAGACTGATTGAAAACTTCCATGTATTTATCGTGCCAGTAAAGTCCAGCACCAGGTGCACCACAAGCATAAATTTCACTAATCACAATTGGTGATCCGCCAACAACTACATCCATTGGAATAGTTATCAAACTGGTATCATCCGACCTTAATTCAATTAATTTGATTTTTGTATTTACTAATTTGTGATTTGTAATTCTAAGACCTGATATCAATTCCATTTCTTCTGGTGTCATAATTCGGACGGCTTTAATTAAATATTTATCAGACAAAATACCTTGAATCTCCACCGTGCCATTACTATCAGAAACAAGTTTATATTCAGTACCTAATGAATTTGATCTTAATAAAACTTCTGCTCCTCGTACATAATCATTTCCAAATATTGAACGCATATATCCTGAATTATCAACTAATTGGATTCGAAAAGTTTTTGACCTTTCAAAAGAGATAGGTTTCTCTTCAAATTTTACCAGCTCAGAGCAACTCAGAAAAAATATCAAAGGAAAAAATAAAAAGATGCATAACCAAATTTTTTTCATTTCATAAACCTGTTATTAATTCGAGTCCATAAAATAATTCGGGATTTCTAATTTCAAATGAGGGTGAAGCAGGTGATCTTCTCTGAATCCGATACAATGGTCTGTTATTTAGAAAATTGTTAACATAAAAAGAAATCGCTCCTCCTTTCCATAATGATTTTGTCACTTTTAAGTTCACAAGCCACTTATTAGGGCGATTCTCTTCATTTAATTCATAAGGTTCTACTTTTCTTCTTATCTCAAGATATTTTGGACTTGTTCTTTCATTTTCAGGGATTAATATCAAATTTCCTTCTTGAGTAAAATAACCAATCGCAAGAGTATCATCATATCCTTTCCTACCATCTATTTCAAATAATTTCTGTTGAATATGCAGGGTAATCCACATACCAAGTTCACGAGCTTGAATTTCAAATCTGTAATTAATCAAGAAATCTTTTTCATAAGTTTCATAAGATTTGTACATAGGCATAATCTTCATCCCTAAAGAATTAACAAACCTTGGTGATGAAAAATAAACTTCATTTTCTTTGCCTTTTCTGACGAAATGATAAGCACCATCCATTCTAATAATTGTATTCACAACCGGTATTTTCACAGTATTAAGTGAGAATTCAATCCCGCTGACACGATTAAATCCATTATTTATATATTGATTATATGAATCCAATAAAGTGTCTTTAATTTTTTTTGTTAATTCATTTGGCCAATCAGGGAATGAATGCTTATAAAGAATAGTTGGTTGGTTTATGCTTTCAAACATTTTTTTTGTGTCATTCGAGAATAAAGTAATTGAAAATCCAAATCCTTTGAATTGTTGATCTAAACTTATTTCATATTTTTTCTGAACATAACCTTTAATGAATGGATTTGCTTGCTCACGAATGTAAGTTGTAACAAGAGCAAAATTACTATCGGGATATAACGAATTTTTAACTGAAACTGTATCAACTATATCAAAGTATGCTTTATTAGCAAAAATCATCCCCATTGGTGGTGATTTGGTTGTTGTTCCATAACCTAAACGTAATTGAGTATTTTTTGAGAGATTAAATGAGAAATTTACTCTTGGATTGACAAAACTACCATTATAACTTTTTATTAAATCCTTTTTTAGTAATAGACCTTCTAAATTAACACCATATGGTCTAAAAACTTCGTAACGCAGGCCAAGTTGAAGGGTAAAAGGTAAAAGTAATTTCCCATTTATTTTATCTTCAAAATAAAAGTTTACGATATTGTATTGTGGGTAATCGCTATATCGAGTAATTCTTGGTGTGGGTATGGAAAGCGACGGTGGGTAAAATGGGTCAAAAATTAAACCATCACCTTTATTAAAATCATTTCTATAAGTTAATCCCAATAATAGAGTATGTAAATATTCACCAATAAAAAATCTTCTCGAATAATTAATATCGGTATAAATATTCCAGACATCTCCTTTTATCCATTTTTTACCAAGATAAGAACCAAAAACTATTTTACCCTCTTGAGTTCCTTCTGTTATTCTATCTGTTACAACAATATTATCTCTTGTGACCATTTGTTGTTTGTAAGAATCTTGTTTAGTATAAGAAATAGAAACATTAGTGCTAACCTTTGAAAGCTCTGAAAAATTTTTTGTGTAGTTTAATGAATATTTAATATTCATATCTCTATTATACCAGGCTTCTCTTAGAGCATAACCAGGTTTTTCTTTGCTTTCGTCAAAAGTGCGAGTAAAGTATATAAAATTTTTAAATGAATGGTCTTCTCTTACTGTTTCCATGGAAATTTGTCCAGCTATTCTTGTATATCCATCACCTTCAACTCTAATGTCTCGTTCTGAAGAAGCAACGTTGAAATTACCATTTATAATCCAACTACCAAAAGCTTTGCCCCCGCTAATATTCCCCTCATAAAGTCTTGGATTATATTTAAATTTTAATCTTAACGGTTCGGGTTTAATCTTAGTTTTTACAATAACAATTCCATCAGTGAAATCTCCATATTGAGCTGAGGCAATTCCACGTATAACTTCTACCTCTTCTATGTTTTCAGCAGGTATAGATCTCAAATCAATTCCAGAATTTGCGGTAGAATAACCAATTCCAATCTGAAGATTTGCATTGTTTGTAACAGGAATTCCATTCATAACTATTTGAGTTCCCAATGCATCTCCTTTTCTAATGGATGCTCTTTCGACATAATTTAATGAAGGATTAGTTGCATCAATTCCTGGAATCATCTTAACAACATCACCAAGACTGGAAGCCTGGATATGCTCAATTTCACCTGATTTAATTACGGTTTTCGTTTCGGGAGTAAGTGGAATAAATTCTTTTTCAGCAGTTACTTCAATTCCAGCAATTTCAAAGGTTAATGATTTTAATGTAATGATTAATTGTAAATTTTGATCTGGTTTTAAATTTATTTCCAGAGATTTTTTCTCGAATCCAACATAACTCACTTCCAGATTGTATTTCCCTGGTTTTGTAATAAGTTTAAAGTTTCCACGTGAATCAGACGAAGTGCCAATGTTGGTTTCTCTTATAAAAATATTTGCATAGGGTAATGGTGAATTATTTTCATCTAATATTTTTCCTGAGATAACTGCAAATCCCTTCTGCGAATACAAAAGCAAATTAAATTTGAAAATAAACATTAACAAAGTGAATATCGCTCTCTTCAAATTTATCCTCGTTGTGGATTATCAATAACGATGCTAAGCAAATATAAGTTGAAATGTTCCTTTTATCAATTCATAATTGTGAATTATTATAAAATACAGTCCTATGTTTAATACAATTTTTCATTAATCTACAAATGATGATTATTAATATTGATTAATAGAAACTCCCTAACCACAAAAAACTTTGTTAGTATAATCTTCTATTTGATATGGAACAACTTTATATATAAAAACATGCAAAATTAATTGTCATACTCGCATGGGAAATTTCCGCTTAAAAAAAGCCCGCTTTGATTCGACTTTGAAAAGTTTGTAAGAAAGGTATGTGAATAATTATTACATCACTTTGTTTGTAATGACAATCATTATTAATAATTTTATTCAAGTCAATTTTAGAAAATTACACACCTCTTTTTTCAGGTTCCCAAATGTATTTATGCATTTGCATTTGAAATCTTACTGGTAAATTATCTTCGAGTATCCAATTTACAAGATCAAGATTTGGTAATTCTCCAAAAACACAACCCATTAAAATTTTACATTTATTTTTCAAATTATATTCTTCAATAATTTTTTTTGCCCACTCATAATCTTCACGATTACCAATTACAAATTTTACTTCATCATTCGATTTCAGGTAATCGAGATTTGAATACAGGTTTTTTTTCATCATTTTTGATGAAGGGGTTTTTAAATCCATTATGATAGTAACTCTATTATCAACATCTTTAATTGATATGCTACCACTTGTTTCTAGTAAAACTTTAAAGCCTTCATCACAAAGGGTCTTTAATAAATCAAAAGATTCTTTCTGAAATAATGGTTCACCACCAGTTACTTCAACAAGATTACAATTGTATTTTTTTACTTCGTCAATTATTTCTTCAATTGTCATATCTTTACCTTCATAAAAAGCATATTCTGTATCACAATAGGAACATCTTAAATTACAATATGTCAACCTGACAAAAACACAAGGTAAGCCAGCAAAAGAAGATTCACCCTGAATACTATAAAATATTTCGTTAACTTTTAACATTCTTAGTCCTTTACCATTAAAAATTCTGAATCCTTTTATGCAATCTTTAAATCAAAATAAAATTTTGTTCCAATTCCTTTTTTACTTTCGACAAAAATTTTACTTCCGTGAGCTTCAACAAGATGTTTCACTATAGAAAGACCCAGTCCAGTACCTCCGGATTCCCTTGATCTTTCTTTATTAACCCGATAAAACCTTTCAAAAATTCTTGGCAAATCTTCCTCAGGAATACCAATGCCGTTATCTTCTACAAAAATTCGAACTGTTGAATTCATCTTTTTATAATAAATTTTGACCTGAGTTTTATCTGGATTATGTCTGATTGCATTTTCAATTAAATTAAAAAGTATTTGTTGTAATCTTTCTTTATCAGCCCAGACAAGTTCTTTAAGTTCATCATCTTTTTGAAATATGATATCAGTCTCTTTTTGCTCCGCTAATAATTTTATGTCTTCAATTACTTTATCTATAATATCATTTAGATTTAAAAATCTAAAACTCAATCGAAGTTGCTTTGCTTCGATTTGTGAAATATCAATAAGATCTCTCAACAAAAGGTTAAGCCTTTCAAGATGTTCGTATGCTTTCTTAAGATATTTAATGTTAATCTCAGGATCATTAACGCCACCATCAATTAAAGTTTCGAGATATGTTTGAATAGCAAAAATTGGTGTACGAAGTTCGTGGGATACATTACCAAGAAATTCTGATCTATACTTTTCAAGTTTTTTCAATTCATTAAAGTCAGATTCTATTTTATGCATTAATCCATTAATTGATTCGATTAAAAATTTAAATTCTTCACTACCTTGTAATTGAATCTTCTGTGGTATTCCAGTTTTTGAATACTCTTTTAGTGCTTCAACTATTTTATTAATTGGATTGGTAACTTTAGAAGTGAAATATCTTATTGCAAATAAACCACCGAGAAAAATTAAAAGGCTATAAAATACAATTCTGAATCGTATGTCAGCTGCAAATCTTTCAATAGAATTGATATTTGATGCAATTGTGATGTAGTTTATTGATGTTTTATTATTACCAATAAGTATAGAAACATTTTTAGTAACAAAGATAAATTTGTCACCTGTTACTTTATTTTCTTTAAACTCATAGTTAAACTTTCCAATACTTTTAGTTCTTAATGAATGAATATCCTTATCACTATCCACAATCTTTTCATTGAAATCATATAAAGCTTTTTTATTTATGTCAAGGAGAATGATTCGATAATTTAATTGACTTGAAAGTTTATTTAAGTAATCAATCTGGTTACCGAATTTTTCTAAATCTGTATTTAATAAGCTGAATTCTATTATATTAATTTCATTTTTGATTTCGTTTATTAATTGCTCCCTCAATTGATTGACAACAACAAAATTAAATGTTAGAATAAGCAGAAGAACGATTATCGCTTCAATCAAAAGAAAGCTAAAAATTATTTTGGAGCGTAAAGTTTTAAGCATCTTCTTTTCTCAATCTATAACCAACACCTTTTACTGTTTCGATTAAATCAGAATGTTTACCAAGTTTTTCTCTAATTTTTCTAATGTGAACATCAATTGTTCTTTGAGTTACAACCACATCATTTCCCCAAATGCTTTCAAGCAACTGTTCTCTTCTGACAATTTTACCACTATTTTTTGCAAGATAGACAAATGTCTCAAATTCTTTTTTCGGCAGTGGAATTCTTTGATTTTCAATTTCAATTTCATAATTGTCAAGGTCAATTTTAATTTTACCTACTTCTAATACATTTTTAGAGCTTACTTGTTCCTTTCTCCTTAAGACAGAATTAATTCGAGCGAGTAATTTTTTAATACTTATTGGTTTTGAAATATAATCATCCGCACCCGACTCAAGACCTTTAATCTCATCAATCTCTGAATTTTTGGCTGTTAAGAATATTATTGAAATACCTGCAGTATCAGGATTTTCTTTTAATCTTCTGCAAACTTCAATACCATCCATATATGGCATCATTACATCAAGTAAAACTAAATCTATATCTGAATTTATTTTGTTCAAAGCTTCCTGTCCATTGTAAGCTGTTGTTACAATGAAACCTTCTTTCAATAAATTGTAACTTAAAGCATCAACTATATCTTTCTCATCATCGCACACAAGAATTTTATATTTTTTCGTCATTAGTTTTATCACTCCCGATTATTTTTCTCTTCCTTTCTTTCTACAATTTCAAAATATTTTTCAAATTTTTCTTTTCCGTCTTTAATCTCAACTAAATATTTCCCGGAAAACAAATAATAATTTCCATCAGCCTTCTTTTCAATTTCAATTCCTGATTTTGATTTCTGTTTATCTCCCTGCAGTAATTTGCTCAAAGAGAGGGAATCGGTAATTAAGTTATATATAAAGTAATTTAATCCTTTATCAAGAGAAATTACCTTTTCATAAAGAGTCAAACCTTTTTCTGATTTTACTTTTAATTCCACCAATTTGTCTTCATTTGAATAGATAGGGATTTTCAATTCTGGAATTAAATAATCTCCCCATGTGTAAGTTTTATCTCCCCACTTTTTATTAAAATTAATCTTTTGAATATCAAAAATGTGAATCCGCTTTGTCATTATTTCTGAATTTAATTGCTGCAATTGTTTAACATCCCCTTTATATATCGATCGCCCGTGAGTTGCAACTATAATTTCAGAATCTCTCGGATGAACAACCAGATCATGGACAGGTGCGAAAGGAAAATTTTTTGAAATGTGATAAAAAGTAGTTCCTCCATCAATGGATGCATAAATTCCATGATCAGTTCCCACATAAATTAAATATGAATTCACTGGATCTTCCACAACAACATTAACTGGTTCATAAGGTAAATTTACACCTATTTTATTCCAGGTTTTTCCATAATCAGTCGATTTATATAATAAAGATTCAAAATTATCCCACCGATAACCATTCAGTGCAACATAAACTGTTGCAGTGTCAAATTTAGAAGCAACTATTCGACTGACCCAGAAATTTTGCGGTAGTGAATCCGATATTCTTTCCCAGTGATTTCCTCCATCTTTCGTAACATAAATTAATCCGTCATCGCTTCCAGTATAAATCAAACCAAATTTTAATGGTGATTCTGATATCGTTGTAATTGTACCATAAGGAACATCTCCAGCTTTACCACCTTTTGTTAAATCTGGAGAAATAGGTTGGAAAGTATCCCCTTTATCCATTGAACGATAAAGGCGATTAGCTCCAAAATAAACTATATCCTGATTATGTTTTGAAAGAATTATTGGTGTGTTCCAGTTAAATCTCAGTGGTTTTTCACCCAGATCATGTTTTGGTTTAATTGGAATTTTTTTACCAGTCAATCGATTAATTCTGAAATAATTTCCAAATTGATATCCAGCATAAATAGTTACATTATCTCTTAAATCCACTTCTATTTGCATACCATCACCACCGAGTAAATTTTTATAGGGATATTCCCCTGTTTGATACCATTGATAACTAAACTTGTAATTCGATGGACCATACCAAACACCATTATCTTGTAAACCCCCATAAACATTATATGGTTTTTCATAATCAATTTCTATTGAATAAAATTGACCAACTGGTGGAGTGTTTGCTTTGAAGTAAGTTTCTCCATTATCGTAAGAAATATTAATTCCTCCATCGTTTGCAATTATAATATGACCTCTACGTGAAGGATTAACATAAATTGCATGATGATCAACATGAACATTTTCTTTATCAATTGATTTAAAATTCTGTCCTCCATCAGTTGAAATTAGAATTGGTACACCGAGTATATATATCAGATTTTCATCGTAAGGCGAAACCTCGATAGCCCCAAAATAATAGCCATAGGAATAATAAAAATCGTCGATATAATCTTTGTTCATTTTAATCCAATTTATTCCACCATCGGTCGATTTATAAACTTCAGCACCAATAACATCCTTGTCAAACAAACTTCTATTAGCATCTTCAACATAATCAACAAGTGTTTTTGTAGTTATTTTATTTGATTTAACCAAAAACAAAATAGTATCCACTGAATATTTTTTAGGGAAATTATATTCTTCCAGATATGATTTGATTAATTCTTTATCCAATTTAAGAAATTCTTCATTTGTCATCATTAACAAATTATCTTTGGTTAGTTTTTTCTCTTTCAATTCTTTCTTTGGCCGTTCAAATTGATTATCAAGTAATGCATAAATTATTTCAGGATTTTTTTGATAGATAGAAAGTCCAATTCTACCAACCCCTTCACCAACCGGGAATCCACTCTCTTTTGACGAAATTAAAAACCATGATTCACCTCCATCGGTACTCTTATAAATTCCAGAGGTTGATCCAGCTTCTTCAAAATTCCACGCTCTCCTTGTTCTATACCACATTGCAGCATAAAGAACATCAGGATTAGAATTAACAATTTCTAAATCAATGCAACCTGTATTTTCATCTATGTAAAGAACCTTTCTCCATGTTTCACCCCCATCGGTTGTTTTGAAAACACCTCTTTCCACATTTGGTGAATAGAGATGACCAACAGCTGCAACAAAGACTATATCGGGATTTTCTGGATGAATAATTACTTTACCAATATGATGAGATTCTTCTAATCCTTTATGTTGAAATGTTTTTCCACCATCTGTTGATTTGAAAACTCCAAAACCAGAGTAAGAAGATCTGCTTGAATTGCTTTCACCAGTACCTATCCAGATTATTTCTCCATTTTTCCAATCAACAGCAATGTCTCCAATAGTCATTACAATTTGTTGATCAAAAATTGGAGTAAAAGATATTCCATTATTTGTTGTTTTCCAGACACCACCCGAGGCATAGGCAACATAAAAATGAGTAGGATCAAAAGGAGATACATCAATATCAACAGCTCTACCACTCATAATTGTTGGACCAATATTTTCAAGTTTAATATTCTTAAATGGAGATTCTTCCATATTTTTTAATTTTTCCTGATAGCCTTTTAATCTAACCGAAGAAGGAGTTACTTCAGGATAATTTTCTTCTGTAACTTGAGTGTAAAGTTTAATGGTAAATGAAATGTAGATTATAAGAAATATAAATTTCATGATAATAACCTCAAACTATAAAGCTTATATTTAACAATTTCTTAACAAATTTAATTAAGTGTTGTTAAAGAATTGTTAAGAAAATTATGCTTACACAAAAGCACAAATTCTAATTCGGCTCATTAATGAATAATATTATTAGTAAATATTTTGAACACTTATTTAATGCTTGACATTGATTTGTATCTATAATAAAATTGAATAAAATTAATAACAGGATTAGAAAATGAGAATAAAAAAATTTATTGAATTACTTATTATCTCTCTAATAATGGCATTTTATTTTATCAGTTGTGGTAAATCGCCTACTCAACCAGAAACACCAAAAGGAGAAGATGTAACTTTAAGTGGTCAGGTTATCGATTTTGAAAATGGTCAACCAATTGAAAATGCTGCTATAAAAATTATTGCCGACTCGGTATATGGGACCGTTACAGGTGCTGATGGAAAGTATTCTAAAACATTCAAGCTTACTAAAAACTTAGATGTAAAAGTTATAGCATCAAAAGAAAATTATAAAAGTGATAGTACGATAATTTATGCTATTCCTGGTAGAACCATAGATGTCCCAACTCTTAAACTTGAAAAACTAAAAACAACTACTATATCGGGTACACCTGCCAGTATTGTATTGGTTAATCAAACTTTTCCATCAATTGGTGTAAAAGAAAGCGGTGACAATGAAACGACCACCTTAACTTTTGAAGTAAGAGATTCAAGTGGTAATCCAATTGATATTACAAAATCTGTTATTGTAAATTTTGCTTTAGGAGCGAATCCTGGTGGTGGACTCTTCATTGATCCACCTTCAAAGAAGACAAACAGTGAAGGTCGTGTATCAGTGAATGTTACAAGTGGAACTCGAGCTGGCGTTGTTCAAATCATAGCTGAAGTTAATCTTGGAACAAAAATAATCAGATCCAAACCTGTAAATATAGCAATTCATGGTGGTCTTCCTGATTATAATCATTTTTCGCTTGCTCCAGAATATCTAAATTTTCCTGGATTGGTAAAATATGGAGTATTTAATAGAATTTCAGCTTATGTAGGCGATAAATATTCTAATCCTGTTAAACCAAACACTATAGTTTATTTTTCATCAACAGGTGGAATAATTGGTGGTTCAGCACAAACAAATGAAATGGGAATTGCTGAAGTACAACTTATGTCTGCTCTACCTGCGCCTGTTCATCCTCTTCTGGGACCAGGTTTTGCAACTGTAACTGC
Organism: uncultured Ignavibacteria bacterium; assembly: GCA_937944105.1. Taxonomy (GTDB): domain Bacteria; phylum Bacteroidota; class Ignavibacteria; order Ch128b; family Ch128b; genus Ch128b. The sequence continues at coordinate 52,092 of CALDZP010000001.1, forward strand.
TTACACTGCAGATGAAAATAATCAGACAATTTCCAGAGACATTATCGTATTATTTTCAGGTTATCCTTCTAATTTATCAATAACGCCTACTACATTTAATATACCAAATGGTGGTTCACAAACTTTCACATACATTGTTGCTGATGTTAATGGAAATCCAATCTCCTCAGGAAATACAATTACAGTTAATGTTGAAGGTAACGTTACTGCACAGGGCGATATTAACATAAATATGCCCGATACCCAAAGTAGAAATTGGACACAATTTAGTTTTACAATAGTTGACGCTGATAAAGATAAAGATGAACTCTCTCCAGTAACAATTACAATTGATGTCGATGGAGTAAATGGTAAAAATTCGATAAAAATTACTGGAACATCACGATAAAAGGATAAATATGAATTATACAGTTCAATTAATTCTGTTAGTATTTATTGGTTTGATTACTGGCGGATTAAGTGGTTTACTTGGAATTGGTGGAGGTATAATTGTAATTCCTGCTCTGGTTTTTTACTGAATTTTTCACAGAAATTAGCTCAAGGAACTTCACTTGCAATGTTATTACCACCAATAGGCTTACTTGCAGCTTACAATTACTACAAAGCAGGATATGTTGACATAAAGGCAGCAATAATATTAATAGTTACTTTCATAATTGGAAGTTATATCACATCATATTTGGCTGTTAATTTACCTGAAAGTATAATAAAAAAAATTTTTGCAATGTTTCTGATACTCTATGCAATAAAAATTCTTATAGAATAAAATTATTTTCAAGAAATTAATAGCCCAATTCTAAATACAAGGAAACAGATGATAAAGGCAATTGCAAGGGGTAAAAGATTTGAAACAATTGTCCATTTAACACTTTTCGTTTCTTTGTATATGGTCAAGGTTGTAGTCGAACAGGGATAATGAAGAAGTGAAAAAAGCATCAATGAGATTGCCGTTAAAACAGTCCATTCATTTTGGATAAATAATTCTTTAAGTTGACTAATTTCCAATTCCACCATTTTACTCTGGTTTGAATAAATCATTATGATTGTGGGTATAATTATCTCGTTAGCCGGGATAGCAATAATATATGCAAGTAAAATAGCTCCATCTAGACCAATTGCCTTCCCGATAGGATTTAAAAATTCAACTCCATAATTCATTAACGATTTTCCACTAACAAAAATATTCCCCATCAACCAGATTAAACCACCAGCCGGTGCTGCCATCAAAATAGCTCTTTTAAGAACTGGTAAAGTTCTATCAATAAAAGATGTATAAAGTATTTTTAATATTTGCGGTTTACGATAAGGTGGAAGTTCAAGTTTAAATGCCGATGGTTCACCTTTTAATAAAGTTTTGCTTAATAATTTCGAAACAAGCAAAGTTATTGCAATCCCAAATAAAGTAACACCTACGACAGTACCTGCAGCTACAAACGATGAAATACTTGCAGGAAAGGAAGCAGCAACGAAAACAGTGGCAAGCATAATTATTAAAGGCCATCTCCCATTACATGGAACAAAGTTATTTGTTAAAATAGCGATCAATCTTTCTCTTGGTGAATCAATAATTCTTGTTGAAACTACACCTGCGGCATTACATCCGAATCCCATCCCCATTGTTAACGCTTGTTTACCATGTGCTCCTGCCCATTTAAATAATTTATCAAGATTAAATGCTACTCTCGGAAGATAGCCAGCATCTTCAAGCATTGTAAAAATAGGAAAGAATATAGCCATAGGTGGAAACATAACTGAAACAACCCAGGCAAGACTTCTATAAACGCCATCAACTAAAAAACCTGTAACCCACCATGGGGCAGATAAATAATTAAAAAGCAACTTTAATTGTTCTTCTAACCAAAAGAATCCAAATGCGAGTAACTTCGAAGGATAATTTGCTCCTTTAATAGTAATAAAGAAAATTCCAGCCAAGAGCAAAAGCATTAAAGGAAAACCAAAATATTTTGATGTAAGTAATTGATCTAATTTTAATTCCAGCTGATATATTCCATTGCTCTTCTTCCTAACTGCACGCTGAACTATTTTACTAGCATTAATATAGATTTCTTCAACAAGGATATCATCTAATTTATTTCTTATCTCTTGATCACAAGATTCGACAATTTCAAGAATTTGATTAATCTCTTCTCTAATTTCTAAATTCTTCATTTCCATTAAACAATCCTTTATTAATCAATTCAAGTAGATTTCCATTCTCTATGGCTTTTCTAATTTTTTCATCACCTTGAAGTAATCTTAATGCAATCCATTCTGTAGAATATAGACCTGGAAAAGCTTTATCAATTAATGGTATTAATTGATTTAATTTATCTTTTATCTCTTTTTTGTGTTCAATTTTTCTTGGATTTGGCTTTAATATTCTATTGGATACAAGAAATATTTTTTCCTTAAGTGATTCAATTCCTTCCCCTGAACGAGCATTAGTTAAAACTACCGGTATACCTAATTCTTTCTCTATTACATCTTTATCAATTTCAATTCCCTTTCTCTTAGCTTCATCAATAAGATTTATGCATAAGATACAACGGTTGGTAATTTGCATAATTTGAAAAGCGAGATTTAGATTTCTTTCCAGTACTGATGCATCACAAACAATAACTGTTGTATCTGGGTTACCAAATAAAACAAAATCTCGTGCTATTTCTTCATCTTCTGATGTAGAAAGTAACGAGTATGTTCCGGGTAAATCAATTAATGTATAGACTTCATCATTAATTTCAAATTCTCCTTCAGCTCTTGTTACTGTTTTTCCTGGCCAATTCCCGGTATGTTGTTTTAATCCCGTCAATCGATTAAAAATTGTACTTTTACCAGTATTAGGATTTCCCGCAAGTGCAACAATTTTATTTTTTCTCGAAGGGATAATTTCAACCTGCACAAAATTTTCGGTTTTTGATTTCAGTTTTTTCCAGAACATATATTTAATCAATTTATTAATTCAACATCTATGTTTTCGCTTTCATTTCTTCTTAAAGCGATTAATGTATCTTTTATGAAATAAGCTACTGGATCACCAAGAGGACTTTCAAAAGCTACCTGAATAATGGTACCAGGAATAAAACCAAGATCATACAATCTTCTTCTGGTCAAACCATTAAGATTTACATTAACTATTACAGCTTTTTCACCTTTTTTAAGTTCTGAAAGTTTTTTTGTCATCTCATATCTTCGACAAAAATATTTTTTGATATTTTTTCACTTAAAACCAGTTCTTTGTTATCGACTAAAACAACTATTGAATTATCAAATTCCCTTTTCTCAGTCACTTTCAATTTTTTATTGATAACTAATCCTGATTTATACAAGAACATTAATAACTCTTCACTGTGATCATTTACCTTTTGAATAGCACTCACTTTTCCTATTCCAAGCCTATCGAGTGAAATACATTTTTTCTGTTTTGGGATTCTACCATCTTTTCTGGGAATAGGATGACCATGTGGATCAAATTCAGGATAATTCAGAATTACCTCTAATCTATCTATTAATTCATCAGAAGAACTATGTTCAAGATTTTCTGCTTCTTGATCTATTTTGTACCAAGGCAATCCAATTACTTTAAATAGAAATGTTTCCCATATCCTGTGTCGTCTAACCAGTTTTATTGCCTCCATTTTTCCCTTTTCAAGCAATTGAATTCCTTTGTAAGGAGTATAACTTACATATTTTTCTTTCGTCAATTTTTTCAACATATCTGTTACAGCCGCATTTGATATATTAAGATGTTCAGCAACCAGAGTAGGATTAACCATTCTTGATTCTTCTAGTCCTTTGTAGATCACTCTTAAATAATCTTCTTTTGAAATATTTGACATATTAAATATCCTTTCAAGATTAATTTAAGTTAACTTAAACATTTTTTCAAGGTATATTTAATATCCAGAACATCCTCAAACATATTGACTACATATTAATTTTTAGTAAAACCAATTATCAAACAATTTTCCATTCTTTTCTGATTAATAGTTTGTTTACCATTATCCTTTATTATTCAGTTCCTAAAAAATTATTAATTTGCCTACAAATACGAATACAAACTTTAATTGAAATTATTGGAGACTAAAATGGGAAATATTATTAAAGAAAAAATAAATCAGGCTATCCAAATTTTGAACGAGTTGAAAATAGATATGTGGTTGACTTATGTAAGAGAAACCGAAACAATTCGAGACCCTTCTTTGGATTTAATACTGGGTACAAACTGTACATGGCAATCTGCTTTTATAATCACTTCGTCTGGAGAAACAGTTGCAATTGTTGGAAGTTTAGATGTAGCCAATATTAAATCTAAAAATCTTTTCAATCAGGTAATAGGATATGTTCAAAGTATTAAGGAAGATTTGATAAAAATATTAGAAAAATATAATCCTAATAAAATCGCAATTAACTACTCAAAAAATAGTAATCTTGCTGATGGGTTGACTTATGGAATGTATCTTGATTTAATTGATAAATTAAAAGATACTCCTTTCGTTGAAAAATTTACTTCATCCGAAGAAATAATCTCGTTACTACGAGGACGAAAATCACCTGCCGAAATTCAATTAATGAAAGAAGCAATTAAAATTACTTTAGAAATTTTTGACCTTGTGGATAAATTCATTCGTCCTGGTATATCAGAAAAACAAATTGCTGAATTTATTCTTAACGAAGTTGAGAAAAGAGGGCTTGAAACAGCGTGGGATAGAGAATATTGCCCATCTGTTTTTACTGGTCCAGATACAGCAGGTGCTCATGCTGGACCTACAGACAGAGTGGTTCAACCAGGACATGTGTTGAATATCGATTTTGGCGTAAAGTACAAAGGTTATTGCTCGGACCTTCAACGAACATGGTATGTACTTAAACCAGATGAAACTGATGCACCTGAGGTTGTTAAAAAAGGATTTAAAGTAATTGTTGATTCAATTCAAATGGCAGCAAATTTCATTAAACCTGGTTCAATTGCTTATGAAGTTGATGCAGTTGCAAGAAATTTTATTGTGAAAAACGGTTATGATGAATATCCCCATGCGCTTGGTCATCAAGTTGGTAAAAAAGCTCACGATGGTGGTGTAATTCTTGCTCCCAGATGGGAAAGATATGGAGAAATCCCATTTAAGAAAGTTGGTATTGACGAGGTATACACACTTGAACCTAGATTAACAATCCCGGGTTATGGAGTTGCAACAGTAGAAGAAGAGATTGTTATAAAGGAAGGAGGCGCTGAATTTCTATCATTACCACAGAAAGAACTCTATTTGATCAAATCATAACTTAAGCATTTTCAAATTACCAAGATAGGTAACAAGTTTTGGATCTTTTAACATCATTAATTTTTGAGTGATTTCTTGCATTCGCTGAACAGACTGTTGAATTAATATAATATCATCATCAACATCTTTATAATTTTTATTTTGAATATTTTTTTTCAATGATGTTAGAGCCATATTAATTGCACTTAGCGGATTATTCATTTGGTGTCCTAATGTCGCTGCCATTTCAAGAAGAGCTTTTTCGTGTTCAAGCTGCCTGATTTCTTGTTGTAAATCGTAAATTCTTAATCCACTTCGAATTCGAGCGAGTAATTCATCATTTTCAACTGGTTTTGTAATGTAATCGTCTGCGCCAGTATCAAGCCCAATTACTTTTTCCTGAGTTGTGGTTTTCGCTGTGATCATTATAAAATAAATATGTTTCAGGTCAGGGTTCGATTTTATTCTGGAACACAATTCAACTCCATCCATTTCAGGCATATTCCAATCAGCAAGAATAATTTCAGGTTTAAAGTTTGTCATCGTATTGAGTGCATCAATACCATTTTCAGCAGTTCTAACATCGAAATTATTTAAAGTTAAAAGTCTTTCAAGAAGATACCTGGTATGTTCTTCATCTTCAACGATCAAAATGTTTCTTTTCACCTCAGCCATCTATATATCCTCTAATTAAATTTATAAAATCATGATAATTGGTTATTGGTTTTTTGATACAATTTTCTGCTCTACTCTCTTTTAATATACGGCTTATATCATCGTCGCCTGCATAAGCCGTGACAATTATAATAGGAATTCTTTTTAATTTATCATCTTCTTTAATCAATTTCGAAAGAAAAATACCATCAACTTTCTTTTTATTATAGTAAGTATTATCAAGGCTTACATCCATTATAATTAGATCAATTTGTTCTGTATTTAATAATTTCAAGATTTCCTCAGCGTTATCAGTAACAATCGTTTCAAAATTTCCAAGTCTTTTCAGAATTAATTCAAATAATTCAATATTGAATGGATCATCTTCAACTATCAAAATTCTGGACATATAAATTTTTTCTTGATTTAAATTGACTTGAGCGTTTAGGAATCGAAATCAAAATTTCAACATTTTCAGTACTACATTTTGTTAGGATATTGATATAATTTGATTTAAATAAATTTTTAATTTGAACAAATTTAAAATTCGAGCTATCCTCAAACAAGTTACATAAAAAATTGTTAACAGGTACATTAAAATTAAAAATTAGAGTAACTCTAAATGCGTCTTCAATGTTCGATATTTTAATTTTATCTATACCATGATCAATAAGTTCAAATAATAACAACAAAAATCCTTGCAAAAGTTTTTCGTAATTACCAAAGATTTTAGAATGAGTAATGTTATTAAATTCAATTTTTAATTTATTGCCTGAGTCTGTTAAGTTTAACAAATCTGTAATCTCATATAATAATTTATCAACTTCAAGATAAACCGGAGATTTTTCGGAAGTAATATTTTTTGATACTTCTGAAATTGTTTTGATTGATTTTGAAAAATTTGGAATTTCATTATTCAATATTGAAAATATCTTATTGAATTTTTCATCATTAAAAGAAAAAAATTTCTGTAATAAATTAAAAGAACTTATTATTATTTGTGTCTTATTTTTTAGGCTATGAAAAGATTTTAAACTAATTTTACCAGCTAATGCCAAACCAATATTTTGTTCCAACTCTTTTTCTCTATCTTTTAAATCTTCGATTAACCGATTATTATCATCATAAACTATTTTAGATATAATATTATAACCTGCAAGATTAAAAATCGTCTCAAATATTGAGAAATTCTTGTTAAATACTTCATTCCTATCTTTGTCCATTTTTAAACAAAATATAACAAATGAAGATACAGAGAATATCACTGGAACAATTAGCAAATTTTTGATACTCGCATTCGAATTACAATCAGGTTCTGCAATAAACAAACTTTTCTTCTCCTGAACTACAAGTCTTATGATTCCAAAATCATTTAAGTAATTACTCAAGTTATTATCACTATCATTAGAGCATTTGAAAAGAATTTTTTCTCTTTCATAAAATAAAACTAAAAAGGTCTCAAAGTTTAAGTAATTTTTAATTTGAACAAATGTTTGTTTTGTAAATTCATCTATTGATAAATCATTTTTAATTAAATGATTAATTTCATTAAGCAAATGGGTAAAATCTAAGTCAAAATTTGAAGTAGTACTTGATTTCAATGAATTGCCTAAATCGACATTATCAGGATAAATTCCTTTCATATCATCAAGATTGTCTCTAATTATTAAGTTTGAACTTTTCATTTATATATTTCTGTTGCTTTAATTAATTCTGAAACATTGCTAATTATATCGAATAAATAACTCTCATCTGGAATATTTAAAGTTTTAACAATAGATAAATCGAGTTCTTCATCTTCCGAGCTTAGCAAAAATTGTGGAGCTTCTCTCGAAGCAATAAAATCAGCGAGATGAACAATTGCTACTAGTTTTTTATTCGATTCACTCAAATCTGGTTTATGATGATACTTTATAGAATCTATCAGTGATTCAGGATAATTCCAATTTGCTGCAACAGCAGCCCCAATATCACAGTGAGTTTTTCCAAGAATCATCATTTCGGCTTTAGTTTGATTAATTCGTCTGTAGAACTTCAATTCACTTATCAATTTAAATTCTTTTTCCATATATCTATGTACAATAGCAATCCCAATATCATGTAAAAGTCCAGCAACAAAAGCTTCACTTTTTACCGGGTAACCAAAATCATTTGCAAGTAATTGTGAAATATATCCACTCATATAAGCATGTTGATTAAAAGCTTCAGCGATAAAATATCTATCCTTATCTTTCAGAGTCGAGTCAATAATTGTAAAACCTATCAATAAGTCTTTAATTGTTTGTAATCCAAGAATTGAAATAGCCATCTCGATAGTAGAAATTTTTTTGGAAAAACCATAAACCGGTGAGTTCGCGAGTGCTAAAATTCTTGCACTTATAGAATGATTCTTGTTAATTATATCTTTAAGTTTTTTCAGATTAATCTCTCTTTCGTTTAGAAGTTTTATTAAATCCACATTAGTCTTAGAAATGAATGGATAATAATCCATTGATGTCAGGATGTTTTCTACAGCATTTTTATTCTTAAGCATTTTTTATCACCTTAAAATTTTACCGAGTTTCTTTCTCAACTTATTAATTACCTCAGTATGAATTTGTGAAACTCTTGAGACAGAGACTTTCAGAATATCTGCTATTTCTTGGAAGTTCATTTCTTCGTAATAATAAAGCATTATGATAAGCTTCTGACGTTCTGGAAGTTTATTTATCTCGTTCAAAATCAGTTCTTTCAAATCATTTTTTTCAGCAATCTCTTGCGGAGTTTCTTCTTTGCTTGGTAAGAGATCTAAAATAGTATCTTCTTCTTCACCTATTTGCTGTGACAAAGAGAGTTTTTGATACTCTCTGAGATAATCTGTTATGGTCAATTCGTATTGATCATTTTCCCTTCTTCGAGCGTTTTCTGCATCCAATTCGCGTTTGATATTTTCCTTATAAGATCTCGGTATAAAATCCAGTTTTCTCAATTCATCTAATATCATTCCTCTTATTCTTGGAATAGCATATGTCTCAAATTTTACCCCATATTTTGGATCAAATCTATCTATAGCTTCACTCAAACCAAGAATTCCAAACTGATAAAAATCCTGATCATTAAGAAGTTCTGCACCTTTTAATTCAGTACGATGAATAACATAATGAACCAACCGTAGATATTGTTGTATCAAAGCAGTTTTAATTTCCGATGCTTTGGTCTTCTTGAATTTTTTCCATAACATTGCTGTTGTCATCTCATCCTCCTGGATACTTTTGAATTTTTTTCCACTCCAACATTGATCCTTCGTCCTATTATTTTAATAATGATGGATAAAACAATCAGGAGAACAACCGAACTCAGAATAAGTGAATCAATATCTTTCAATAAGGCGTTAAAGATTACAAAAGAAAGAATTAATGAAATTGCCTGTGACTTAATAATTTCCTGATTGTTTTTAGATTTTGATTCCATCATTGACTCCATTTTGGTTTAGATAATTCAATAGTAATGCCAGAGTGATAATTATAAAGCTTTAAGAGCAATAACTTATTTATTTTCAATGAGATAGCAGGATGGAGTCTCTTTTTGCAGATTGGTAATTCATTCAATAATATGGCTAATTTTAGCCAAGTGCTGAATATCGATGAACTTTAAATTGAAGAAAGTTAAGGTTTGAAATTAATTTTGGATAATTAAGTAGAAGTTATCGGAACGAATCAGGTGAAATTTAAAGGAAATCAAATTCTGATTAAAATTGAAGTTTACAATTTTATTTTCTAAAAAATCGATTTGTTTTTGATTCATTTCATTTAGTAAATCATTTAATTCTATATTAAAAGTTTCTTTCCATCCTTTGCCTAAAAGATTGTCCAAAGTAAACCACTCAAACTTTTTTTGATCTCCAATTACTTCTAAACAATTTTCTTCATCATCAATTTTCAGTATTAATAATTCAGAAAATTTTGTAATAATTTTTTTTAAGATATCAATCTCAAGTTCAAATTTTTTAAAAGTTCGCTTTAGTATTATATCACTAAGTTTTGAAACTAAATTTGAATAGTTTCTATCCTTAACGATCAAATCAGTTGCACCTGCTTTGAAAATATCTTGATCAATCTCATCTCTTTCTAATGCTGTTATCAAAAAAACAGGAATATCTGAATTATATTTTCTGATTTCTTTAATATGTTCAATTCCATTCTTTTCAGGTAAACGATAATCAATAATAATAACATCTATTGTTTCAGTCTTTAAAATTAAATTCCAATCAGGAGCTTTAGTTAAATTTAAGATTTTTAATTCAGGAAAATTTTTTTGAATAACTAAACGAATTAGTCCAAGTTCAAGTGGATTATCATCCACAACTAATATTGTCAAAAAGGATTTTGATTTATGATTCATTTTATTTGTCTTTTGACTTCGATTTTTAGTTGTTCCATTCTATATCTTAGTTTAGATCTGGAAATCCCAAGGACTTTTGCAGCCTGAATTTGATTACCATCTGTAATTTCAAGAGTCTTAATAATTAAATCTCTAATTACTTGATCCATCTTTATTCCAGTTTTTGGAATTTTTAAGATATATTGATCGTCATCTATAGTTTTTGTTTGATTTTCTTTTTCGAGAAAATTTAAATGTTCAGGTTTTAGCTCATCACCACTTGTAAGTAAAACTGCTCTTTCAATTGTATTTCTTAATTCACGCACATTCCCTGGCCAGGAATAATTTTGCATCATTTCCAGAGCCTCTGAAGAAATTCTTTTAATATTTCTATTCATCGATTTGTTAAATTCGTCAATAAATGCCATAGCAAGAAGTGGGATATCTTCTTTTCTTTCTCTGAGTGGTGGTATTCTGATAGAAGCTACATTCAATCTATAAAAAAGATCTTCCCTAAAAGCCTTTTCACTTATCGCTTGACGAAGATCTCTATTAGTTGCAGCTATAATTCTTACATTAACGCTTATTTCTTTAGTGCCTCCAAGTCTAAAGAATTTTTTATCCTGTAAAACTCTAAGTAATTTTACCTGCAAATCCAGACTCAATTCACCAATTTCATCTAATAATAAGGTTCCACCATCTGCAAGTTCAAATTTTCCAATTCTTGTTTTATCCCCAGCTCCTGTATATGCACCTTTTTCACTTCCAAATAATTCACTTTCTGCCAATTCTTTGGGTATAGCACCACAATTAATTGCAATGAAGGGACCTTCTCGACGATTAGAAATACTGTGAATATAGCGAGCTATCATCTCTTTCCCCACGCCACTTTCTCCTTCGAGCAAAATTGTTGTTCCCTCACTCATAGCAATTTTTTCGACCGCTTCCAGAGTTGAACGCATAACTTTGCTATTACCAAACATTTCGCGTGATATTTCACCTTCTCTGGTAATTAATCTCAGTCTTTGTACTTCTTTTTGAAGGGCAACCTGTTTTAACGTTTTATCAATTATTAATTCAAGTTGATCTAAATTTATTGGTTTTAATATAAAATCAATCGCTCCCATTTTAATTGCATTCACTGCTGTCTGAACATCTGCAAATCCTGTTATCATTATAACTGGTAAATCTGGATTAATTGACTGTATTTTCTTCAGTACTTCCATCCCATTTGTATCACCAAGAAATATATCAAGTAAAACCAAATCTGGTGTATCATCTTCAGTCTTTTGAATTCCAATTTTTCCACTTAATGCAATATCAACATCATAACCACTTTGTGATAAAGTTCTTTTCAAAGATGAAGTGACAAGTTCATCATCATCAATAACAAGAATTTTTTGCTTCATCATTTACTCTCCTTATTCAAGAAAAATTTGAAAAACTAATTTATTGTTCTTGTAAAAATCCTTAATGAATATTCTATGATATTTCTCTATCTTATTGCGAAAATAGTCAATGATAGTATTTTCTAAAATTCTCCTTGGGAAAAAAGGACTGTAAATCTGATTTTTAAGTTGTGAATTATAATCCTCACATTGAATTTCTATTCTTATCTCAGTAAATCCTTCATTTTTCTTAATTGAAACAAACAATTCCTTTGGATTTTTTGTAGTTATTTCGATCAAATTAATGATATTGTTAATTAATTTTCGTACAACAACAGGATTTAAAAAAATTTGATCTAATAGATAATCTGGTATAAATGTTAATTTTTTAAACTCTAATAATAAAAATTTCTCTCGTTCCCTAATTAAATCTTCAATAATTGAATTTAAATCACATAGCTGATAAAAGACTTTATCTGCAAAATTAAAATGTTCAAAACTTATAAATTCATTCTTAAAAATATTTACAATAGATTCAAATTGAACCAATAAATTCATTTTATCTTCTGGAATGTTTTTCAAAGAAGTTTTTAAATAATTTGTGTATTCAAGAATCGAATGGATATATTCTTCAGATTCTTTAATTAATTTATTTATCATTTCTACATCTTCTTGAAAAGTCCTCTCTCTTCTGAAAAATGTGTAATGATTCAATAAATATTTTAATTGCTCATCCATTTCCCCTATTTGTATCACACTGCTCAGGTATGGGATTAGACCTACTGGAATTCTACGTTCACTTGAGCAAATTAATATTTTAAAATTAACCTTATTTGCAAAAGATGAAATTCTATTAATTAAATCCTCGGACAAACTTTCTTCATAAAATATCAAAAAATCACACGCCTCATTAAAGTTTTCTAAAGACTTAATTTTAATCAACTCATAACTATAATCTTGTAAAATTTCTTCAATTACATCAGTAATAAAAACATTATGATCTAAAATGACGATTTTTAAAAGAAAGTCGTTATTATCCATTTTGATTCTTCTATATTTTAATTATAATGTACAATTTTAATTATAATGTAAATCTTTTCAGGTGGGATTTCAACTTTCTGGAAAATTCAATAATGTTTTTAATAATTTTTCAAATACCTTTTGTTTAACCGAATCTTTATTATAAAAATTTACTCTTATTCGTTCTAAAATAATTGCTCTTATTTCTGGATCATTTCTTGTAATTTTTTTAACAGGAAGGTCTTTTAGAGTCTCATTTAAATATGAATTATTCGATTCCAATTTTTATCTCTTGATTTATATGTCCATTATTCAAAGTTCACCGTTATTATCGGAAAGGTGTTTTATGTGTTTAACAATTTATTTCTGAAAAAAATACCAATTTATTTCGATAATGCTAATGAAAAAATATATTTATTTGGAGTAGTGTGTGAGTTCAGATAGTTATACAACTATAATATTAATATCAATTTTATTTCATTTGGTAAATATTATTAATTTAATTTCTCTCTTAAAAGATCCTAATTACAAAAGTTTCGTGGTTCCTATAATTTCCGGGCTTTTGATTATTCTTACTATTCAAATTGTTGAATTCTTTAATAAGGATTATGAACAACTTGAATTTGTTTTATTAAGCCCTTTTGAATTGATCTCATTAATTGGTAGTATAATTTTATTTCTAATTTTAATTACTCTCCTCTTCGTTAAGAAATATGAATCACAACAATTAAATATTAATAAGAATTATTATTACAAACCCATCTATGAATTTACCAAAGTTGAAACAAATTCAGAACAAATCAGAAAAGAACAGATATCAAGTTCACCTAAAAAAGAATTCGAAGAAAAAACAAAAGAACAAATAAAATCCGAACCCGCTCAATCAACTCCCCTACAACAAAAAAAACAAACTGAAGTAACATCTTTAAAAGTTGAAACCAGTGAGCATCTTCAGGAAAAACCGACTAATGGTAAAGCTTATGTTGCAAAATTTATAAAACATGAAGAACCAAGAAGTGAAATAGAAAAAATTAAAGACGAATTAGAAAAAGCAAAATTCCAAAGGGACAAATTAGTTTCTATTATCTCACACGATTTACGAACACCATTAACAAGTGTTTTTGGGTATTGTCAGCTTTTAATGGACGGTCAGTATAAAAATAAGAAAGAAGTGAAGCAATTTGCTGAAAATATATTTGAATTATCCAAACAACAACTAAATGCATTAAGCAAAATTATAGAATGGATAAAATACGAATCTTCAAACCTCGGCATGCACCCAACCGAATTTGATATATCTTCAACTATTAATTTTGTTACAAAAAGTATGTCTAAAATTGCTGAACAAAAGAATATTAAAATTGTTGTTCATTCAAAACCAGAAATGTATGTATATGGTGATGAGTTTATGATAATAGAGGTTTTAAAAAATTTACTTGATAATGCAATAAAATTTTCGCATCCTGATAGTACCATTGAAATCCATGCGCATTACCACGAAAAATTGAATAAGCTGGTAGTTCTAGTAGTTGATTCAGGAATTGGCATTGATCGTGAGATTCTGATGAATCTCTTAGTTTCAACAAAAAAATACACCAAAAGAGGAACAAAAGGAGAGAAAGGCCTGGGATTAGGATTACTAATTGTAAAAGCTATCTTGGATAAGCACGGTGAACATTTCTGGATAGCAAGTGAAGAAGGTAAGTGGACTCGTGTTTATTTCACACTTAAACCCACAAAAGTTTTAAAAGAATGAACTTATCATTTTAAAATTTCATAAACTTTATAGCCACAATTTATTAATCAATAATTTTATATTTGTAAAGAAAAAGAATTTATTTTGAAAGATTGATATCTAAACGGGGCGTGGCTCAGCCCGGTTAGAGCGCCTGGTTCGGGACCAGGAGGTCGCCGGTTCGAATCCGGCCGCCCCGACTCGTAATCATCTCTCCCACAATTTATTTGCATTCAACTTTTTATAAATTGCCTTTCAATTAAATTGAAAAACCAAACTCATTTCTTTAAATTTGAATAAAAGGTTTGATCTTGGTTAATAACTATATTATTAAAATTCCACTTTACACATCAAAAAGAAATAGAGGGCTTTATGCGTCAAGAAACTTTAGAAATAATTAGAGAAGTTCCTAAAGTCTTACTACACGATCATTTAGATGGTGGTCTCAGACCTCAAACAATTATCGAACTCGCTAAAGATATTAAATACAGCAAATTACCAACCTCAGATCCTGAAGAACTTGCTGCCTGGTTTCACGAAGGTGCAAACAAAGGTAATTTGGTTGAATATTTAAGAGGATTTGAACATACCACAGCTGTTATGCAAACAAAAGAGGCACTTGAAAGAGTAGCATTCGAAATGATTGAAGATATGTATTACGATGGCGTTGTTTATGTTGAAACACGATTCGCTCCTGTTTTTCACACTCAAAAAGGATTACACTGGGAAGAAGTTGTCCAAGCGGTATTAAATGGATTGGAAAAAGGAAAAGAAAAGTACGGAGTTGGATATGGCTTAATTATTTGTGCAATGAGAAATATGAAATTAAGTCTTGAAATGGCAGAATTAGCTGTTGACTTTCGAGATCGAGGCGTAGTTGGATTTGATTTAGCAGGTGAAGAAGGAGGCTATCCACCAAAAAAACATATAGAAGCTTTTCAATATATTCAACGGGCCAATTTCAATATTACTATCCACGCCGGTGAAGCATGGGGAAAAGAATCAATCTGGCAAGCATTACAATGGTGTGGAGCTCATCGTCTTGGTCATGCAACCAGATTAATCGAAGATATGACAATTATAGATGGCCAGCTAGTAGCAATGGGAAGCCTTGCTCAATATATTCTAGATAAAAGAGTACCACTGGAAATCTGTTTGTTAAGCAATGTTCACACAGGTGCAGTTAAAAGTCTTGAACAACATCCATTTGGAATTTATTATAAAAATAAGTTCCGTGTTTTCCTAAATACCGACGATAGATTGATGAGCAATACTACAATGTCAAACGAATTTAAAGTAGCAGCCGAGGTATTTGGACTTAATTTAGACGACATGGAAAAACTTACCATCAACGCTATGAAAAGCGCTTTCATTCATTATAATGAAAGGATACATTATATATATAACGTTATAAAACCAGGATATCAAAAAGTTAGAGAAAAATTATTGGCATTTAAGTGATATGAAACCATTATTTAAAAATTATAATTTCGATTTTAATTCCTCTGAAAAAAAATTATTACTAACAATGGTCAAACAAATCTTAAAACAAATCCAGGGTGACAATAGATACATCACCGAAATAAGAATTTATCAAAGTCTTTTCGACAAACTCTCTTCTTCTCAATCCCCAATAAGACTAACTAAAGAAGAAATTAAACGATTAGAATTACAGTTATCTGAAAACGCAAAACTCTTAAAAGAAAAAATTAAAAAATCAATCTTTTTTATGAAATGGATATATAGACCATTGCTTAATCAATATGAATCAATACTAAATAAGCATTTTAAATAATTACTATGACTCAATCCAAATACGAACCCATTCGAGCACCTAGGGGAATCCAACTAAATACAAAGGGTTGGATTCAAGAGGCAGCACTTCGGATGTTAATGAATAATCTTGATCCAGAAGTAGCTGAAAAACCCGAGGAACTAATTGTTTACGGCGGAATTGGTAAAGCCGCTAGAAATTGGGAATGTTATCACTCAATTGTAAGAGAATTAAAAAATCTTGAAAATGATGAGACTCTTCTAATCCAATCAGGTAAACCAGTCGCAGTTTTCAAAACTCATACACTTGCTCCCAGAGTCATAATTTCAAATTCTATGCTTGTACCTAAATGGGCCACTTGGGATGAATTCAGGCGTCTTGAGGCTCTTGGTCTAATTATGTATGGTCAAATGACTGCAGGAAGCTGGATATACATTGGAACTCAAGGAATTTTACAAGGAACTTACGAAACATTTGCAGCTTGTGCTGATAAATATTTTAATGGTTCTTTAAGTGGCAAATTCCTGCTCACTTCAGGTTTAGGTGGAATGGGTGGAGCTCAACCTTTAGCAGCTAAAATGAATGGTGCCGCTTTTCTTGGAATTGAAGTAGATCGATCAAGGATAGAAAAAAGATTACAAACTGGTTATCTTGATATTATGAGCGAGAATTTAGATGAAGCCCTTGAACTCGTTCTAAATGCTAAAAAGGAAAATAAAGCTCTTTCCGTTGGTCTGCTTGGAAACGCAGCTGAAGTTTTACCGGAAATTCTTCGTCGAGGAATTATTCCAGATGTTCTTACAGATCAAACATCCGCTCATGATACATTAAATGGTTATGTGCCACATGGAATTCCTTACGAAGATGCATTAAAGTTAAGAAAATCAGACCCCGATAAATACATTCAAATGGCGAAGAATTCAATAGTTATTCATTTACAGACAATGCTTGAATTTCAGAAAAAAGGCTCGATAACTTTTGATTACGGGAATAATATTCGTGGTGAAGCTTTCGCAAATGGAGTAAAAAACGCATTTGATATTCCAGGTTTTGTACCTGAATATATCCGCCCATTATTTTGTGATGGTAAAGGTCCATTTAGATGGGCTGCGCTTTCCGGTGATCCACAAGATATTTATGTAACCGATGAAGCAGTAATTAATACATTCCCAGAAAATCAATCGTTAGTACGATGGATTAAGTTAGCTCAACAACATGTTAAATTCCAAGGTTTACCAGCTCGAATTTGCTGGTTAGGTTATGGCGAAAGAGCTAAAATGGGATTGATATTCAATAAATTAGTTAGAGATGGTAAAGTAAAAGCACCAATTGTAATCGGTAGAGACCACCTTGATTGTGGTTCTGTTGCTTCTCCCAATCGTGAAACTGAAGGTATGTTAGATGGAAGTGATGCAATAGCAGACTGGCCAATATTAAATGCTTTATTGAACACTATAGGTGGAGCAAGCTGGGTTTCTGTTCATCATGGCGGTGGAGTTGGTATGGGCTATTCAATTCATGCTGGTATGGTTATCGTTGCTGATGGTACCAAAGAAACTGATGAGAAATTAGAGCGTGTTTTAAATTATGATCCAGGTCTAGGAATTGTCAGACATGCCGATGCGGGCTACGAAAGAGCTATATTGAATGCTAAAAAGTTCGGTATAAAAATACCAATGTTAAAATAATTAACTGGAGAGGTCAAAATGAAAGTTCTTATAGCCGATAAATTTCCTGAAAAATACATCGAACAACTCAAAGAATTAGATCTTGAAGTAATTTATAATCCCAAACTTGGAGAAAATGATCTACCTGAAGCCGCAAAAGATGTTGACATTTTAGTCGTCCGTTCTACAGTTGTTAACGAAAAAACAATTTATGAAAGTAAAAATCTTTCGTTAATTGTTAGAGCGGGTGCCGGTGTGAATAACATAGCTATTGCTGCTGCAAATCGTAAAGGAATTTATGTAAGTAATTGTCCAGGTAAAAATGCAATAGCTGTAGCAGAATTGACAATTGGATTGATGATTGCCTTAGATCGGTGGATACCGGATAATGTCATTGATTTTAGAAACGGAATATGGAATAAAGAAAAATATTCTAAAGCACAGGGATTATACGGAAGAACTCTGGGAGTAATAGGAGTCGGTAATATAGGAAAGGAAGTAGCTAAGCGAGCACTTGCACTTGGAATGAATGTTTATGGAAAAGATATTTCTAGGATTGAAGGTGTTGCTATCAAGGATTTTTCTGAAATGGATCAATTATTACCATTA
Source organism: uncultured Ignavibacteria bacterium (assembly GCA_937944105.1). Taxonomy (GTDB): domain Bacteria; phylum Bacteroidota; class Ignavibacteria; order Ch128b; family Ch128b; genus Ch128b. The sequence goes on from CALDZP010000001.1 coordinate 70,553, forward strand.
TGTGATGTTGTTTCTGTGCACCTGCCGCTCACAGATCAAACAAGGAATTTATTTGATCAAAAAATGTTTAGCTACATGAAAGATGGTGCTTTATTCATCAATACATCCAGAGCAGAAATAGTAGATGAGGATGCTTTATTGTGGGCTATTGAAAATAAGAAGATTAGGGCAGCTCTTGATGTTTTCAAAGATGAACCGGAAGCAAAATCTGGTACTGTTTCATCAAAATTGCAATCAAATCCTAATGTTTATGTAACTCATCACATTGGTGCTTCAACCGAACAGGCACAAAATGCCGTTGCTGAAGAAACTGTCAGAATTATAAAGGATTATTTGACCAGCGGTGTTATTGCCCACTGGGTTAATAGAGCAAGAATAACCGATGCTAAATATCAACTTGTTGTTAAACACTATGATAAACCTGGAGTTCTTGCATCTGTATTAAATGTTATTCGCGAAGCCAGTATCAATATCGAAGAAATTGAAAATGTAATTTTTGAAGGTGGAATTGTAGCCTGTTGCACGATGAAACTTAAAGAACCTTTACCTCAAGATTTATTAAACCAGATAAAAAATAATGAAAATGTTTTGAGCGTTTCACATGTAGCGATTTAAATTAATTACTTAGATGAGCGTTAGTATTAATAAAAAAGGCTATCATTAAGTTGATAGCCTTTTTGTTTTGATTAAATTTAAAAAAATAATTATTTGCTTTTAATTTTAGCAGCTTTACCTTGAAGTTTCCTAAGATAGTAAAGTTTTGCTCTTCGAACTTTACCTTCTCTAACAATTTCTATTTTCGCTATTCTTGGTGAATGCATTGGAAAAATTCTTTCAACTCCAACACCATCAGAGATCTTACGCACAGTGAAAGTTTTATCAATACCACTACCTCTGATGGAAATTACATCACCTTCAAATTGTTGAATTCTTTCTTTATCACCTTCAATTACTCTGAAGTGAACATTAATTCTATCACCAGGTTTGAACTTTGGGAGGTCCGTTCTAACTTGCATCTTTTTTACTTGTTCCAATTTGTTCATTTTATCATCTCCAATTAAATTTTAATCTACTTTTGATGAGAATTTTTCTTTCCACTCTTTGATTTTATTATGATCACCTGATACCAAAATATCAGGTACTTTAAGTCCTAAAAATTCTTGTGGTCTTGTATAAATTGGTGGTTCAATATAATCATCATCAATAAAAGAATCAGTTAATGCCGATTCACTATCACCAATTGCTCCAGGTAAAAGTCTGATAACCGCATCAACAATAACAAGTGCTGGTAGTTCACCACCACTTAATACAAATTTTCCTATTGAAATTTCTTTTGCTTTTAACAAATCAATAACTCGTTGATCAATTCCTTTATAATGTCCACAGATAATAATTATATTCTTAAGTAACGATAATCTTTTAGCTTCATTTTGATTAAATATTTCACCTTTGGCAGACGTTACAATGATTTCATCGTATTCTCTCTCTTCTTGAAGTTTTCTCACACATTTGTAAATCGGTTCTGGTTTAAGCACCATTCCGCTACCACCACCATAAGGTTTATCATCAATCTGTCTATACTTACCTTCACCATAATCATGTAAATTATGAAGATAAATTTCAACTATTCCTTTATCTCGAGCACGTTTTATTATACTATAACTGATAGGACTTACTAAAATCTCGGGTACAGCAGAAATTAAATCAAATCGCATCATTAGTATCAAAATAGTTTTCGTAATTTTTTATTCTGATAATTTTATTATTAATGTCAATTTCTTTAATAAATTCTTTTACTGCTGGATAATACATTTTCTTTTTATTCAATAATTCAATTTCATAAACATCATTTGAGACAAGCGATATAACATTTGAAATAACTCCGATATATTCATCGTTTTCACCTAAAACCTTTAATCCAATCAAATCGTGTATGTAATATTCATCTTTTTCAAGTTTTTTTAATTCATTTTCATCAATCACAATATCACAATTTTTTAAATTTAGAGCCGCATCCATATTATCTATATCTTTCAATTTAATAAGCACAAAATTTTTATGGAGTGAGGAACCTTCAATCAAAAATTCAAAGAGCTCGTTTTGAAATTTAATTTTAATAATTTTTCCTTTATCAAACCTTTCAAGAAAATCAGTATAAGGTTTTACTTTTATAGTCCCCTTAATTCCATGAGGACCGATAATTTTACCAATTAAAATCATTAAATCGAATTAAACACTACTTATCAGCAATTTCAAGAATTGCTTTTTTACCATCTTTAGCTGCCACAGCAGTTAAAAGAACCCTCATTGCTTGAGCCGTTTTACCCTGCTTTCCAATCACTTTTCCAATATCTTCTTTTGCAACTTTTAGGGTAAAAACGATCTTATTTTCAGAGACCACTTTTTCCTCGACATGTACCCCATCTGGCTGATCAACGAGGTGTTTCGCCATCATTTCGACGAATTCTTTCATCAGTATGTCCCTCCATATTGGGGTGCAACAGTTTGTTAAGGCAGAAATTTAAAATTCTAAGCTTCTGCCTCTATCCCTCAGAAGCTGCACCTTTTGCTTCTGAAGCTCCTTTCTTTTTCTTTCGTTTAGGCTCTTCAATTAATTTTTTTTGTTTTTCCTGTTGTTTAAACTTAAATTCTTTTAAGGCTTCTTCGATTTTTTCTGGCTCTACCTTTTTCCTTATCAAATGAAATTTGAGTAAAATACCTTCTTTTTTAAGTAAACTTCTCACTGTATCTGTAGGTTGTGCACCATTCTTTAACCATTTTATCGCTTTGTCTTCTTTTATATTTACCTCAGGGGGATTGAGCCGAGGATTGTAAGTCCCAACAACTTCAATAAATTTCCCATCTCTTGGTGAACGAGAGTCAGCAGCAACTATTCTGTAGTATGGCTGTTTCTTTTTACCCAATCTCTGCAATCTCAATTTTACTGCCAAATGTTAATCCTCCATTTAATTCTTAATTTATTTTCAAATTAAAATTACGAAATGCTTTTTTAAAATCCATGTTATTTAATTTCTTAATCATCTTTTGCATCTCTTCAAATTGTTTCACCAATCTGTTAACTTCTTGAATACTTGTACCACTACCTCGAGCTATTCTTCGCTTTCTGCTGGCATTTAATATTCTGGGATTTCTTCTTTCCTCTTTAGTCATTGAATTTATAATTGCCTCTACTTTTACAAAAGCTTTCTCATCAATCTGAACATTTTTCTGAATTGAAGATAAACCAGGTATCAGTGATAATATTTGAGAAACTGAACCAAGCCTCTTAACTATTTTCAGTTGATCTCTAAAATCTTCAAAATCGAATCTGTTTGATTTTAATTTTTCTTCCAGCTTTTTTGCTTCTTTCTCATCAAAAGCGTTTTGTGCTTTTTCTACTAAAGTAACAATGTCTCCCTTACCTAAAATTCGTGATGCCATCCTATCAGGATGAAATACTTCTATTGAATCTAATTTTTCACCAAGACTTACAAATTTAATTGGCTTATTGACAACAGCCCTTATTGATAAAGCACAACCACCTCTGGTGTCACCGTCAAGTTTTGTTAATACAATACCATCATAATTTATTTTATCATGGAATGCTTTCGCAGTATTAACTGCATCCTGACCAATCATTGAATCGACAACAAAATAACTTTCGGTGGGTCTAACAATTTCTTTTATCCTAGAAATTTCAGACATCATTTCTTCATCAATATGAAGTCGGCCAGCTGTATCAATAATTACTGCGTTAAATCCATTTGATTTTGCAAATCTTATTGATTCAGAAGCAATTTCTTCAGGTTTTTTGTCAATATAAAAAACATCAACATCGATTTGCTTACCGAGTTGCTTTAGTTGTTCAACTGCTGCAGGTCTGTAAATATCGCAGGCAACCAGTAAAGGTTTCATTCCAGTTTTTTTCAAGTATAAAGCAAATTTTGCGGCAAAAGTTGTTTTTCCTGAACCCTGCAACCCTGCTAATAAATAAATAGATGGTGGAGTATTAGAAATTATAAGAGGAGAAGTTGTTCCACCAAGCAAATCGATTAATTCGTCGTTAATTATTTTTATAATTAACTGACCGGGTGTAATAGAAGCTATTACTTCTTTGCCTAAAGATTTTTTTTCAACTTTTTCAATAAAATCTTTGGCAACTTTATAGTTGACATCGGCATCGATTAAAATACGACGTACTTCTCGTAAAGCATCCGAGATGTTTTTTTCCGTCAGTTTTCCTTGACCACGGATCTTTTTAAACGCCGACTCGAGTTTTAATGTTAATTCTTCAAACATAATAACTTGATAAAAGCTTACAAATTTAAACAATTAATTAAAAAAAATATAATTCTGATTATCAGGAAGGTGTAACAAATTCTTTGTAAAAATAAAAGTTAAACTAATGAAGATCCTAAGCTCTTTCTTTCATTGCATCAGCCCCAGCAACAATTTCAAGTAATTCTTTTGTTATTGCCGCCTGACGAGCTTTATTATAAGATAGGCTTAGAATTTTTAAGAGTTCTTTTGCATTTTCAGTAGCATTATCCATTGCTGTCATCCTTGCACCTTGCTCTGAAGCATTTGATTCAAGCACAATCCTCCATGTTTGAACTTCTAAATATTTTGGAAGAAGGGTATTTAATATCTTTATTTTTTCAGGTTCATATATAAATTCAATAATGGGACTGAGTTTTTCCTTCCTTTCTTCTTTTTTCTCAATCTTTATAGGAAGTATTTGATCAACTTTGATTACCTGACTAATTACTGAACGAAATTCATTATAAATGAAAATTATTTTGTCCGTTTGTCCTGATATATAATCCTGTGCTAATTTGTTGATAATTTCGACCGATTTTTCATAACTTAAATTTGCAAAGAAATTTACATAACTACCTTTTACAGGGTATTTCCGTTTTGAAAAATAATCATTCCCTTTTTTTCCAATGCAGACTAAATTTAATCTTCCGCTATCTAAGAAATCTTTAAGTTCTGTTTTGATGTAGTCTTCAGTAAATCGTATTAGATTTGAGTTAAAAGAACCGCATAAGCCTCTATCCGATGTCACCACAACAAGAGTAATTCTGTTTACATCTCTAGACTTAATCAAAGGATTGTCTAAATCATTAATGTTCGAAATTAAATTATCAAGCAATCCGTGTATAGTATTGGCATATGGTCGAAAGTTAAGAATAGCATCTTGAGCTTTTCTTAATCGAGCTGCAGCTACCATTTTCATTGCCTTGGTGATTTGCTGCGTGCTCTTAATGCCTGAAATTCTTCTTCGAATCTCTCTAAGGGTTGCCATCAGTTACTTTTTTTAAATGTTTTTAAGAATTCATCGCCAATTTGTTTTAATCTTTCAATAAGCTGATTTGATAAATCTTTAGTCTCTAAAATTTCAAGTAAAATATCTTTGTGTTTTAATTCAATATATTCCAGTATTTCCTCTTCAAATTTCTTAACATCAGTCACTGGAATCTGATCAAGATATCCTGAAGTTCCATAGAAAATTGAAACAACTTGTTTTTCAACAGGCATTGGTTTGTATTGATCCTGCTTTAGTAGTTCAACTAATCTTTGTCCTCTTCGTAATTGTTTTTGTGTAGCTTGGTCTAGATCAGAGCCGAACTTTGCAAAAGCTTCAAGCTCACGATATTGAGCTAAATCAAGTCGCAATCTTCCAGCAACTTTTTTCATTGCTTTAATTTGAGCATTTCCACCAACTCTGGATACTGAAATGCCAACATTAATAGCTGGTCTCACACCTGCATTGAATAGGTTTGGTTCAAGATAGATTTGACCATCCGTTATAGAAATAACATTAGTTGGAATGTAGGCTGAAACATCACCAGCCTGTGTTTCAATAATTGGAAGAGCAGTTAAACTTCCACCCCCAAGTTCATCACTTAACTTTGATGCTCTTTCAAGTAAACGACTATGAAGATAGAAAATATCACCTGGATAAGCTTCTCTTCCTGGTGGTCTTCTTAACAATAATGACACCTGACGATATGCTTGAGCATGTTTTGATAAATCGTCATAAATAACCAGTGCATGTTTCCCATTATCTCTAAAATATTCACCAAGAGTTGCACCTGAATATGGAGCGATAAATTGCATTGGAGCTGGATCACTAGCACTGGCAAGTATGACAGTAGTATAATCCATTGCACCTTCTTCTTCAAGTTTAGCAACAACCTGAGCAACCGATGAACCCTTCTGACCAATTGCTACATAAATACAATAAACTGGCTTAACACCATATTTTTTCGCTTCTTCAGTGTGTGTCCATTTTTGATTAATGATCGTATCAATTGCGATGGCAGTCTTACCAGTCTGACGATCACCAATAATTAATTCTCTCTGACCACGACCAATTGGAATCATTCCATCTATTGCTTTTAATCCTGTTTGAAGCGGTTCTTTAACGGGCTGACGATATATAACACCTAATGCTTTTCTTTCTATAGGTAAAAATTGTTTTGTTGTTATTGGTCCTTTACCATCAAGAGGTTGACAAAGAGGATTAACAACTCTGCCAAGGAGTTCTTCACCAACAGGAATTGAAGCAACTCTTTTGGTTCTTTTAACGATATCACCTTCTTTAATTAATGTATCGTCTCCAAAAAGAATTGCGCCAACATTATCTTCTTCAAGGTTCAAGACCATACCAAAAACACCGTTGGGGAATTCTACCAACTCACTGGCCATAACTTTTGTCAAACCATAGATACGCGCAATTCCATCACCAACTTCTAAAACAGTACCAACATCATATACATCAATTTCAGATTCAAATCCTGAAAGTTCTTTCCTTAAAATTTCAGATACTTCATCTGGTCTTACTTCTGCCATAGCAATTAACCTCTTTTGTTTCTAATTCAATTTTTCCGTTCCAAATAGAAATTTTTTCCTCAACAACTCAAGTTGATGCTTAAGTGAAGCATCAATAACAGTATCATCAATCCAAACTATAAATCCGCCTATCAAATTTTTATCAATTGTAAAACTAAGTTCTACCTTTTTGTTCAAATTAAATTCCAAAACCTTTCTTAATTCTTCAATTTGATCCTGCTCAAATTCTGTTGCTGATTTAACATGTACCCTTTTAATATTAAGATGTTCATCTCGCAAATCAAAAAATCTTTTAATTATATCAGTGAGTAGTTCAGATCTCTGTCTGTTAATAACCAGTTCACAAAACTTCAAAACAATATCAGACACTTTATTCTTATAAATTTCATGAATAATTTTTCTCTTTTTATCTCTTTTTACAACAGGACTTTTCAATAAAATGGAAATTTCGCGAATAGAAGCTATTGTTCGTTGAACAAAATCAAGGTCCTTACTTATCTGATCAAGATTATTTTCACTTAATGCTAAACCTATCAAAGCTTTTGCATATCTGTTTGTGATTTTTGTTTTTAACATTTTACCCTTTTGGTAAATTTTTAATCAGCTTTTCAACAAGTTTTTTATGTTTCTCTTTATCCAGAGATTCCTCAAGTATTTTTTCAGCTGCTTGAATTGAAAGGTCGGCAACTATTTCTTTTAACTCAAATAAAGCTTCTTGTTTTTTAGTTTCAATTTCTTGTTTAGCAGAATCGATCATTTTTTGAGCTTCTTCATTCGCCTTTGAAATTATTTCATTTCTAAGTTTACTTGCGTATTCTCTGCCTTCATTTATGATTTTTTTTACCTGCTCTTCGGCTTCAGCGATATTTTTTCTATTCTTCTCCAGAATTTCTTCAGCTTCTTTTCTAGCCTGTTCTGCTTTTTCGAGGGAAATACGAATATTTTCTTCCCTCTCTTTTAATGCTTCCAAAATTGGTTTCCAGGCGGTTCTTTTCAAGATAAATAGAAGAATTAGAAATGTAACAATGGTCCAAAAAATTAAACCAGGATTTACATCGAGCAAACTACCTTTCTCACCTCCGCTGTAAAGCAGGAGAAAATTAATCAACCCAATATTTGAGAACATCTTTTTATTCCTGATTATTTAAGAGCTAAAAGAATACAAATAACTAAAGCAAAAAGAGAAACGCCTTCGATCAATGCAGCGGCAATAATCATTGATGTTCTTATATCTCCCAGAGCTTCGGGTTGTCGACTGCTTGCTTCCATAGCAGCACTTGCAAGTTTACCAATACCAAAACCTGCACCAATAACTGTTAATGCAGCTCCAAAACCTGCAGCGAGATATGCAAATAATAATGGATCCATAATTTTTCCTCCAATTATTTTTTATTTTTAATGTTCTTGATGAATTGCCATACCAATAAATAAAGAAGATAACATAGTAAATATATATGCTTGAATTAATGCTACAAGCAACTCAAGCAAATAAATAAAAAGTGCAAACATAATTGAGACAGGTGATATAAATGGTGTTTTTAGAATAAAGATTAAGCCAATCAATGCTAAAATCACAACGTGTCCGGCGGTCATATTAGCAAAAAGACGAATCATGAGTGCAAAAGGTTTAGTAAATAGCCCTAAAATTTCAACTACAAACATAATAGGCAACAAGAAAAATGGAACACCATGAGGAATTAATCCTTTGAAATAACCTATTACTCCATTTTTCTTCATCCCGGCAAATTGAATCATAAAAAAACTAAGAAGTGCCAGTGATGCAGTAACAGAAATATTAGATGTTGCAGTAGCTCCATAGGGTAATAACCCTAATAAATTACAAGTGAGAATAAAGAAAAATACTGTGCCTAAAAATGGAAGAAATGAGTTAACGTATTTTTCTCCAATTGTAGGAGCAACAATTTCATCTCTTAGAAATTGGATTATCATTTCTATGAGATTTGCAATACCTTTTGGAACTAAACTTTTCTTATAACTTCTAGCAGTATAAATTAACAAGGATGCAACTATAATTGCTGCAAGCCAGAGAAAAATTACATGTTTTGTAATTTCTAGATGAATTGAATAACCAAATAAATTAAAATGAAATGATGGTAAATGAATCACACCAAAAGGTTCAAAATCGAGAACATTGCTATCAACAATATGTTCAATAATCCAGCTTCCACTGGAACTATCACCCGTATGTATCGAATCTTGAACTGTATTTACAAATTCAGACATGTTTAGTTAGAGATCTAATTATAAATCTTAATTCAATTATTTGGTTTATTATATAGAAAATGAATAGCGAAAATAAGAAACTTATTGGATTAATTCCAATAAATTTCAAAATAAAAAATATTGTCAGTAATAAGAGAAATAAACGAACTATCATCCCACTTAGATAAAACTTTAAAAAACTTTTATTTTCTTTATTTTTTGCCAAATAAAATGTTAAAAGTCCTACACCAATACTTATAAAAACTACCGACCAACCCCAGAAAATACTTTTTCTAATCGAATAATCTGACACAATAAATATTCCTGTGATAAAAGGTAATAAATTAAATATTAATAACTCTTTTAATACTTTCCTCATTTTTTGATTTTACTATTTTTAGATGATAATCTTAAGACTGAACGAATAAAATTATAAATCGCAGCGAAAGAGCCTATTATCGAAAAAATAATAACCAGATAAGGTGTTGTTTCTAATTTCTTATCAAGCCAATAACCTAAAAAAAACATCAAAATTACTGTAGCAGCTAATTGAGTACCAAGTCCAAGATAAGGTCCTACTTTCTTATACCCTTCAATAATTTTTCTTTGATTTGAAATTAATTTTGATGGCAAATCATTCATTCCTCTGGATTATCTTTTGCTGCAATACACTTACCATTTATTTCGGCACCTTCTTCAATAATTAATATTTTCGTTTTGATATCCCCAATTATTTTTGACTTGGAACCAATTGTGAGTTTTTCTTTTACATGCATGTTTCCTTCTAAGAAACCATTACATTCAAAATTTATCGCACTTATGTTCCCTTTTATTTCAGCGTATTCCGATAAAAATAAATTTCCCTCAAGATTTATATTTCCATTTATCTTTCCATCTATTTTAAGATCCCCTGCACCATTTAAGTCACCTTTTATTTCAAGATGTTTTGCAATTAATGAAAGTTCGTCAATTGATTTACCTTTATTTTTCATTTTAAATCCACCAATATTTTTTGAGGGTCAATTGGAGTTTGATATTTCCATATTTCAAAATGTAAATGGGGACCGGTAGTCAATTTACCAGTATTACCCGATAAACCAATTATATCTCCTTGTTTAACATAATCTCTCTCTCTCTTCAAAATTTGACTGAGATGTTTATAAACAGTAATGTATCCTCTAGAGTGTGAAATAATTATTTTATATCCATCATTAATTGTATAATCAGCAAAAACAACTATTCCTGAAGCTGAAGCTCGTACAACCGAACCGACTGGCAAACTAAAATCTATACCATAGTGTGAAATATCTTTATTAAAACCTCTTGTTACCAATCCATCCGCTGGCTTCATAAAAAAAATATAATCTTTATTCTTTGAATTGTCCTCAACCTGAGTATTATCATCAATTGAACTCATCAAAATCTTTTCAACAATAAAAAATAAATTATTCGTTAATTTATTTTTACCTAATAAATTCAATGAATCTTTTTTCATTTTTTGCAATTGATAATTCGTATCCAGATCCCTTGGATCAGTGGGTATGGCTTTTCCTTCAATAATTAGATTTAATCTTTCATTTATTTTTCTGACTCGTTCAACTTCTTTTGATAGCTCAAATACTTTTTCGCGCAATTCAATAATTTGCGAGTAATCTTCACCTTTGATGTAGGGTGTATCGGGTAAAATTTTTCCAATTGGTGTATATGAAATTAGAAATAGTATAATCGAATTAGAAATAATCAAAATTACCATAATCAAAATTAAAGCCTTAGACAGTGTAAAACGATAAGTCTTTGCACTGTGATTAAGGTTTTTGGGCACCAACAAAAGATCATAATTTAATATTAAATTTTTTCTTTGCTTTTTCATTTCAATCACTACAAAATTAAGAAGATTGTTTATTTTTTCTTTCCATTATATTAATAGCCTCTCGATAAATTCTTTCAGGATTTAAATCAATCATACACTTAAAATGTTTTTCTGGACAGGTTTTGTATCCATGAATACCGCAGGGCTTACAATAAAGATTTTCAATTTGAACAATACTATCAATTTCTCTAAAAGGATAAAATCCGAACTCAGGGACTGTAGAACCATAAATTGTAAGAACTGGTGTCGAAGTAAAAACACCCATGTGTGTTGGTGCGCTATCATTACTTATTAATAAATTAGATAAATTAATGACGCTCATACTCTCCTTAATTGATAGTTTACCAATTAAATTTAAGAGATTTATTTTGTCATTAACTTGTTTTTGAATTCTTAAACCAATCTCAAAATCAACATTGGCACCTATTAAAACAACTTTGATACCATCTTCTATAAATTTCTTAATTAAAGTACTAAAGTAGTATTCAGGATACCTTTTTGTTTCCCATACTGTTCCCGGTGCAATCGTAATGATTTTTTCCTTACAATTTATCCAGTGCATAAATTGATCGTTAAATACATAATTTTCTAATTTTATATTTATTCTCTCTTTCCAGTTGATCTTAGTTGAAAAATAACTTAAAAGGGATAAATTTCTTTCTATTTCGTGTTTATCATTAGAATATGGAATTAAGTGAGTATACAAAAAATTTAATGAAGAACGATTAAAAGATATTCTAACAGGAGCGTTACTCAAATATGCAATTAACGCACTTCGTGCTGATCTATGTGGTGAAATTACCAAGTCAAACTTATTCTTAATCTTTTTTACAACTTCATATATTGAGTATAGATATTTTGACTTATCTATTAAAATGTATTCATCGATACCAGGATAAATTTCAGAAATCTGATTTAATTCTTGCTTAATCAAAAATGTGACTTTATAAAATGGATTTATTTTTTTTAGATGGTAAGCTACCGGAAGTGTGAGTAAAAGGTCACCCAAAAAAGCAGTTTGTATAACAAGAATACTTTCAAAATTGTTTTGTTTTAGTGTTTCCATCTATTGTGAAACCAGAACCATTGGTCAGGATATCTTCGAATATAATCTTCCAAAAGAGTAATATAATTTTGGGTTATTAGAATTATTTTTTCTTTTTCATTCTTATTATTTGTGGTTGAAATTTCTTTCAGTTCAACAAGATACGTGTAATCAGATTGGCGAATTCCAATTGCAAAAATAATTGGAGCTCCTGTTTTAATTGATAGTACTGCTGGCCCTTCATATACATGTGTTTTTTTACCAAAAAATTCCATTTCAAGTGAATTCGTACTTGCTCTTTGGTCAGCGAGTAATGCAACAATTCTCTTATCCAATAATTCTTTAAAAATGTTTTTTATAGACATTCCAAGTGGAAAAACACTATTTCCAAATTTTGTACGCCATTCATTTATATACAAATCTACTAAAGGATTTCTAAGCGGCTTTATAATAACCGAAAACTCCCTGTCTAAGTTTAATGCTGCAGATATTGCTAATATTTCCCAATTCCCAAAATGAGCTGAAACAAGAATTAAACCTTTATTTCTTTTTAATGCGTTTTCAATTACTTCTCTATTTTTTATTGTCACTAATTTTTTTATTTCACTTTCAGTAAGAAACGGTAAATATAATATCTCAATTAAAACTATAAAAAGATTTTGATAAATTTTTTTTATTAAAATTTTTTTCTCTTTTTTACACAAATCCGGGAAAGCAATTTTTAAATTTTTTTCAACCACTTTTTTTCTTATAGGGATAAAATAATAAAAAATAAAAGATAGAAACTTTGCCAATTTTCGAGCAGTACTAAAGTTTAATCTCGAAATTATATATGAAAGTAATTTGAGAAAAAAATATTCAATTTTATTTTTCATCAATACAAATTAATAATTTTATTATTTTTACCATTCCCTTGATAAATAATTCATAAATTACATTACACTGTTAATGTAAGTAAATAATCTAATACTTTTAAGTTTTATTCCTGATTAATAGTCTATCGTGATTACTCTTTTTCAAATACAAATTTTTCGTATAAATTCAACATTGACTTAATCTCACAAAATTTATTTTCTTAAAATACAATTAAAAGTGGGTTTATTTTCCATGTGTATTATTATCTAATTTATTTTCTTAATATTTAGTGAGTATTTAGTTAAGGTGAATTTTATATACAAGTTTAAATATATGATTTGTGAATGTGGTAGGTAAAATTTTTTTTACTTTATCTATAATCGAAAATAGTCAAGAATAAATATTTTATTATAATTATCTTAAAAATATGTGAATGTACTAATTCCGTTCTTAGTAATACAAGATTATTTTTATGTGAATAAATAATTTTTATAAAATAAATGTAAGTTAATATAAAAAAATTTTTTAACGACTCTTTTGAACACGACGGAACCAGTTTTCATCGTGCATTTCTCCACGATGAGTTGAATGTATTAGAAATAATTGACCTGTACCTGTAATATCACCGAATACAAATATTACACCACCTTCGATATTATTATAAGACCATATCTCATAAGGATAAGCATTCATTTCATTTGGATAACGATCAATCTCAGATGGTTCACCATACACAATATAAACCCTACCTCTATCGCTTTTCCAACCTTTTTCCCTGGTTCCACGGAACATTTCATCAGCTTTACGAACTCTTTCAAAGTACTCAATTTTTCTTTCGTTCTCAGGAGTATTAGGATCAGGATCTCTTTGTTTCCAAAAATTAAAAAGAAAAGTTCTTTTTGAATCAATATTTGTTAAAGAATTCCATCTTTTTATTTCTTCAGCAGTAGCTATATATCTTGATTGTTCAAAAATTAAATTTAATTCTTCATCATTCATGACATTAAACTCAGATGAAAGCAAATCGGAATCACCCTTTTTTATAATTTCTTCAGTTCTTATAGAAGGATTGAATACAAAGAATTTCTTAGAAGAAACAAGCCCAAAATTATTCAATGAATCAATTAAATAAATTGCTAAAGTATATGTTCCACTTGGAAATCTTGTAATATTTATTGCACCAACTTCAACAATCGAATTATATCTTCGATGAATAATTTTATCTTTTGAAAATTTTTCTTTACCCTGAGAATCCATTACTCTGGCAATTAATTTCAAATCATTTTTCATTTCATCTTTTAATAGATCATATATCTCTATGTAATAAAATAAAATTGGTAATTGTTCACCATAAACATTACTTGGATTCGGGTAAGTTTCAAAAGAATTTTTATAAAAATATGAATCAATATTTTCAGAATTTTCAATAATATTACTACAAAGTTGAATATCACTTAATGCAAAACTCTTTGTATTGATTGCGTATACTTTCAAAGGGAAAACAACTTTGAAAGTATTTGTAGAATCAAAATAATCTGTAACAGTAAAGTTAACAACATAGGTTCCTTTATGAATCTTAAAACCCAAAACACCTGTTAAGTATTTTTCTCCTTCATTTTTTTCATTTATTTCACTGACAATTCTGAAATTTCTAAAACCAACTAAATGATTATTAGCTGAATCGGTAATGCTTACTTTTATTTCAGCTTCATTTAAATTTTCGTTGATTTTTAGCGCCCTATTTGATATACCATAATATAATTCAATATAGACGCTATCCGAATTGTACTTAAAACGTGAATAGTCGACATAGACAGTAGTTTCACTTAATTTTTGTCCTATTAAAATATTAACTAATAAAAATGAGGCAAGTAAAATAATTTTTGTTTTCATCTCTCTACAAAATTAAAGGCTACCCGAAGTATAAACAAACTCCAAGTAGCCTTCCCTTTCAAGCTTGTTGGTTATTTGTTACAAACCTAATTTAACAGTAAATACATGTTGTGCACCAGTTGGAAAATCACGAACTGCTCTATAAGCATAGTCAAAATCAAAAAATACAGAACCTTCAAAGCTATAGCTTATACCTGCACCAAGTGTTAATCCATATAGATTTTCCTCCGGTTTACTATTGAGTAAGTAGTTATAACCACCTCTCAAATAAAATGTATTCAAAAATCCATATTCCAAGCCGAATGAAAGTACATCTTCAAAGAAATTATTATTTGTAAACTTACCTGCTAACATTAAATAATTCTGCTGATTGAAATCATATTTATACGATGTACTTAACTCAAAATAACTTGGAATTTGAAATTCTTCTGTAGAGGGTTCA
>CALDZP010000002.1 GCA_937944105.1 uncultured Ignavibacteria bacterium
GTAGTAGCAAACTTCAACCCGTTATAAATTTAAATTAAATATCAGTATTTGCAACTTAAAGTATGATATATTCTAAGATGATAAATTATAGCTCTAATCTAAGGATATAGCCTGTATTTTAGTTTTAAGAAAAGCCCCCAAAATCAATGGGGGCAAATAAAAAATAATTGTTTTTATTCTTACTTTAAGGAAGAATTTTTTATTTCAACAAAACCATTTTTCGGGTTATTGATTTTTTCTCAGTTTCAAGTTTATAGAAGTAAATTCCACTTGATAAATCACCGGCATCAAAATTAATAACGTAATTACCGGTTTGAAGTTCATCATTCACCAGAGTTTTAACATATTCTCCAATTGGATTATAAATTTTGATAGTTACATTCGATTTTTCTGGAACATAGAATGAGATTTTTGTTATTGCATTAAATGGATTCGGGTAATTTTGGTGTAAAGCAAAGTCACTAATGATTGTTATTCCCTCAAATGGAACTAAAGTTTGTCCTGTAAACCAGTTGTAAACTCTTGAAAATAAAACATTTCTTTTTATAGACGATAAACTGTCATTAATACTTTCAAAACCAAAACCGAGATAAAATAATTTTGCTCCTGAGGGATACGTTCGCCAGCCTCCAGTTGCATCAGTTCCATCATTTTTAAATGCGAATGATACATTGAAATTGCCTCTGCTTTCAATGATATCCATACTCGTTTCATTTGCAGCTCCGTCTGAACCATTTACTCGTAAATTGGGAATATCATTCCCAAAAAGATCACCAGCTTTTCCGTAAATTCTATTGGCAAAAATGCTTGCATTCTTAACATAATTAATTCCAAGATAATTGTTAAGAAAGTCTTGATTTGCTGAACTTAAAAACTCTGCAATATTTTGCCCACTCATAAATAATTTTCCACCATTATCTAGAAACATTTTCAATGAATCGATGAATGAATTTTCAAATAAAGTGTCTTTATTCTTACCGGAATAAACGATCAGAATGTCTCTACCATAGAAATATTTTGGAGTATCATTTTCAACGAATTCAAATTTCTTGTTTAATGAATTTACTGCATTGAAATAAAAATTGCTTAACGATGGTTTTTCCGCTCGAGAATAAATTAATATTCTTGGAATTCCAATTATAACTTTTATACTATCGATAAAAATATTTCCACCAGTGGAAACAACATATTTTAAATAAATATATCTACTATCAAAATCCGACTGAACTAAAAACAAACTATCAAGACTCACATTTACCTCTTCCAATCCATTCACTGAAATAGTTTTAGATGAATTGACAAGCTGAATTCCAGTTTCATTGGTTTGAAATTCAATAGTTGAAGAGCTTGAAGAAATTTGTTCGACATTATACAACTTTAAAGATGCAGTTGCATATTCATTTTGTTCAATTCTACCATTTTTATTATCCACAGCTTCAAGTAATTTGACTTCTTTTGCAATTACATAAGGTTGTGTTCCAATATCTAAAGTAGCAATAACATTTTGACCGGATAATCTTATATTTCTTACAGAAACATAAGTTGGTTGATTGTTATAGTCGTGACTGTTAGGATTAGATGCGGCATCAAATCTTGTATTGTTTGTCGAACCAGGATAGGGATCTCCTGCATCACCTCTATTTCTTTTTCGATTTAGATCCCATAATCCATCAGCCTGAACCAATCCAACCTTGTAATGATTCTCATCACGATTATTTGGTCGACTATCATCAACATGAAAAATTAGTAAACCTCCTGCATAAATATTTTTATCGAAACCAATTTTTTGTCTATTTTCAATGAGAAAATATTCTACACCAATTGGTCCCATTCTCCACATTCTATAAACAACAGGATTTTGTTCTGAATTTACAATGGTCAAATCAGGAGAAAAATTTGCAATATCAATTGGAGCTAACCAGCCGAGTTGTTTTTTACACCAGGCACTCAAATGAACAGGCGTTTCAGGAGTATTCCCATTTCCTCCCCATGAACCGCCAGCCATCAAGCACCAGTTACCTAATCCTTCAGATGAATTATCTGTATCATAAAGATCTGGTAATCCAAAGATATGACCAAATTCATGTGTGAAAACACCAATTTCAATAAGATCACCAATCTGGTTGTTGTTCCCTGCAAGTTCTGGTTGAATTGCGTAATCACCATCAATTAATACATATTTATTTGAGACTGGATCAATATCATTGGTTCTATACGGTTGTCCACCAGTTAACATTCTAAAATTCCAGCGATGTGACCAGATATTTTGTGCGCCTGCCTCTGCACCTGCACCAGTATGAACTACTGCAATAAAACCAATTCGTGGATTTCCTTGACTATCATAATATTGGATAAAATTAGAATAATCTAATGTTGAATCGGCAGCTTTAATTAAGTCTAAAGTAAATCTAGGACCTCCATTTACTGAAAGCCCATTATCAGAACCGACATAAGAAGCCATCGTTCCTGGTACTTGATACCAGTTTGAACAGTAGCCAGTAAAATATAGTTGATTGTAAGAAACCTCACGATAATAATCTGTGATTGTACCTGTTGGATTTGGACCATCAAAAAGTTTTTGTTGAAATTGCTCGCGTGAATATCGGGGATTAGAATCAGAATAACGACCAAGTAAGGTTAAAGCAAAAACAGTATCTGCTGTAAGAAAAGATTGAGGTAAAAGACCTTTCGAAATTTTTTCTCTCAAAAGTTTCCTTTCTTCGAACCTTTTAGCATAATATCCTTCGCTATAAGTTTTCTGAATCTCATTAAAAAATGATTTTGCATGATCAGGAAAATTCTGACCGTGTTTTGGAATAGTAATACAGATTAGATCTAAATAAAAAATTAAGATAAATAGAAGTATTAATTTTTTCATTTTATTTATATCCTCCAGAAGTTTTTGAATAACTTTACTCATTGAGTATTTTTGAATTATGAAAATAAAATTAGTAAGTATCAATCCAACAATTGGTTATCTAAAACACAACTTTGAGAAAATTATTGAAAATATCAAGATTAGCGAAAAAGAAAATATTGATTTAATTATCTTTCCTGAGCTTTCACTTATTGGTTATCCACCGCTTGATTTACTTGATAAAAAATCATTTATCGATGAGGTTATTTCATATAATCAAAAAATAGCTGAATATTCTGGTAAGGTAGGTGTTTTGTTTGGTAGTGTAACAAGAATTGAGGATCAGATTGGTACAAATATTTTTAACTCAGCTATATTTTGTTTTGAAGGAAAGATTAAATCAATTCATCGTAAATCTCTTCTGCCCAATTATGATGTTTTTGATGAAGTTAGATATTTTGAACCATCCAGAGAAATTCAGCTTTTAGAATTTAAAGGTAAAAAATTTGGAGTGACAATTTGTGAAGATGCCTGGAACGATAAAGATTTTTGGGTTCATAGAAAGTACGATTTTGATCCTGTTGAAGAAGTTGTAAAACTTGGTGCTGAAATCATTATAAATATGTCAGCCAGTCCCTTCAGCATTGGCAAAGAAAAAATTCGAACGGAAATGTTTTCTCAAATTGCACACAAACATAAGAAGCCAACTTTATTTGTTAATCAAATTGGTGCAAATACAGACTTGATATTTGATGGGGGAGCAAAAGTTTTTGATAGAAACGGAAACCTTATTCTCGCATCTAATCGCTTCGAAGAAAGTTCTGTTCTTTTTGATATTGATAAAATTTACAATCCAATTACATATGATTTTCCTGAAGATATAGTAGATGTATATAATGCCTTAATTCTTGGAATTAAAGATTATTGTCAAAAAACAGGATTTAAAAAAGTAATTTTAGGTTTAAGTGGTGGAATTGATTCTGCGCTAGTTACTGTATTAGCTAAAGAAGCTCTTGGTTCGGAAAATGTTTTTTGTGTGATGATGCCTTCTCAATACTCTACAGAAGGAAGTATAAAAGATTCGAAGAAATTGATTGAGAAGCTTGGAGTAAAGAGCACGATTATTCCAATTAATACTTTGTTTGATGAATTTAAAAAAGTTCTAAAGAACGAATTTAAAGATTTACAAGAAGATGTAACTGAAGAAAATTTACAGTCTCGTATTCGAGGTGTTTTATTGATGGCATTATCAAATAAATTTGGTTATCTATTGCTGGCTACTGGAAATAAATCAGAACTTGCTACTGGCTATGCAACTCTCTATGGTGACATGTGTGGTGGACTTGCTCCGATTTCAGATGTTTATAAAACAAAAGTATACGAACTTGCTCGGTTTATTAATCGAAATGATGAAATTATACCTGAAGAAATAATTAAAAAGGTTCCTTCAGCCGAATTACGGCCAAATCAAACTGATCAGGATACTTTGCCTCCTTATGATGTACTTGATAAAATCCTATATTATTACATTGAGGAGGCTAAGGAAGTTGATGAAATTGTTGAATACGGTTTTGATAAAAATCTTGTTGAAAAAATTTTGAAAATGGTTGACCGAGCTGAATATAAAAGAAAACAAGCAGCTCCAGGACTAAAAATTACCAATAAAGCTTTTGGTACTGGAAGAAGATTCCCAATAGTTCAGAGGTGGAGATGAAAAAAATAATTTTTATTATCAGTTTATTTTTAACTGTTTCTTCAACTTATTCTCAAAAAATTTTAAATGTAGAGTTAACCCAGAGTCACTCCAAAATTCTTTCAGGAGAAAATCTTTACTTAATCTTAAAAGTTAAACTCGACCCGGAATGGCACATTAACACTAATAAACCAAGTGAAGATTATTTAATTCCAACTGATGTAAGTATAAATTCAAAAGATGGTTTTTTAATTTCACAAAAAAATTTTCCTGAAGGGAAAAACCTAAAATTCGATTTTTCAGATGTGCCCCTTTCAGTTTATGAAAATGAATTTGAAATTCCTATTATTGTCAGAGTACCAGAAAATCTTATAGATGGAAAATATCAGTTTGATCTTGTTCTAGCCTATCAAGCGTGTAATAATCAATCGTGCTTACCACCTGAAAAAGAAAAGATTCCAGTGAATATTGAGATAACTTCACAAAGTTCAGGTGTAATTAAAAATAATGATTTTAATTTTTCGGTTTTTGATTCTAATATAAAAAGTAAAAACTCACTGGCTGATTCAATCTTTGATGGAAAAAGTTTACTTCTTTCATTTATTTTGGTTTTTCTTGGTGGCCTTGCTCTCAATCTCACTCCATGTGTCTATCCATTAATTCCAATCACATTAGGTTACTTTGGTGGTCAAAGTGAAAGTAAAACATCTCGATTGTTTGCTCTTGCATCTATTTATGTAATTGGTATGGCAATTACTTACTCGGTTATTGGTGTGGTAACTGCATTAAGCGGAAGTCTTTTTGGTGCTTTACTTCAAAATCCATTTGTGTTGATTGGAATTGCTCTGGTTTTAGTCGCTTTATCTTTAAGTATGTTTGGTTTGTATGAATTTCAAATTCCATCTTCATGGATGGTTAAATTTGGTGAAGCCCGATCCGGTTATTTTGGTGCTTTGTTTATGGGTTTGACAATGGGTATTGTGGCTGCTCCATGTATTGGTCCTTTCGTTGTTGGACTATTGACATTTGTTGGAGCTAAAGGCGATCCAATGTTTGGCTTTTTAATTTTCTTTGTTCTTGCTTTAGGTCTCGGTTTCCCTTATATATTTTTGGGCGTTTTTTCCGGTAAAATTAAATCTTTACCTCGTAGTGGCGAATGGATGTTAGCAGTAAAGAAAATATTTGGTTTTATTTTAATTGGAATGGCAATCTACTTTTTACTTCCTTTATTACCTGAATCTTTTCGAGGATATATTCTCCCATCATTTATGATTTTAAGTTCTGTTTATCTTTTAATTTTCGATAAATCGGGCACTAACATTAAAACATTTAATTATATTAAAAGCACAATTCTTGTTCTAATAGCCCTATTGGGTTTATGGTTATTGATTCCATCTGAAACAGAATCAGTTCAATGGACAAAAGTAAATGTCGAACAAATTGAAATAGGAAATGGTCAACCAACGATTATCGATTTTTACGCTGATTGGTGTGTCCCATGTAAAGAATTGGATGCTTTGACTTTTACAGATCCTAAAGTAATAGAAGAAACTAAGAAATTTCGAAGGTATAAAGTCGATCTTACGAAAACCGGAAGTGAAGAAACTCAACTTGCAATGCAAAAGTATGATATTGTTGGTGTACCAACAATAATTTTGATTGATTCAAATGGTAAAGAATTCAAAAGGATTACATCGTTTATTAATGCCGAAGAATTTCTTGAAATAATTAAAGAAGTAGAGTGAAAAATTTTTCAATGATAAAAAGTTACTTTGCAAATACTTTTTAATCTCTTTAGCTTTGTAAATGAAAAATTAAAGATTAGAGGAAACAATGGAGAAGGAAATAAAAGAAATAACACAGGTGACCATTCGCTTTGCTGGTGATTCAGGCGATGGGATGCAATTAACCGGTAACATTTTTGGTGATACAACTGCATTGGTGGGTAACGATTTAAGTACGCTACCAGATTATCCATCAGAAATTCGTGCACCCGCCGGAACCCTTTATGGAGTTAGTGGTTTTCAATTACATTTTGGTTCTCAGGAAATCTATACTCCGGGTGACCAACCTGATGTTCTCGTCGCAATGAATCCTGCTGCATTAAAAGTTAATCTTAAAGATTTGTATCCAGGCGCAATTATAATTATTAATGAAGATGCATTCGATCAAAAAAATCTCCAGCTCGCTCATTTCGATTCAAATCCACTTGAAGATGGATCACTATCACAATTTCAAGTAATTCGTGTTCCTATTACAACATTAACACTCAACGCTTTGGAAGGTTTGGGTCTTTCAATGAAAGAAATGACCAGATGTAAAAATTTCTTCACACTTGGTTTAACTTACTGGATGTTCGATCGTCCGCTTGAACCAACAATAAAATGGATTCATGAGAAATTCGGTAAAAATCCTAAAATAGCTGAAGCAAATGAGAAAGCACTTAAAGCTGGTTATTATTTTGGTGATACTGCGGAAATCTTTACAATGAGATTTTCAGTTAAACCAGCAAAACTTGAACCAGGGATTTATAGAAATGTGATGGGAAATGAAGCACTTGCTATAGGTTTTGTTGCTGCTTCAAAAAAAGCCGGGATACCTCTTTTTCAAGGTTCATATCCTATTACTCCTGCCAGTGAAATTTTGCATGAGTTAAGTGCATTAAGAAATTATGATGTTATTACTTTTCAAGCTGAAGATGAGATAGCAGGAATTTGTACTGCCATAGGTGCTTCTTTTGCTGGTGGACTTGGAATTACTACTACTAGTGGACCAGGATTTTCACTAAAAAGTGAGGCTATGGGACTTGCGGTAATGGCTGAACTTCCAATTGTTATTTGTGATATTCAAAGAGCTGGTCCATCTACTGGAATGCCAACAAAAACAGAGCAAGGTGATTTGCTTCAAGCAATGTTTGGAAGAAATGGAGAAGCCCCAATTCCAATAATTGCTGCAAAAAGTCCTGCTGATTGTTTTTATGCTGCATATGAAGCTTCCCGTATTGCAATCAAATACATGACTCCAGTCATTGTTATGTCTGAGGGATACATTGCTCAAGGATCAGAACCATGGAAAATCCCAGATCCGGATTCTTTGCCTGCAATTGAAGTTAGGTTTGCTAAACCAGAAGATTATAAAGATTCTAAATTTCAACCATATCTAAGAAATGAACTTAATGTTAGACCATGGGCAATTCCAGGAACTCCAGAACTTGAACACAGAATTGGTGGATTGGAGAAAAGACATATCACAGGCGAAGTTACAAGTGATCCACAAAATCATGAATTTATGGTTAAATTGAGAGATGATAAGATTAACAAAATCGCTGATGATATTCCACTTCAGGATGTTTATGGTGATTTAGAAGGTGATTTACTTGTTCTTGGTTGGGGTGGAACATTTGGTGCAATTAGAGATGCTGTGAATAGAGTTCGTGAAAAAGGTTATAAAGTTTCTCAGGCTCATTTGTTTTACTTAAATCCGATGCCCAAAAATCTTGGAGAAATTTTACACAACTTCAAAACTATATTAATTCCCGAATTGAATTTAGGTCAACTTGCCTTTATAATTCGTGCAAAATATCTAATTCCAGTTCAGCAATTAAATAAAATTCAGGGATTGCCTTTCAAATCTTCTGAAATTGAAAATAAAATTTATGAATTGTTAGGAGTAAAATAAGATGACGACCATATCTTCGGAAGTAAAATATACACCAAAAGATTTTCAATCTGATCAGGATGTTAGGTGGTGTCCAGGTTGTGGTGATTATAGTATTCTTGCACAGGTTCAGAGAACTCTTCCACTTTTGAATATTAAAAAAGAAGATTATGTTTTTGTATCCGGTATTGGATGTTCAAGTAGATTTCCTTACTATGTTGACCTATATGGTTTTCATGGTATTCATGGTAGAGCACCAGCTATTGCGACTGGGATTAAGTTAGTTAATCCTAAACTTTCTGTATGGGTTGCAACAGGGGATGGAGATTTACTTTCAATCGGTGGTAATCATTTTATTCATGCTTGTAGAAAAAATATTGATTTGAAAATTCTCCTTTTCAATAACAGAATTTATGGATTAACCAAAGGACAATATTCTCCAACTTCAGAATTGAATAAAGTTACGAAAAGTTCACCTTACGGTACAGTTGATTACCCATTCAACCCTGTTGCATTAGCTATAGGAACAGAAGCTACTTTTGTTGCTCGATCTATGGATAGAGATCCAAAACATTTGCAGGAAATGATTTTAAGAGCGGGTCAACACAAAGGATTAGCTTTTATTGAGATTTATCAAAATTGTAATATTTTCAATGACGGTGCATTCTTGCATTTGACTGAGAAGGAATATAAACCAGAGAATGTAGTATATCTCAAACATGGTGAACCATTGATTTTTGGAAAGGAAAATGACAAAGGTATCAGGATGGATGGAATGACACCCGTTGTTGTTTCGTTGAAAGACGGAAAATGGTCGAAGGATGATTTATTGGTTCATAACGAATTTAATGAAGATCCAGCTTATGCTTCAATGCTTGCTCACATGAATGAGAAACCAGGTCTTCCAACTCCGGTTGGTGTATTCAGACAAATATACAAACCAACTTATGATGAAATGCTTCATGATCAGATTAAAAAGGTGAAAGAGAAAAAAGGTGAAGGTGATTTGAAAAAATTATTCTTTAATGCAACAACCTGGGAAATTAAATAAAATTGACAATTAAGATATAATTAGAAATGTCATCCTGATGAGTTTCGGGATGACATTTTTTATTTTATACCCTTTGGAAACAAATTATTTCTTTCATTAGTTATTCCCAATTCATTAATTTTTTATAAATTGTAATAATCTGATAAACTCAAAAAGGTAAGTTAAATGATAAATTATAAACGCATCTTAGAAATTATTGAAAATAATAATTCGTTTGTAATTACAACTCATGTTAATCCAGATGGTGATGCAATCGGTTCTGAACTTGCTCTCGCATACTTTTTACAAAAGTTGAATAAAGATTTTAAAATTATAAATCATAGTCCAACACCTGAGAATTACACTTTTCTTGATGAGGAAAATTTAATTAACATCTACGATAATTCTTTTGATAATTACATCTTAAATGCTAATGTAATAATTGCTGTTGATTTTAATACACTGGGCCGTACCCGTTCGATGATGCAAATTCTCAATCAAACTAAAGCATATAAAATTATAATAGATCATCACCGTAACCCACAAAATTTTGTTGATGAAATTTTTACTGACATTGATTCACCAGCCACTGCAATTTTAATATATGAATTGATTAAGACTTATGATTCAAACCTAATCGATAAAAAGACAGCCGATGCATTATATGCTGCAATTATGACTGATACAGGTTCATTTAGATTTGAAAGAATCACTCCAAATGTTCATTTAATTGTTGCTGATTTAATTTCAAAAGGAACTAATCCAACTTACATTTACAATAAAATTTACAATGAAATGAATCTGGAAAAATTGAAACTGCTTGGAATATCTATTGCAAATATTAATTTGGCAATGGACGGCAAAATTGCCTATATGGTTATTGATAGGAACTTGCTGATGAAGTATGTTCCAGAAGAAGAAGAATTCGATGTAGATGGATTTGTAAATTATTGTTTAAGTTTAAAAACAACTATTGTTGGGATGCTATTTTTCGAAATTAAAAATGGTGTAAAGGTAAGTTTAAGGAGTAAAGAAAAATTTCCTGTTAATCTTTTAGCAGAGAAATTTGGTGGCGGTGGTCATTTAAATGCTGCCGGGATTCGTCTTGAAAATGCTAATTTAAAAGATGTAATTCCCATGGTCATTAATCAAACAATTCAAGATTTAGAAAAATATGAAAGGGAAAAACAATGATTAAATTCGAATTGATTGAAACAAAAAATAAAAAAATTTCATCGAAGTTTGAGCAGATTGAAAGTTTTTCTCTATTTTCATTTTCTGAAAAAGAATCAATTGAAGAAACTTTAGCTAAATTTTCCACTCTGACTAATGAAAAATTACCAAAAAGAATTCAGTCAATTTTAGAATCAACGGACGATAAATTATTCCATTTTACTTTGAGAGATGGGCGAGTTGTTTTGCTACAAAAAGTAGGTGAAAGAAAAAAACTCCATCCCGATACTTTTCGAAGAAATAGTTCAACTTTGTTAAAAAAACTTAAAACTCTTAAAATCAAAGAGACTATTATTATACCATCTGATTTAAGCGATGAAGAGATAATTCAAAACTTTAATAATCATGAATATTATATTCAAACATATCTTGAAGGACTAAAGCTTGGTGACTACAGATATGACGAATACTTAAGCAAAAAAAATGATCACGAGATAACAATAAAAGTTTATTATCCTGAAATAGGCAATGAGAAATTGACTGATATTTTCAAAACGACCGATACCTTAATGAAATATGTTTTTCTTACACGGGATTTACAAAATAAACCTTCCAATGAATTAACTCCTCAAAAATTTGTAGAGATAGTAAAAGATTTATCGAGGAAGAATCGATCTGTAAAAGTTCAGGTTTATGATTTTGAGCAAATTAAAAAAATGAAAATGGGGGGATTGGTTGCAGTTGGTAAAGGAAGTGATAACCCCCCATACTTTGTGGTTTTAAATTATCGTGGTAATCAAAATTCAAAAGACACAAATGTCCTCGTTGGCAAAGGAATAACATTTGATTCAGGCGGAATTAGTTTAAAGCCGTCTACTGGAATGTGGGAAATGAAAGGTGATATGTCAGGTGCTGCTGCTGTTCTTTCAACTATTTTTGCCGCTGCTGAATTTAAGCTGAAAGTAAATCTTATTGGCTTGATTCCTCTTGCTGAAAATTTACCTTCCGGAAAATCGATGAAGCCAGGTGATATTATTAGAACAGCTTCAGGCAAGTCCATTGAAATTGATAATACAGATGCTGAAGGTCGTTTAATTTTAGCTGATGCACTGGAATATGCAAGTAAATTTAAACCTAAAGTTGTAATTGATCTTGCAACATTAACAGGTGCTTGCGTTGTGGCACTCGGTCAATTTGCTGCTGGATTGTTTACCCGTTCTGATGAGCTTGCCGAAAAATTAACTCGAGCAGGTAATTTAACATCAGAAAAAGTTTGGAGATTACCTCTCTGGGATGATTATCATGAATTGATTAAAAGTAATGTTGCAGATGTAAAAAATGTTGGTCGAAGATGGGCAGGTGCAATTACCGCCGCTTGTTTTCTTGAAAAGTTTGTCGATGAAAAATATAATTGGGTTCACCTCGATATTGCTGGTCCAGCATTTCAGGAAGATACTATCCCATATAATAATAATACTATGACAGGTTATGGTGTAAGGCTGCTTATTGAATTTCTCAAAAATAATGTGTGATATTAAAATTAAAAGATTGATTTGAGAAACTTAAACAAGTGAAAATTAATTTTTTTTGTTAGTAATTTAAATTGAACTTTAATTTGAACCTTTGTTAATCTTAGGAAAGTTAATAATCTTTTTTCATAAAAAAAGTCACCAGAACACTTGGATTCTGGTGACTTTGCAAAATTTAATTAAAACTTATTAAACCAATCCTTGATCAATCATTGCATCAGCAACTTTCAGAAATCCTGCAATGTTAGCGCCAGCAACGTAATCACCGGGGACGCCGAATCTTTCAGCTGTTTCCAGACATGTATCGTGAATCTTTTTCATGATTTGTTGTAACCTTGAATCGACTTCTTCTTTTGGCCATGGTAATCTCATACTATTTTGAGTCATCTCAAGTCCTGAAACAGCAACACCACCAGCATTTGATGCTTTTCCAGGTGCATAAAGGATTCCAGCATTTTTGAACACATGATAACCTTCTATAGTTGTTGGCATGTTTGCCCCTTCACAAACGCAAATGCATCCATTCTTGACTAATTCTTTTGCGTCTTCTTCAAAGATTTCATTCTGAGTTGCACAGGGTAGAGCAATATCAACTTTAACACCCCAAGGTTTCTTACCAGGATAGAAAGGAACTTTAAATTCATCAGCATAATCTTTAACCATATCTCTACCACTTGCTCTCATTTTTAACATGAAGTCAATTTTTTCTCCTTTTATACCATCTTCGTCATAAATGAATCCATCAGGTCCTGATAGTGTTACGACTTTACCACCAAGTTCTGTAGCTTTTTTGACTGCGCCCCACGCAACATTCCCAAAACCTGAGACAGCAATTCGTTTACCTTCAATTGTTTCACCTCTTGTTTTTAACATTTCTTGTGTAAAATAAACAACACCATAACCTGTTGCTTCTGGTCTAATTAATGAGCCACCCCAGTTTATTCCTTTTCCAGTCAAAACTCCAGTAAATTCATTTTTAATTCTTTTGTATTGACCGAAAAGATAACCAATTTCTCTTGTACCAACTCCAATATCTCCTGCAGGGACATCCGTATCTGGTCCAATATGTCTGAAGAGTTCAGTCATAAAACTCTGACAAAATCTCATTACTTCATTATCACTTTTACCTTTAGGATCAAAATCAGAACCACCTTTTCCACCACCCATTGGAAGTGTTGTAAGACTATTTTTAAATACTTGTTCAAATGCCAAGAATTTCAAGATACCTAAATTAACAGAAGGATGGAATCGCAACCCACCTTTATAAGGTCCAAGAGCACTATTCATTTCAATTCTAAATCCACGATTGATATGAATCTGACCTCTATCATCCTGCCATGGTACTCTAAAAATTATTACTCTCTCAGGTTCAACCATTCGTTCTAAGATTTTTGCAGCTTCATATTCTGGATGTTTTTCCAGAACAGGAGTGAGTGTTTCAAAAACTTCCTGAACCGCTTGATGAAATTCAGGTTCATTGGGGTTTTTTGCTTTTACCTCAGAAAGTACTTTTTTTGCATAATCTGTCATGATTTACCTCTACAATAGTTTATTTGTTTTATTTTAAGTGGGTTATTTAAATATTTTTTGTGAGGGGATAAGTTTTTCTTTATCATCTAGTACAAAATTAGCTAATAGTATTTAGATACTCAATTCTGTACCTTATTACTTTTGAAGATTAATTTAAAGTTGTAGTTATTACAATTTGTCTTGAAATTTACATCCGTCATCAATTTATTGAATTAAATTAAAAATGACTTAAAAATTCATAAATTCATTATGTAAACGAATTAATAATTACATTTTTTTTCATTATTTTTTGTTTATGAAATTGAGGATTAGAAATGTCTTATAACGATCGCTACTATAGACCTACGATGTTTGGTGGATTTTCATTTTTTCCACCCGTTATTAAATACCTAATGATCATTAATGGAATTGTCTATCTTTTACAGATTTTTCTTGGACAATTCTATTTTACTGACGATTTGGGAAGAGAAAAAAGCCTTGAAACTTACCTTATAAAATATTTTGCATTAATGCCCCTTGGTGAAAATTTCAGGCCATGGCAATTAATTACTTTCCAATTTATGCATGGTAGTTTTTCTCACATTCTTTTTAATATGCTTTATTTATGGATGTTTGGAACTGAACTTGAAAACCTTTGGGGATCGAGAAAATTTTTAATTTATTATCTTACCTGTGGTATTGGTGCAGGTTTGACTCAATTATTTTTATCACCACTGTTAGAAGGTTCTATTGGCCCAACAGTTGGTGCTTCAGGTGGTATTTATGGTTTATTGATGGCTTTTGCACTTATTTTCCCTAGAAGACCCATTTATCTTTATTTCTTCATTCCAATACCTGCAATGTATTTAATCGGTTTTATGATTTTACTCGAGCTCTTTTCCATTGGAGATCTTTCATTAACTGCTCACCTTGCTCATATCGGTGGAGCATTTATTGGTTTAAGTTACATTTTAATTGAAAGATATTATCATTGGTCTCTTGATGGATTAATTGATAAAATTATTTATCGAAAAAAATTGAAATATTATTCTACTCGAGATTCTAAATATGAAGATGTGGAATATTTTGACATAAATGATGGGAAAAAATCTGAACATGAAATTGATCAGGAAGAAATAGACAGAATTTTAGAAAAAATTAGCAAATACGGTTATAAAAGTTTAACGGAAGAAGAAAAACGAATTCTATTTGAGGCAAGTAAAAAATTGTGATATATATGAAATATCTTACCCTTCTTTTACTTCTCAGTGTAATATTTATAAGCTGTAAATCAAATCATCGAATAGAGGAAGATAACTTTGTAAATCTCTATGCCGATTTGCTTGTTGCTAAAGAAATATATCGTGGAAATGATTCAGCTTATATTAAAGCCAGAGATTCAATTTATAATGTTTATAGTGTTAATCAATTTATGGTTGAAAGAACACTTGAGTATTACAATTCTGATACAGAGAAATGGAAAAAGTTTTTTGAAAAAGTTGTTCGCAGATTGGAAGAAAAACAAACTGAAATTAAAATGTCATACTAAATTGTGTATAATATGAATCCCGTTGAAATTATAATTAAAAAAAGAAACGGAATGACTTTATCAACAGAAGAAATCGAATTTTTTGTAAATGGATATATTAAAGGTAGTATTCCTGATTACCAGATGTCTTCATTTTTAATGTCAATTTACTTCAAAGGAATGACTCAGGAAGAAACTGTGGCGTTAACTAAAGTCATGCTCTATAGTGGTGATGTTTTAGATTTATCATATATCAATGGATTGAAAGTTGATAAACACTCAACTGGTGGAGTTGGTGACAAAACATCACTTGTAATAGCTCCTATTGCTGCTGCTGCGGGAGTAATAGTACCAATGATTAGTGGTAGGGGGCTCGGTCATACTGGTGGAACATTAGACAAATTAGAATCCATTCCAGGGTTCAAAACCAATTTATCGAAAGAACAATTCTTAAAAACAATTGAAAAAATTGGTGTTTGCCTGATTGGCCAAACCAATGAAATAGCTCCAGCTGATAAAAAAATTTATGCATTAAGAGATGTAACTGGAACCGTAGAATCTATTCCTTTAATTTGTGCCAGTATAATGAGTAAGAAACTCGCAGAAGGAATTAATGGACTTGTCCTTGATGTAAAAACTGGTAGTGGTGCTTTTATGAAAACTCTCAAAGATTCTGAAAATCTTGCTAAAAATCTAAAATATATTTCAGAAGCATTTGGTGTTAAAACCATTGCATATATTACAAACATGAATCAACCACTGGGTAATTATGTTGGTAATTGGCTTGAAGTTCTTGAATCAATAAAAATTCTGAGAAATCAAGTAAATAACGAATTAACTGAGCTTTGTCACTTATTAGCTGGAACAATGATTTATCTCGGAGGAAAATCTTCAACTGTTGAAGATGGAATAATTCTTTCGAAAAAATTAATTGAAAATGGAAAAGCTTATCAAAAATTTTTGGAAATTACTGAAAATCAATCTGGTGATGTTAGCTTTATTGAAAATCCCTCTAAATATCCTGAACCAAAATTTAAATTTGAAGTAAAATCACCTCGAGATGGTTTCATTAGTAAAATAAATTCTTTTGAAATTGGCATGCTTGGTATTGAGCTTGGTGCTGGCAGGATGAAAATTACTGACATTATTGATCCTAAAGCCGGATTTGTTTTCTTTAAAAAAGTTGGTGATGAAATCAAAACTGGTGATGTTATTGCTGAAATTAGAACAGATATAGATAATGAAAATTACTTTATAAAAAAATTCTTAAATGCAATTGAATTCAGTGGTTTTAAACCTGAGACTGAACCACTTGTTTATAAGTCGATTTAGTTTATGAGGTGAACTATGAACATGCAAAGAATATTTATAATTATTGGTTTGTTATTTTTAGCAATCGGATTTTTGCTTCCTTATTTGAATAAAATCCCTCTTTTCAAATTACCAGGTGATATTGTTGTAGAAAAACCGAATTTTAAATTTTACTTTCCGATTACTTCCATGATTTTAATAAGTGTTTTACTTTCATTGATTATGTGGATAATTAGAAAATTTTTTAATTAATTTTTTATTTTATTTCGTGGAGCCTTTATGAACAAAGGAAAGCTTCTCTGGGTTGATGATGAAATTGATCTTTTGAGATCTCATATTTTATTTCTCAATGAAAAAGGTTATTTAGTTGATACAGTGACTAATGGTGAAGATGCAATTGATATGGTTTCTCAAAATCAATATGATCTGATTCTTCTCGATGAGATGATGACAGGGATGGGTGGACTTGAGACACTCTCAAAAATTAAAGAAATAAATCCTGCTATACCTGTTGTAATGATTACGAAGAATGAAGAAGAATCCTTGATGGAAGAAGCAATCGGTAGTAAAATTAGTGATTATTTACTAAAACCAATCAAACCTCATCAAGTTTTGATGATCTGTAAAAAATTTTTGGAAGGAAAAGAAATTTCCGCTCAATTTGTATCAAAGGATTATTTACAGGACTTTAATTATATTTCAAGAAGATTACTGGATGGACCGAAATGGGATGAGTGGATTGAAATTTATCTTAAGCTTATAAATTGGGAAATCGAATTACAACAACATCCAGAATTAGAGTTTCAATCTACTTTTGATGATTTGATAAAAGAAGCAAGAAAGGAATTTTCTAAATATATTGAAAGAAATTATAAAAGCTGGGTTCATTCTAGCGAAGATCGACCACTTCTTTCAGTTGATGTAGTTCCGGAGTCCGTTCTTCCGCTTTTGAAGGAGGGATACAATGTTTTTTTCTTTGTTCTTGATTGTATGCGATATGATCAATGGTTAGTGATGGAAGATGCATTGAGAAACTACTTCAACATAAAAAAGTTTTCTTATTATTCGATATTACCAACATCAACACCTTACTCGAGGAATGCAATTTTTTCAGGACTTTTTCCTTCCGAAATTGAAAAATATTATCCTGAATTATGGACACATGGGAATGATGATGAAACCTCGCATAATAGATTTGAGAAAGAATTACTTGAAAAATTACTGGAAAGAAAAAAAGTTTTTCTTAAAAGTGATATAAAATACATTAAACTCATTGATCCAGAGTACGGAAAAAGTTTTGAACAAAATATACTATCGTTAATTGATCAAAGACTGGTGGCAGTAGTTGTAAATTATCTTGATATGATTGCTCATTCAAGGTCGGATTCGACAATCTTAAAAGAGATAGCTCCGAATGAGCAAGCATATCTATCGTTAACAAAAAGCTGGTTCGTTCATTCATCATTATTTAGAGCATTGAAAAATCTTTCAACTAATAAAAAAGTAAGAGTCGTTATCACCACAGATCACGGAAGCATAAGATGTATGCATGTAGCTAAAGTTCTTGGTGATCGCGAAGCCCTACCAAATCTTCGATATAAATTTGGAAGAAATCTTAAAGTTGAAGATAAACAGGCTGTTTATATTCGAAATTCTGAAGATTATAAGTTGCCTAAAAGAGGAATTGCCATAAATTATATAATTGCCAAAGAAGATTTTTATTTCATTTATCCAACTGATTACAGTAAATATATGAATCTTTATAAAGATACATTTCAACATGGTGGAATATCAATGGAAGAAATGATTTTACCTGTTGCTGTCCTTGAACCAAAAAATTTGTGATTGTAAAAATTGGACAAATTAATATTCATTTCAAATTCACCAGAAGAAACTTTCGAAATTGCAAAAAAATTATCATACGAAATAAGACAGGGTGATATTATTGCATTAATTGGAAATCTTGGTTCTGGTAAAACAATTTTTGTTAAAGGTATCTGTGAAGGATTGGGTGCACAACAAAATCCTCTTAGTCCAACTTTTTCAATAATAAATGAATACAAAGGAAAATTTGTGATTTATCATTTTGATTTTTACAGGATCAAAAATATTGAGGAACTTTATGACATTGGTTTTGAAGATTATTTTAATAACGATGGGATTTGCTTAATAGAATGGGCTGATCTATTTGAAGAAATTTTACCAGAAAAGTATATAAGAGTGACAATTGAATTTGGAGAATCTGAAAACCAGAGAAAAATTATCATTGAAAAAAAATGAAATTACTATCAATTAGCACTGCATCCGATACTTTAAGTTTATCAATTGTGATAGATAAAAAATTAATTGCGTCATTCACTTCACAAGGAAATAAAAAACACGCAGAATTAATTGCCCCTGAACTGAAGAAATTAATTTATAAATCAGGAATAACATTCGCAGATTTAAATGGAATTTGCGTTAATCTTGGACCAGGGTCATTTACAGGCTTAAGAGTTGGGCTTGCGACTGCAAAGGGAATTATTTACGGTTCTCAACTTAAACTTTACGGTTACACAAATTTTGAAGAATTACTTTATCAAGCAATTTTAGAAAATAAATTAATTGGAAAAATTGCTGTGTTAATCCCGTCAAGAAAAAATGAATTTTATTTTGCCGCTTTTGAAGTAATAGATAAAAACTTTGTTCAACTTGATGTTTTTGAGCTAATGACTTTACAAGACTTTAAAAATCACATTCATCATTTTGATAAAATTGTTACAGAAAAAAAGATGTTGGAAACACTTTCAAACGAATTTCAAGCTATTGAAGTTATTGGTATTGAGAATAACTCTTACTATGGTGCATTGATTATAGAATCGAATTCTCAAAAATATTTATGTGATAATTATTTTTATCTTGAACCTCTTTATCTTAAAAATTTTGATTTGAAATTAAAGAAAAAATCTTAATTACATTTCTTAATCAATATTAAAGCATTCAATTAATTCTTAAATTTAATTCAAAGATTCTATCAGTTTGTTTATCAGGTTCATAATTCCTTTCGAAAAAAGTAACGTTGTTATCGTAATCACATAAAATTATGGTAGAGGAACGAGTTCCATAATTATCACTTTTAATAAAGATTGATGAGAGTAGTCGTTCTCTTTCCAATCCAATACCTGTATCTGGCAGTAATTCATCATCAAATTTTGTTTGATCTGTTAATAAACTCATTAAATCATTGATCAAGTCATTTGAATTTTTAATTATCTCAGTAAATCTAAGCTTTGCCCAATGAACTTTTGGCCAGGGAATATCGAGAAAACTATTGCTCAAACCATGTATACCCGGACCTATTTCTTGAACAATATTTTTAAGACTTGAGTAGTAATATAACTGATCAAAATTTCCATAAATTAAATTGAATGCATTATAATTTTTAGAATTTAATTGCAGTTCATTTCCAAAATCTTTAAACCTCGAGTCTATTGAGTTGAATTGGTAATTGCTAAGTAAAAAATCTAAAGCGAGTAATCCTCTTGATCGTAAGGATTTGTTTTCATTAAAATTATATAGGTCACGAAAATTTGTTACAACAACAAAGTCACCACTTGGTATCTCATCTTTTCGATCGATAGATAGACCGAGCCAGAGCCCTTTAGATTTTAAATCAATTCCCGAGAGTATTTTGATCTGATTACCCCAGATTGAAGCATATTGTGTTGGTCTATCATAAAACTCATCTCGGTTACCAGCAAATATAAATTTATAAGTTGGATGAAATTTATATGCAAAGACTAAAACGCACATTTTAATTTCTCGAGTTAAATTTTTTAATAACATTTAAAACAAATGTTTGAGGAACTAACCTAACGAGTTTCGTTCCTAATTTGTTTAAAAATCCTGGAATCACCACTCTTTTTCCTTTCATCAAGCCTTCATATCCAATTT
The DNA here is from genome assembly GCA_937944105.1 of uncultured Ignavibacteria bacterium. Lineage (GTDB taxonomy): Bacteria > Bacteroidota > Ignavibacteria > Ch128b > Ch128b > Ch128b. Next base: position 20,221 of record CALDZP010000002.1, read on the forward strand.
GGGCGACCTTTTCAGCTGACATATAAGGAAGTAGTTTAGCTCTTTCAAGATTAATGTTTTCCATCCCTGCTCGTTTTTGAAATTCAGTTTTTGTTGGTCCAGGACATAATGCAGTTACAGTTATACCTTTAGATTTTAATTCTGCATAAATAGCCTCAGAAAAGGAAAGGACGAAGGATTTTGTGGCATAATAAATTGCCATATATGGACCAGGTTGGAAAGCAGCTGTCGATGCAACATTCATTATTTTACCTGATCTTTTTTCAATCATTTTGGGAAGAAATAAATAAGTTATTTGAACTAAAGAAGTAATATTTAATTGAATCATTTCGAGTTGAGCATTAATATCAAGTTCATTGAAAGGACCTAAAAGACCAAATCCAGCGTTGTTAATTAAAATATCTACTTCAATATTTTTTTCAGCAATCTCATTAAATAGTTCTTGAGGAGATTCAGGTCTTGATAAATCTTTTTTGATTATTACGATATTTACTCCTAGGTTTTGTAACTCTTCTCTGATTTCAATTAATTTTTCAATATTCCTGGCAACGAGAATTAAATTGTATTTCTCTTTAGCGAAAATTTTTGCGAGTTCATATCCAATTCCAGTTGAAGCGCCTGTGATTAATACAAATTTCATTTTATTACCTCCACCATTATTCTGAATTAATAATTTTTTAAGTTTAGAAAAAATTTTACTACAAATGAAATGAAATTTATTAAACTAAAAATAAAAATATTTTTGAACTTATAGCATTCATTGTATCATTTGTATTAACTCTTTTGATTTACATGAATACTGATATTATGGATTATAAACATATTAATTTTAATTATCCTTTGGATTATCATAAGTACTTGTGGATGGCGACTAATAATTTAGATTTTCACATTTCTCCATTTTGTTGGCGAATATTTGTACCTTATCTGACTTCTTTATTGCCTTTCTAGATCTCTATTAATTTTAAATTAATTGCTTTTGTTTCTGTTGTTTTAACCGGATTTTATGTTTATAAAATTGGTTAGAAAATTTTTAATAATACAGCTCTATCTATATCATTGATGATTGGATATTTCTCAATCAGCTTTGCATCAAAATTTGTTATCCATGATTTCTGGTTAGTTGATGCATTTGCAATTTTTTTATCAACTATGGGAATATATTCCATTTTATCGAAAAATGATATTGCATTTGTTTTGGTTATGCTAATTGGTGCAATGACAAAAGCATCTGTTTGATTTGTCTTGCCTTTATATTATTCCTTACAAACCATAAAGATTATTGACTTAAAACTAATGAAAAAAACTTTAATGATTTCAATATTTCCAATTCTTGTTTTTATTCTCATTAGAATATTAATCCCACCATTAAATTCATCTGAAGATTACTTAAAAACTTTACCATATCAGCTTAAATTGGTTCATTTGGATAACACAGAATACAGTTTAGAATTTTTATTGACTAAGTTGGCAATGACGAAATTAAGTGATTTTACTTTTGGTTTTTTATATTAAATCACTGTATACACTTTTATGGTACATTTCATTTTATCATTTTTTGATATCAATACTTTAAAGAAATGGTTTTTCAGATTTTTACCATTTATTATCCTGATTTACTTTCAGATCTTTTTTGCAGTTAACGATGAAAGAGTAGTAGTTATTTCTTTTATCCCATTTTTGATTTTTTCGATAGCTGGATTAAATAAAATTCTATCTTCATTTCCTTATAAAGGATTTTCACTTATTTTTATTAATTCTGTTTTTTATCTCGTGGTGTAAAATTCTGGTTTATATTATGGTAATTGGTTAATAATTCGTCAAATTATTTTCGTTTTCGTTTTTGTAATAATTTTATTTTTAATTACAAAATTTCGAATGAAGTATTTCAATTTTAAACGAAATTTAGTTCAGTATAGTGTTTTGATTGAATGAATGATTGAAGAAAATTTTTTTATTTGATATGATGTTATTGGTGCAATACTTTTAAAAGTATCAGGTAAAATTCTGACTCAAAATCAGAAAAGAAATAAAAAAATAATTAAAAACGATTTGGTCAATGGTGTCCATTTTAAAGATGAATTAATTATTTATAGAGAAGATGATTTAACTCGAGTTTTTAAATCCAGTTGTACACATCTTGGCTGTCAGATAAGACAATCTGGTGACGGTAATCTGGTTTGTCCTTGTCATGGTTCTCGATTTGATTATTATGGAAAAGTATTGAATGGTCCTGCAAATTCTCCTCTTGAACAAGCTAAATTCGAAGTCGACAAAATCAAGAATGAATTGATTATTTATGATTGATATTAATAAAAAGGGGATAGATAAGTTAATTCAAAAATTTCACTTTGGTGAACTTGCGACTTCGACCTTTTATATTTCTATTATTTCCGGCATTCCTTTACTTTTAATTTTTGATATAAATAATCCTTTCAAAACGATAAGTTTAATTTTGGTTTCAGATTATTTGCTCACTTTTCTGAGGAATATACATTATTGGTCATCCCAATATTTTCTAATTTTTTCACTTTTGCATTTGTTTGACCATATTTCGAGGAAGTCGGAGAATAAATTTAAATCAAAAGTTTGGCTTCATCTTACTCTTTCAATCCCAATTCTTTTCTATTTGATTTTAAGTGGTTTCATTCTGAAGGGTGATGTAGAATCTTTACTCGCTTTCAAAATCTTAAGGTCTCTACTTCAAAATATTCCTTACGTTGGAGAAGAACTATCATATTTAATAATGGGCAATGAGACTAATTTTCATATAATTTATTTTCATCATATCGCAACTGCTTCTATTATATTACTCTTCTTTATACTCGAACATTCGAAATTATTTTTCCCACGATCTCCTATTTTTTTAATTAGTCTTGTAATTATAGTAATTACAAGTTTTTTGCTTACCCCTCTTCCTGTTGATGAATATTCCAGCATAATCAAAGGTCCGTGGTATTTTATTGGATTACAGGAAATTTTGCATTACTTGAAAACTCCGAATTTTTTGAACTTATTTATTTTATTTTGTCTGATTGTATTTTATTTAATCAAATTTGTTAATGAATATTTTAGAAAACTAATTATTCTGTTTTTTTCTTTATTGTTGATGTTATATTTAGTTTCAAGTTTTGTGGGTATGTTTTTTAGAGGTTCAAACTGGGAGTTGACTTCTTTATCATTAAAAAACCTAAACTTGAATTATGAGTTAAATAAATTTATCAATAAGAGTGAAGAGGTTTATTTAGAAACTGATGAAATCAAATTTATTCATGATCGGGCTGAAGGCTGTTTAAATTGCCATATCATTGAAGGAATAGGATCTTATCACAATCCAGACTCAATTGGTTGTTTTAGTTGTCATAGGGGTAATCCATTTTCTCTCAATAAAAGAGCAGCACATGTGAACCTGATTAAAATTCCTGGTAACCTGAGTAATGCAAAATTCACCTGTGGTAATTCAAATTGTCATCCTGATATACTGTATCGAGTTAATAATTCAATTATGACGACAATGAGTGGAGTTGTCAGTACAGATAAAATTGTTTTTGATGAAATTTCTAATCCTGATTCACTTTTTAGAATTAACGATATCAAACACTCAATGGCTGAAAATCATTTGAGGAATTTATGTGCATCATGTCATTTATCCAATGAAAAAATGAGTATGGGAATATAAATCAACTTTCAAGAGGTGGTGGTTGCCTTGCGTGTCACTTGAATTACTCAAATAAAGCATTGGTGGATCTCAATAAATATTTATCTATTCAAAAGTCATCCGGGAAACCACCAAAGTTTCATCCCTCATTAGATTTAAATATTACAAATGATCATTGTTTCGGTTGTCACAGTCGTTCTGGAAGAATATCAACTAACTACATTGGATGGTCGGAAATTTTAACAGATGAATTAGATTCTACTACGACAAATATTAAAAGACTTGATGAAAGAGTTTTTGAAATAAAAAATGCAGATGTCCATTATAAGGCAGGAATGGATTGTATTGATTGTCACATTGCACTTGAGTTAATGGGTGATGGGTCGTTATACTCACATAAAGAGGAACAAATAAAAATTAGATGTGAAGATTGTCACTCTGAACAAATAAAGTTTTTACACTATAATGAGCTTGATTACGAAACTCATAAAATCTTAAGGTTAAGAAATAATGTTTTACATGATTCAATTTTTATTGCATTAGGAAATTCAAAGCTTGCTTATTCAAATTCACTGAAATTTAAAAACAACAAGATTTTTCTTATTACGAAAAATACAAAAAGAAATCTTGAACTTCGACAACCTTCAAAAAAATGTAAATTACCGGCTCACAGAAACCTTAGTTGCCAATCCTGTCATACCTCATGGGTTACTTACTGTACTGACTGCCATACCTATTACGACAAAAACAAAGAAGGATTTGATTTATTAGGGAATAAAATAACTAGAGGCAGCTGGAACGAAGAGGCTGGTAATTTTCATACTAATTATCCTGCTCTTGGAGTGGTAAAAAATAAAGATGGAGTTGAAAAAATCACAACTTTTATTCCCGGAATGATATTAAAAATTTCGTCAGGAAAAGGTTCGCAATTCAATTTTAAAAGAATATATGCTCCAATTTTTTCTCACACCATCACAAAAAAATCGAGAATCTGTGAGAGTTGTCATCAAAATCCTTTGGCGTTAGGATTTGGCAAAGGGGTATTTGATTATAAAAAGATAGATAGAACTATAAAGATTTATTTTAAGCCTTATAATCAAATTAATCCGCTAGATATGTTGCCCGTTGATGCATGGATTGGTTATAATAAAAAATCGCTTGAATTTTTATCAACACGAAAAAATATTTCACCATTATCACCTGCAATTCAGAAAAAGGTCTTAACAGTTGGTGTTTGTCTTTTATGTCATCGGGGCTCCTCCAATGTAATGCAAAAGGCATTATTTGATTTTGATTCTACTATTAAAAAAATTTCTTCCAGATGTTTACTACCAGAGTTTTAGTTCAGAAATATTTAGTTTGAAAATTTGAATTTTGCTTTACGAATTCAAATTTCAAAAAACCATATTTCTGATTTCCAAATCATTTAGGTATAAAAATTTTGTTATTATTTATAAATATCAACTTTGATATAATAGTAACGAATTTTTTTCAATTTTGATAAAATTAATACTTTGAAAAGCCAAAAAAATTGAAAAATCTCATAAATCTGTCTGGCAAATTATTTGCTTAATATCAATTGCTGATACTTACGAAAAAAAAGATGAACGATAAGCCAAAATACAAAATAAGTGAAGCAGCTAAGATTTTAGGAATTTCAGTTCATACAATTAGAATGTATGAAAGAGAAGGATTGATTGTACCTTATAAAAAATCAACCAATCAGCGTCTTTATTCAGATAAAGATATAGAAAGATTGAGATGTATACGCAACGCAATTAACGAAGAAAAGATCAGTATAGAAGGGATTAAAAGAATATTCTCTTTAATTCCTTGTTGGGCAATTATTAAATGTTCTCTTAAAAATTTTGAATACTGTAGTGCATTAAAAGAAGCAAATCGACCTTGCTGGACATTTAAGCATGAAAACAATTATTGTGCTGAAAAAAATTGTCGTGAATGTGAAGTTTATAATATTTTTAATGATTGTGAGCCAATAAAATCAAAATTAATAGAGTTAACATTTATGAATTCAATTAAAGAAAAAGAAGAGGAACTAAAATGAGAAAATTAGTAATTCTTGGTGCCGGAACTGCCGGAACAATGATGTTGAACAAACTTTATAATGCCCTTGATTTAAATGAATGGCATATTACAATTGTTGATAAAGACGAAACTCATTATTATCAACCTGGATTTCTTTTCATTCCGTTTGAAATTTATAGTCGTCGTGATGTGATTAAACCTAAAAGGGATTTTTTCCCATCTGGTGTGGAAGTAATAATGAGCGAAATTGATAGAATAGAACCTGATAAGAACCGGGTAATTCTCTCGAATAACAGAGTCCTGTCATATGATTATTTAATTATCGCAACTGGCGTACGAGTTGACCCAACTGAAATAGAAGGAATGAAGGATAAACTTTGGTATAAAAATGTTTTTGATTTTTATACCATTGATGGCGCTTGTGCTTTGAGAAATTTCTTCAAACATTGGGAAGGCGGAAAATTAGTTATCCATATCACTGAAATGCCAATTAAATGTCCTGTAGCTCCACTGGAATTCGCTTTTCTTGCTGATTGGTATTTTACAGAGAGGGGAATAAGGGATAAAGTTGATATCTATTATGTTTCGCCATTATCTGGTGCGTTCACCAAACCTCGAGCGTCTGCAATACTCGGAGATTTTCTCGAAAAGAAAAATATAAAACTTGTTACCGACTTTAACATAGCTCGTGTTGATAATGATGAAAAGAAAATTATAAGCTGGGACGAAATAGAAGTGCCATTTGATGTGTTGGTTACTATTCCTACTAATAAAGGTGACGAGGCAATTGCTCGAAGTGGAATGGGGGATGTTTTGAACTTTGTCCCTACAGATAAACATACTTTGATGGCAGAAGGATTTAATAACATATTTGTCATTGGTGATGCAACTAATCTTCCAAGTTCCAAAGCAGGTTCGGTTGCTCATTTCCAATCAGATATCTTATTTGAAAATTTTTTGGATGTAATAGATGGAAGGAAACCTACAGCAAAATTTGATGGACATGCTAATTGTTTTATTGAGAGTGGTTTTGGTAAAGGTATTTTAATTGATTTTAATTACGATACTGAACCTTTACCTGGTAAATATCCATTACCTGCAATAGGACCATTTTCACTTCTTGAGGAAACTAAAATGAACCATTATGGAAAAATTATGTTTAGATGGATGTACTGGAATTTTCTGCTTAAAGGGGTTGAACTTCCTATTGAATCTCAAATGAGTATGGCTGGAAAGAGGTTATAACTATGGAAGATAAAAACATTCAGACTCAACTTGATGAAATCAATAAAAAACTTGATTTCATTTTAAGTGAAATTAATCTACAGCGGAAGCACCGCCAGGAAATGGAAGATTTGAAAAATGATTTGATGCGTGTGGCAAAAGATGTATATCTAACTTCGCTCGATGAACTTGAACAGGTACACGATTATCTTAAAACTGGTGATATTCTTCACCTATTTAAAAAACTTTTAAGAAATATAAATAACTTAACCAAACTTTTTGATCAACTGGAAAATATTCGTGACTTTGTAAAAGATTTTGGCCCAATTTCTAAAGAAATGGTTATTGATTTTATGCATAAATTGGATGAATTAGATCGAAAAGGTTATTTTGAGTTCTTAAAAGAGTCTCAAAAAATTTTAGATAACATTGTAACTTCATTTACTATTGATGATTTTAAAGCACTAGGAGATAATATTGTTACGATCTTAAACACAATTAAAAACCTTACACAACCTGATATGTTACATGCTATTAACAATGCAGTGAATGTCTATAAAAAATTAGACATTGAAGTAAAAGACAAAATTTCTCTTCTGGAATTAATCAAAGAACTTAATCATCCAGAAACAAAAAAAGCAATATTCTTTGGATTACAATTCCTGAAAAGTCTCTCTACAATGAATTCAAACATTAATTATTTCGAAATAGATCATAAACAAAACAAAAACTAATCTAAGGAGATAAATTATGCCAGTAAAAGAAATTCTTGGCAGGCAAATAGAATTTGATGAAGATGGTCATCTCAAAAATCTAAATGACTGGAATGAAGAAATAGCTAAAGAACTAGCAAAAGAAGAAGGCATTCCTGAATTAACCGAGAGACATTGGTTAGTAATTAATTACATGCGTCAGGAATATCAAAAAGTTGGTGATGCACCATCAATTAGAAAATTGACTAAAGAAAGTGGTGTTGATACAAAAGAACTTTATCAACTATTTCCAAAAGGCCCTGCTAAAAAAGCGGCAAGGATTGCCGGTTTGCCAAAACCAAAAGGTTGCATTTAAATAATAAAGGAGAGAATAAAAATGCCTAATCAAAATGATGAGATTAAAAAAGTATCTATCATTGTTTCCCGTGGTTCGCTGGACGGAGTCTATCCAGGATTAATTCTTGCAAATGGTGCAAGAATGGAAGGTATTGAAGCAAGTCTATTTTTTACATTCTTTGGCTTAGATGCTATAGTTGAAAAAAGAATGGATAAACTTTCAATTGTAACCGTAGGTAATGCAGCGATGCGTTTACCATGGGGACAAAAAATGCCAACCTGGCTTGGTGTTATTCCTGGAATGGCGTCATTTGCAACCTGGATGATGAAAAAAGAAATGGAAAAACTGGATGTTCCCCCAGTTCGTGAATTTTTACAAATGATTAAAGATTCAGGTGGTCAGATTTATGCTTGTAAATTAGCTATGGATATGTTTCATCTGAAAAAGGAGGATTTGTGGGAAGGTGTTGATGATATTTTGACCGTTGGTGATTTCTATCAAAAAGCAGCAGGTGGTATTGTATTATTTACTTAATGAAAGTTTTGTGATTATTTTCAAAGAAAGAATTTAATTTGCAACAGAGACATCTTTTTGGAGTCTCTGTTGCATAAAAATTTTTAAGGCCAGAAATTATCTTTTCGATAAAAATTTTTATTATTCTTTTATTTCAAGAAAATCAATAATTCCCGCACCTTCCCGAATAATTTCAGGTTCTTCACCACTGAAGTCAATTATAGTTGATGGTGTTAATCCTAATGGACCTGCATATAAAATTAAGTCAACTTTTTTGCCGTAGTTTTTCATGATTGATTCTTCATCATTTAATATTTCTCCATTCTCATCAGTTACGCTGGTACTAACAATTGGATGCCCAAGTTCTCTTGCAAGAGTTTGTGCAATTAAGTTATCTGGAACACGAATACCGACAGCTTTTCTTTTACTCCATAATTTTTTTGGAACCTCTCGAGCTGCAGGCAAAATAAATGTATAAGGTCCTGGAAATGCATATTTTAGAAATCTATAAACTTGTGTTGATACTTTTGCATATTGAGCTATATCCTTGAGATCAGCACAGATAAAACTTAAAGGTTTATCATTTAAATTTGGTTTGATGTGATAGATTCGCTCAATGGCATTTTTTTGAAATATATCGCATCCAAGGCCATAGACTGTATCTGTTGGATATATTATTACGCCTCCATTTCTTAATACCTCCACTGCTCTATTGATGAATCTCATTTGAGGATTTTTAGGATGAATGTGAAGAATTTCTGCCATAGTAATCTCTCCATTTATTTCTAAAAGAAAATAATATTATTTAAGATTAAATTCCAATCAGAATTTTTAAAGCGTACCTGCTAACAGTTAATAAATTTAATAAAAAGTAAGAGCGTTTTTAAGCCAATCTTTATTTCGTATCATTTCGTCACAAACTTCAAAAGGTGATTTGCCATTCTTGAACTTGATTGTTCCCTTGCAATCTTTATATGACTTAAATCGCAAATAATTTTTGTATAGGTTTAAGTAGTTTTCTGAATTAATAATATTCTTAAATGATTCCATTGTCTTCATTCTTATCGTTATTCTACGGTTGACATTTTCTGCTATGTTGTTTGTCTTCATTATCTTCCTATCTTCCTGATGCATAAGTAACTTATCTAAATGTATTCTAAAAAACTTACTTAACGCATGATACTTTTCAAAATATTTATCTAATTGAGTAAGTGAAGCAATTGAAGTTTCTACTTCGCAGCTATACAATGATTTATTATATAGTTGATATATCTTTTCACTTTACTTATACTCAATTAGCTTCTTTAAGTATTCTTTTTTATTCTTTGTTTACCATTTTTTATTGTATTTATGGATTAACACTTAGGATATCTAACTTTGCATATCTTAATTGGTTTTTCTTATTTAAAGATTGTGAAAATTTATCTTGATCTATCTCTCTTTAATATTTGACTTTTTAGTATTTCAAGGTTGAATTGTAAAACAAATCCCTGAACAAATTTTTTATTTTCGGAGCTAAGTAATAAATCAATCTCAGTTAAAATTGAATCTTGATTTCATAAAAAAAGATTGTTAAGTAAAAAAATTGTTGTTCGAAAATTGTTTTAAATATTACAGGTATATTTTAACTAATTTCAAATTTGCTTAATTTTCAAAAAAAGGTCATAGGACTATGCAGAAAAAACTAAAACCCTCACCTGTACATGAAACCATAAAGGTAGAAGATCTTACATGGACCTGCGATCCCAATATTTTTGAATTTGAATCGACAAAAAATCTTGAACCAATAGAAGGAATTATTGGTCAGGAGAGAGCTTTGAAGGCATTACGGCTTGGAGTAGATTTGAATGCACCAGGATACAACATATTTGTCACAGGATTATCAGGAACAGGTAAAGCCACTACTATAAAAAAGATCCTTGAGAGAATAAGTCCAAATTGCCCAACACTTTATGATTATGCTTATGTAAATAACTTTACCAATCCCGATATGCCCCGTCTGCTTGTATTTCCTGCTGGGGTTGCTCAGCTTTTTTCAAATGCCATGGACTCTATGATTGATTTCTTAATTGAAAAAATACCAGTCGTTCTAGAAGATGAAGCTTATGCGGTAAAACGAAAATCTATAATGGAAAGTTATGCTGAAGAAGAAAAAAAATTAATGGTTGAATTTGAGAATGAAATTAAGAAGGAAAATTTTTCTCTTGGACAAGTTCAAATGGGACAATTTTACCGTCCAGAAATTTTTCCAATCATCAATGGGAAACCAGTTCCAATTCAACAAATTGCTGAGCTTGTAAATAATAATGTCATAACACCAGAAGAAGCAGAAAGGGTTTATTCAAAATATCAAGAATACACTATTCAACTTCAGGAATTGTTTAAACGAGGTCTACAATTATCTCGCGAGTATCAGGAAAAACTAAGAAAACTTGAGCAAGAAGCTGTAAATAATCTTGTATCTGGTGTAATTACGGATATGAAAGAAAAATTTGACTTTCCTAAAGTTCATGAATATCTTGATGAAGTTAAAGAATCAATTCTAAATTCGCTTGAGGATTTTAAAGAAGCAGGAAAATCTGAACAGCAAACGCAACAAACTCCACAAATACCACCAAGTATTGCTGAAATTCGAGATCCCTTCAGAGTTTACCAGGTTAATATTGTTCTGGATAATTCTAATACTAAGGAATGTCCTGTTATTATTGAAACAACCCCGACATATGCGAATTTATTTGGTACAATAGAGCGAGTCTATGAAGGGGGAGGTGCATGGTATTCAGATTTTATGAACATTAAATCAGGTTCAATTCTTCGAGCTAATGGTGGTTATCTGGTTTTAAATGCATTTGATGCTTTAACTGAACCAGGTGTTTGGAAAGCTCTTAAAAGAGTATTAATGTTTAGAAAATTGGAAATCCAGGATTACATTGGTCAATATCTTCTTTATTCAACTAATATAAAACCTGAACCTATCGAGATCAGCACAAAAGTAATTTTTATTGGAAGTGATGAGATTTACTACATATTAAGTGAATACGAAGAAGATTTCAAAAAAATATTTAAGGTTAGAGCGGATTTTGATTACGAGATGAAAAATACTCCAAAAGCATTAAATGACCTTGCGGGGCTTGTTAGAAAATTGTGCGAAGAGGAAAATCTTTTACATTTTGATAAAAAAGCAATAGCAAAACTTGCAGAGTTTTCTGCTCGCTATGCCGGTTCGAAGGATAAATTAACTGCTCGATTCGCTGTAGTTGCTGATATTATCCGAGAAGCAAGTTTTTGGGCTAAGGATTCAGGTGCTGAAATTGTGACAGGTGATCATGTTAAGCTTGCTTACGATAATTATGTTTATCGTCATAACATGATCGAAGAAAAGATCAATGAAAAAATTAAAGAGGAAAAATTAATTATTGATATAAGTGGTGAAAAGGTTGGGGAAATTAATGGTCTGGCAGTTTATTCAATTAATGATTATACCTTTGGTAAACCATCTAAAATCACTACGAGTGTATCCGCCGGGAATTCTGGCATCATTAATATTGAAAGAGAAGCGAGACTCTCTGGAAAAATCTACGATAAAGGAGTTCTTGTTATTTCCGGCTTGTTGAGAGAAAAATTTGGACAGGATTTCCCACTTTCTTTCACAGCTAGCATTTGTTTTGAACAATCTTATGGCGGAATAGATGGTGATAGTGCATCTTCAACTGAAATTTATGCTTTGCTTTCGGCATTAAGTGGTATCCCAATAAAACAGGGAATTGCTGTGACAGGTTCTGTTAACCAAAAAGGGATAATTCAACCAATTGGTGGTGTTAATGAAAAGATTGAAGGCTTCTTCAAAGTTTGTAAGATGAAAGGATTGGATGGAACTCAAGGTGTAATTATTCCGAGAAGAAATTTAAAGGATTTGATGTTAAATGAAGAAGTTGTGGAAGCAGTTAAACAAAAGAAATTTAGTATTTGGGCTGTTGATACAATTGATGAAGGTATTGAGATTTTAACGGGTTATAAAGCAGGTAAATACGAAAATGGTAAATGGGAATCTGGAACTGTTTATGAAAAAGTTTATCAGAAATTGAAAGAACTTTATGAGATTACAAAATTTGAAGAGTCAAAAAGAAAAGCAAAGAAAACAAAACCCGTTGGTTTTGTTGTGAAAAAAGGTAAAAAATAAAAATTAGATTAGTCTAAGAAATGAAAATACTTACAGGCGAAAAGACAAAAATCATTGCTACAATTGGTCCAGCATCTTCCTCGTTGTCAATTATAAAAAAAATGATTGATGCAGGAACAGATGGTTTTAGATTAAATTTTTCTCATGGGGATTTAAAAGTTTTTGCTGAGCATGTAAAAGATATTCGTAATATATCCGTTAAGCTGAAAAAAAATATTCCAATTTTAGGCGATTTACAGGGACCAAAAATCCGAGTCGGTAAATTAAAAAATGGTTCAATTAAATTAATGAAAGATCAAATAATCACTATTTATGATAAAGAAATTGAAGGCTCAGAAAATGCATTTTCTACCTCATACAAAAATTTATCAAAGGAATTAAAAATAGGTGAAAGAATTTTAATTGATGATGGCTTAATAAAACTAAAAGTTATAAGTAAAAGTCCTAATTCACTTAAATGTAAGGTTATCGAGGGAGGAATATTAAAGGAAAAAAAAGGGCTTAATGTACCTGATTCTATTCTTAAAACTCCATCAATTACGGAAAAAGATCGGGAGTGGATTGATTTTTCAATTGAAAATAAACTCGATTTTATCGCTCTCTCTTTCGTTAGAGATGAAGATGACATCATTAATTTGAAAAATTACCTCAAGAAGAAAAATGCAAATATTCCTATTATCGCAAAAATTGAATTGAAACAAGGTGTTGAAAATTTTGAATCAATTCTCAAAGTTGCTGATGGTATAATGGTGGCTCGTGGTGATCTTGGTGTTGAACTTGGTCCTGAAGAAGTTCCTCCTGTCCAGAAATTTATTATTAGAAGGTGTATTGAAGCTCGCAAGCTGGTTATCACAGCAACTCAGATGCTCGATAGTATGATCAATAACCCAATTCCGACTCGTGCGGAAGCCTCAGATGTTGCCAATGTAGTGTTAGATGGTACAGATGCAGTATTACTCACAGCTGAGACATCTATTGGAAAAAATCCTGTGAGAGTTATTCAAACTATGTCGCGCTTAATCCGAAGAGCTGAGCAAATTGAGTCGTACCATAATCTTCAATACGATTATATTGAAACAGATGAGGCTCACGTTCAATCTATTGCTCTTGCATCTTGTCAAATCGCTAATGATCTTAATGTAAAAGCAATAGTGCCAATCACTTATTCAGGTTTTACTGCCATTGTCCTATCTAAATATTTTCCTGAATCTCCAATTATTGCTGTTACCAACAGATTTGAGACTCAGAATATTTTAAAATTCTACAGAGGAGTGGAATCAATTATCGTAGACGATATTAAAGACTTTGAAGCGGTTATCGATAAAACAATTGATAGATTCAAGAAACAAAATTTAGTCAAAAAACAAGATATGGTTTTGTTTGTTGGAAGTCTAAAGACAAAACAAAAATCAATTTCTAATGTAATAAAAATAGTAACAATTTAATCCTAAAATTTATTAATTAAGGAGGAAACAACATGGAATTTTCAAGAAGAAATTTTATTATAGTTTCAATTGCCGCAGCGGGAGCTTATTTTTTATCTAAGCCTGGCAAATTGCTTTCTCCTTTATTTGCAAAAGAATTAAACATGCCAAAGCGTGTACTTGGTAAAACTGGTTATCAAGTTGGAATTTTTTCTCTTGGGGGTCAAGCAACTCTTGAACAATCTGGAACTGAAAAGGAATCGATTAAAATTATCAATAGGGCATTAGATCTTGGGGTAAATTATATTGATACAGCTGCTGCGTATGGTCAGGGAATCAGTGAGACATACATCGGTCATGTGATGAAATATAGAAGAAACGAAGTTTTTCTTGCCACAAAAACTCACAAACGCTCTTATGATGAATCGATGAAATTACTCGAAAAAAGTTTGAAACAATTACAAACCGATAGAATTGATCTCTGGCAATTACATAATGTAAGAACTGAAGATGATTTGAAAAAAATCTTTGCAAATGATGGTGCAATTAAAGCATTAGAAGAAGCAAGAAATAGTGGAACTGTTCGTTTTCTCGGAATTACAGGTCATTATGATCCATGGGTTCTCAAAAAAGCAATTGATGAATATAATTTTGATTGCATACTCATGGCATTAAATGCGGCTGATCGTCATAACAAATCTTTTATAGATAATTTGTTGCCATTTGCAGTTCAAAAAAATCTCGGCATAATTGGAATGAAAATCCCTGCTCGTGGAAGAATCTTTAGACCAAATGGAATTACGACAATGAAACAAGCAATGGAATATGTTTTAACTCTTCCCGTGAGTACAATTATAGTAGGTGTTTCTACAATTCAAGAACTTGAGGAAAATGTTAGAATTGCTAAAAACTTTAAGCCTTTAACAAATGAACAAATGAAAGAGTTAGAAGAACTTACCAAAACATATTTTGATGATGCTGCATGGTTTAAGAACAAGTGGTGATTGATGGAGAGAATTGATCGTATCAGTTTTGATTTTAAATTTAAAATGAGTTCAATGAATATTTGGTAATGATGCTTTTTATAAGTTTTGGAAAATCAGTTGTGATATAATTTACACCAAGTTCAATCATCTTTTGAGTAGAAAATTGATCATTAATGTTGTAAACACAAATTTCAATATTTAGTGTTCTGAGTTTATTGATTGCATTTTCATTCAAATTCGATTCAACATTCAAAACTATACCATCGCAATTAATTAATTTAATTGTTTGAGCAAATCTATTAAAGGTAATTTTATTTTTATAATTTTCTCTTATATAAAGTGAATCAATAATCCAAAGAGTTTTTATTTCAGGAAGAATAAGTTTTGAATACTTCAAAATATTTGTGTGATAAGATATTATCCTTAAATTATTATATGGGAAGTTCAGTTCAGATAATTTTTGCTTTAATACATCGATAAACTTGACACGATTATCCTTAATTTCAAGAAACAGCCCTTTACTATTGTTTAATAATGATACTACATCTTCTAGTGCAGGTATAAAAAAATTCGTTGAATGAGTTGAATCGAAATAATTAAGTGAATTAAGTTCGTTAAGAGTTGAATTTACAATATTCAATCGTAGTTTATTTTTTGTATTTTTTCCTGTGTATTGATCGTGGTGACAAACAATTTTGTTATCACGGGTTAGCCAGAAGTCACCTTCGATAAAATCTGCGCCATCATTCAAAGCTACTTTGAATGATTCAATTGTGTTTTCAATTTTTTCATATGGAGCTCCACGATGAGCAACGATAAAAGGTACTTTCATTTTTTAATAATTTTATTAAAAAATTTTTTAATTCTGAGTAAATGGAAGTTCTCATTGTAAAATTTTTTGATAATATGAAGGTTTTCTAATGCTGATTTTTCTCCTTCACGAATTATATCCATTGCGTAGTTAAAATCAGACCAGTTGTATTGTCTTACATCTGGATTTATCAAAATATCTGCATCACGCAGTTGAATATTCGAAAGATGATAAGATGATATACTTTCAACTCTATAAAGTATTTCTAAAATATTTTTTGGGGGATTTGGATTTTCTAAACTTTTAACAACATCAACTGCTATAATTTTTTTATATCCTGATTCTTTTAATATGGTGACAGGAACAAGATCAGTAACACTGCCGTCCACCAGTAAAAAATTTTTATATTTAACAGGTGGAAATATCCCTGGAATTGCAGAACTCGCTTGCAAAGCTTTTCTCAAACTTCCTTTTGATAAAACAACTTTTTCACCAGAAAGTAAATCACTTGCAACGGCAAAAAAATTTATTTTAAGTGATTCTATTGGAACATCGGGAATAAAATCGAAAATTTCATTTGTTAATTCCTCGTCAAAATATGATGCTCTATTTAGAGCTTTAATTATATGAATACTTGAACCGACAAAATCCAGAAATTGTTCGAGATAATTTGAATCTTCTGTCTTCTTAGTAAGCTTTTGAATACCCAATTCTTTGTATTTTTCACTTTTAATGGTTTCAATCACAAAGTCTTCAACTGATTTTGCATTACCAAAATATGCATAAAGACCACCAACAATTGCTCCCATACTACAGCCAGCAATTGCGTCAATTTTAATTTTGTTTTGATCGAGAACTTCAAGAAAACCGATGTGAGCAAGACCCCTTGCTCCACCTCCACCAAGAGCTAAAGAAATATTTTTCATTTTTTATGTTCTATTATTTAAAGAGATAATTGTTTGAATTTAAAATTTATTTATTGCTTTATAAACAGAGGAATAATCACTATCTGCAAAACCTTGATTGATAGCTTCTTCGATTACAGAATTTAGTGCGTTGATAATTTTTGTATTTAATTTTAGCTGAGTTGCGAGTTTCTCGATAAGTTTACCATCTTTTAATAAATGTTTGGTTGGGAAATTGGCTCTGGAAAAATCTTCATTCATAATTAATGGTAGCTTTGCATCGAAAGTTGGTGCATAAAGAGCACTTTTCCTCAAGATCTCCATAAAAACATTTATATCAAGATTGGACTTTTTTACAATTCCTAAACTCAATGAAAAAACAGGAATTAATGAAGCAATCAAATTATTAAATGCAAGTTTTATTGCTGCTGCTTTTCCTACCTCTCCGATGTGGTAAATATCATTGCTAAATGATGAGAATATTGATTTGTATTTTTCAAATTGTTCTTTAGTACTTCCGACCAGTACGATTAATTTTTCTTGTAAAATTTGTGCTATGCTACCAAGTACAGGAGCTTCAAAGTATTCTGCGCCTTTATCAGTAAAAATTGTTTGAAAATGTTTGCTTTCATCTGGAAGAATGGTTCCCATTTGTATTACAAGTTTATTTCTAATTTTTGAAAGTACTTTTTCGCTGATCATTACTTCTTTAATTGCATTAGCATCTGCAAGCATAAGAATGATAATTTCAGATTTTTCAATTGCTTCAACTGGAGTATCAGCTATTTGAACCCCGAGAGATTTTAAGTTGGTTAATTTTTCTTTTGTTCTATTATAAGCAATGACATCATTTTTGTGTTCAAAAAGTTTTTGAGCAATTGGACCGCCCATTAATCCTGCTCCAATAACAGAAATTTTCATCTTATCCTCCTTTCCTTTTAATAAATTTATCAAATACTAACTTGTAATAAATAAATAATTCTTCTTCAGCCTCAGGTGTATCTAATTTCAATTCTTTTATTACAGTATCCCTGACGGTTCTTGCATAATTTTCTGATTTATTTATTAATATTTCAAACTTTGGATGATTTATATGAAGAGCTTTAATTAAGAGTGTATCGTTATTCAAAACGCAATCAAAAATTGTTGTTGCATAATTACCCAATATAATTGAATTTGCCACTAGATGAATGGAATCACCATTCTTGGTGAAATTACCTTTCAATGGATTTCTATCTTCTGGTATGCCAAATTCAAATTGTTGATTTTTAGTGAATTTGAAATATGGTCCTTCGTTGCTTGAGTAAGTTCCTTCAAATTTATTTTTATTACAGGATGTAGAAAATAATATTATAGCAATTAAAAAAGGTAGATAAAATTTATTCATAATTATTTGTAGTTATTTTTTTGATGTAAAAAATTCACGATACAAATTTAATAAATCACCTCTTAATGATATTCAAATAAGAGTAATTCTGAGTTTAATGAATGAGTAATTTATCAAATATCGATTTGAAGAGACTAATTTTTGTTTGAAGTATTATTTATTCATAATGAGTTAATTCAATAAAGGAGGATTAAAGATTTTATTTTTCATTCCAAAAGAAATTTCAAGTTAATAGAGAGTTTATTAAAAATAATTTCTATTGGAAAAGTTAATATTGAAATTAAAAGCGTCCCCAAAGGGACGCCTGCAGGAAGGGAGAGTATTTGAAAAATCAGAACCAGTATATACTAAGGAATAATTATGCCGGGATAAAAATTTAATTTTTAATAAAATAATCAACATTCAGGAGGGTTAGTGTGTCTGAATTTAATACTTTGTTTTAAATTGAGAGAGAATTAATTATTGTATGTTTTACTTTTTATTAAGCCAAAGAGATTAAAAGTAGAGTGACGAATTTTATTAAAATAAATTTGCCGATTTCGACTTTGCTCAACATAAAACTTAAATACTTTACCGATATGATCATGAAGGAGGAATGTAATTTTTAGTTTTGAAGAAATAACAAAAATATTTCCAATCTTTGTGATTTCATAACCAGAATGAAAATAACAAATTAAATTTGGTTCTGCTAAATGTAATGTTGTATTTAATTTTTAATAGATTTTACAGACTACTAAGTAATTTTTTATACTTTTCAGCTTCATCAAAATTTTTCTCAACATTTTCAAGTAAATTTATCATAAATTGTATTGCTTCTTTAAAGTCAGGTTTATATTCAATCGCCTTGAGGAGTTCTAATTTAGCAAGGTCATATTTTTGTTGAATGAAATAAATTCGGGCGAGTTCATATCGTGCTTCAGGATATTCAGGATAAATTTGAATTGCTTTTTTCAAATAAATTTCTGCATTGTCGTAATCTTTTAGAAAGTCATAAACATTTCCTATCAGAAAAAGAGTTCGAGATGAGTTTGGATCTAATCGGAGAGATTTAAACAAAAAATCAAGTGCTGCTCTATAATTTTGATTTTGTACAAAGTAAATTGCTCTCTGGTTATAATATGAAGCTTCTTTAGGCATTATATGAAATCTTTCGGGTTCAAATTTAAAAACCTCAAAAAATTCAAATTCATTAATCGGGATAAATAATGGATTTTGATTTACTGCTTCGAACCAATTTCTCATTGTAACAAAGTATGAAACATTATTTTTTAGGAAATGTTCTTTGAGATAATCAGTTGAATTTTTGTCCTTAAGATATTCGATTATTTCTGGATTAATAAGTCCAACCATGTCAACAATTTTTCTATTACTATAAAAAGCCAGGGCTCCAATATCGTGTGTAGCAATTACATCACTTTCTTTTGTGTTTTCTTTTAGCCATTCTGCAACTTTAATGTGACGATCGTAGTGGTATTTACCTGTAAAAACTATTTCATCAACATTTTTAGGTATTTCATTTAATGAAAGCAATAAAGTTATGGTAGCTATTCCAATGTAGATCATGTTGAACAAACTTCCTAAATCCGATTTACTTTTTGAATGAAGGAAACTCAGAATTTTTTGAAATCCGCCAAATGAGATAAATAAATAGAAGGGGATAACTGGCATCAAATATCTTCCAAATCTATGAGCAAATGGGAGTTGAATATAATAAGCGAGTATGAAAACAAAAGAAAAAACTAAATGGAGAAGATTATTGTTGTATTCTTTCTTTATAAGGTCATACAAAATTTTCAAAATAGATATTAGAAAAACAAATGCAACTATTATAAACTCTTTTGAAGAAAAAAATTGAAGAACATCTCTTTTTAGAAAATTAGATCTATCTGAACCATAATAATATGCAATCTTAGCGCTGTAGGTATTTGGCAAAATAGTTCCAGATAAAAAATAATTGAATGCAAAATATCCAGTAGAAATAACAATTAGTGGAATCAGAAACTTGAAATAAAATTTCTGACTGAAAAATATTTCAGAAAATTTGGTTTTGAAATAAACTTTTTGAAGAATTAAATCAAAAATTAGAACAACTATTAAAATTAGTCCTTCTGGTCTTGCCCAGAGTGCTAATCCAGAGAGAATTCCAGCCAGAAAAAATTTTTCATTGCGATAAAATACAACGGTACCAATAAGCAGAGCTATGAATAATGTTGTCTCCATTCCTGAAACAGAAATCAAGCCAAGCTTAGGTTGAAATGCAATGATTAGAGCAACTATTAAAGCAATATAGCTTGAATTAGTTTCTTTTTTCATTAAATAAAATGAAAGAAAGGTAAGTAAACCAAAGGATACTATCCCAATAATGTAACTTAGAATGAATTCATTTTTAATTAATAAAAATAGCAACGCGGCTAAGAAAGTATAAAGTGGGGAAGTTGATCCTGAAGTTATCATCTCGTTTTTGAAATAAGAAAATGCGCCATATTCAACTAAATTTTTTGCAAATGTTAGGTGAATCCATGGATCGTCGAGGGGAAAAGAAAAGTAACCATTCTTCGAATGTTGAGAAATGATATAATAAATTCCAATTAAAAGAGATAAGAAAATTATGATAGAAATTGATAAAATCTCTATTTTTTTATTAATAATTTTTTCGAAGAACAATGGTTGTTTCTGAATTTTATGTTTTTGATGTTTTTCTCGTTTAATCTTTTTTGTTTTCATAAGAATTGAATCATTTCTTTGCTATTATAATTAATCCAGTTCCTTTTTGAATTTTTGATTTTGTGTCGAGATAATTAAATAATAGAAATAGTGGTAGTGCGACTAAATAATAGACAGGTAAAATAAACAATAATAATTTGCTCTTATTCAGTAAGATCATTGGAAATTTAATACCAATTCTCCATGCTTTATCACCAAAAAAACCGTAAGTATAAAATCCCTCAACATTTGCAAAACCTACACGATTAAGCTTATCATTTAATTCTTCTTTAGAGTAACCATTTCTAAAATGTTCTTCAATGAAACTTTTATCGTCTTGATTATGGACATCACTTCCACCATAAATTGATGGAGTATTTATAATAAGGTATCCATCAGTTTTAAGGGCATCATAAAAATTTTTTAATACAAGTACATCATCATCAATATGTTCCATAACATCAACGCAAAGGATAAGATCAAATTCGCTTTTGTACGAAATAGTTTTTAAATCGTCTACTTTAAATTCTACATTTTTAATATTTGATTTCTGGAAAAATTCTTTAGCATCGGCTAAATAATCTTCCTTGATATCTACGGCAAGGATTTTAGTGGATGGAAATTTTTTTGAAATGAAATAGGTATATTGAGCAAAACCAGTTCCCGCATCAAATATTTTTGGATGTACCGATTTTATTTCTGGAATTATTTTCTTAAGAATTCTTCTGATGTACCAGCTTCGAAGAAAAAATAGATTTAATAGCCAGTAAAAAGTTTTTCTTAAAAATGTATTGGACTTTATAAATTTTGCAAAGAAGTTTTTTATTGGATCGTATTGCATTTTAATCCTTTATTAATTCCAAAACTTTATTAAAAATAATTTCTGGTCTGATTGAATTCATGCAGTTTGGATCGTAATCACAATCCATTTTGTAGCAAACCAGGCAGTCAAGATCAGATTGGATTTTTGTGATTAAACCGTATGATTCAATCTCATTAGCTGAAGTTGGTCCGAATAATGCTATTATTTTTTTACCAAGTGCAGTAGCAGTGTGCATTGCAAGTGTATCACCTGTTACCAGAATATTACATAAACTCATCAAGGCAAAAAATTCTCTTAAGGAATTTTCAGTACCTGTATCAATTATTCGTTTTTTATTGATTTGAGAAAGGTAGTCGTTTCTTTCTTTTTCTTGAGGACCACCATAAAGAAAAACATAATAATCAGTTTTTTCAATTATCATTTTAATTAGAGTTTCAAATCCTTCGAGGGTCCAGGATTTAAATTTCCATCTTGCACCAGCACCTGTATTCAATCCAACAATTTTTTTTGACCTATCGATAGAATTTTTATAGAGAAAATTTTGTGCAAAATTTTTTTCTAAGTCACTAAGATTTATTATGATGGGATAATTGTTTGTTTTAATTTTTGCAATATTAAGTATAATTGATTGATAGGTTCGATTATTTTTCTTTTTCAGGTCATCGAACGCTCCCATTAGAAACCACTCTTCAGCTTCAGGATTTATTGGATATACTTTTCCTTTTTCATCAAGAGCATATCCAAGTTTTTCTTTGCCATTAACAAAACTACAAATAGCAGAACTGATAGGAGATGAATCTAAATTCAGAACAAGGTCAAAATTTTCAATCTTCAAAAAATAATTGGTCTCAAAATTTTCTATTTCAAGAACTCTGTCAACATATTGATTGTGATAAAAAATTTCTTTCGCATTTTTTCTTGTAATCCAGCTAACATGTGAATGTGGATATTTCTCTTTTAATCCTGGTAAAATACAAGTTGTCCGAAGCACATCTCCAATTGCATCAAGCTTAATAATTAGAATTTTAAAGGTTACTGGTTCATAATAGGAGCAATTGTCGCATTTTATTCCTTCAATTTTGTGAAATTTACATGGTCTATCGCCAGGAAAATGTTTACAATCTCTTTTTAACATATCGCTCCAGAGTTTCTTCAAAATTAATAAAAAATCTGAAAGGGTTTGTTATAAACCGAAAAATAATTGGCAATTTATAACTTCATTTCTTGTATTTGTGTAATCATTATTGGAAAAATTCTTATGCTTAATGGGATATTTCAATGGAGTTAATTCAAATTTGTGTTTAATCTTTTGAGGGGATCAATTGATTTTAATTTGAAATTAAAGACAAACAATGCTGTTAAATTTTTGAGTAATAAATTGAGATACTTTCAGAGATAAGCATAAACAAAAAGATGTTCCCAGGAAGATATATTATTTCATTTCTTTTGAAAATTAGAAACACAGTTTGTTGAAAAAATATTTTTATTGCCAAATCAAATAAGAAAAATCGTGAATAAAATTTAGATGATGTAAGGCTTTTTTGTGATTAAAAAATTTCGGGACAAATTTTCTGTAGTATGTGAAAGTTATTTTTCAGCAATGAATTATAAAAGTCAAAAATGCTTTGCGAATTCTTGACCTTTAATTTTCTACGAAAATATTTTGAATCAAAGTTTTTGTCTATAATAAATGACTTTTTACCAGTTAATGTCTGCTTAATCAGTATCGATTCCATTAGTTTTTGATAATTTAATTGCAATTGTTTCAAATATGTTCTGTTCAAATTTTCATTTGATTTTAAGAACTTGAGAGAATCATTAAAAGTATTTCCAATTATTTTCGAGTCAAATCCACTTAATAAAATCTGATACTGCAACATAAATTGTAGATCCATCAATCCACCGGAAGAGTTTTTCAAATCAATGCCAGAACTAATAGAAGTGATTTTTGAAGATTTAATGTTTGTTCTATTTTTTTTGATTTCAGCAGCAACAAATTTTTTATCAAATTGTTTGACTCTTGTATTAATCATCTCACAAATTTTATTAAATAGATCCTTGTTACCATAAAGTAGTCTCATCTTTGTATAAGCCTGAAATTCCCATATTCTCATTCTACTAAAAATATATTTTTCAATTTCATTGATAGACCAACAAAGTTTAGAAACAGTCCCTTCAGGACGTAACTTTGAATCAGCCTGAAAAAAATCAAACAATCTGAATTTAGTCCTTAAATCTGATAATACATGAAAAGAAAATTTTTCGGCTGTTAATTCATCAATATCATTTGAACAGATGAAAAGGAGATCAACATCGGACTTAAAATGCATCTCCCTATTTCCAAAACTTCCCAGGCTTATAATAACTATTTGATTCTCATTTAAGTTATGATTATCAATACTCTTTGTTATAATATAACTTAAGTATCTTTCTATGAATGTTGTAATGTATTCTTGAACTTGATTAGATTTTAAATTTCCAGTGAAGAAGTTAAACATCAGATGAAAAATAAACTTTTTAATTTCATGGTCACCTGAGTATGTTAATTGTGAATTGAAATTGAACTTATGGAAGATGGTTCCAGAGAATATGGAATCAATAAATTCTTTTTCAGTTATCAGGTACTGAGATAGTGGTTCGGAATTTTCGAATATTTCTGAAATTGTTTTGAAGAGATTTTTATTTCGTATTAATTCGACAATTTGAAATGAGGAACTCGTATTAGAAACAAACTTCAAAAAATTATTAAGATATTTTTCAGGGTTCTGACTTTTCCTTAATGTTTTAATAAAAACACTTTCGAAATTTTTAAGTTCTTGATCATTAAAAGAATTAGTATGGAATTCAATTTTCTGATGAATTAATTGCATTAAATGAGTATAGGATTTTTTTAATTCAATATTGGAGTTAATTTTTGAATTACGAAGTAATTTTAGTCGAATATTTTTTTCATCTCTCTCAAAAACCTTATTTGAAAAATCTTCTACAATTCTTCTGAATGATTTTAATTTTATGTTGAATTCATTTTTATTCTTTAGTCCAATGTACTTTATCAAATTTTCAAATTTATCTTTGTCATTCGGAATATTATGCAACTGACGATCGTCCATTAATTGAATAAAATTTTCAATTCGTCTTAAAAACTTATAAGCCTGGATTAATTTTTTGCCCTCATTATTTTTAATCAAATTATATTTTATAAGTTTTTCAATTGATTCAATTGTGTTAGGTGCTCTTAATTCCTTGAAATTGCCACCGTGTAGAAGTTGAAGTGCCTGAACAGAAAATTCTACATCACGAATACCACCTCTGAAATGTTTAAGATTTAAAATTTCATTTGAATTAAATTCTGAAATTTTTTCGAGATAAATGTTTCGAAACTTTTTAATAAAATTTTTGGGTGAAATAAGAAGAACTTTTGGAAAAATGAAACTCTGGATTGATACTTTAAATTTATCAAAAAGCTTTTTGTCTCCTCCAACATAGTTTAGTTTCAAAAGCATCTGTCTTTCCCAATCTCTACCATAAGTTTCATAATAAATTCGATAATAAGATAATGATCTTGCAAGTGGGGCGTATTTACCATCTGGTCGTAATCGAAAATCTATTCTATAAAGTAGACTTCCATCTATTGATTCAGTACAAAAATGAATGA
Organism: uncultured Ignavibacteria bacterium; assembly: GCA_937944105.1. GTDB lineage: Bacteria > Bacteroidota > Ignavibacteria > Ch128b > Ch128b > Ch128b. The sequence continues at coordinate 45,586 of CALDZP010000002.1, forward strand.
AGTCTTTAACTACTCTGTCATAAAAGTCGAGAACTTCTGAAGAAATATTTTCTAAAGGGTTATCGTAAATGCATATCAAATCTACATCTGAACTAAAATTTAATTCATTCCCTCCAAGTTTACCTAAAGAAACTAGAACATAGTTGGGAATATCTTTAAGCGATATTTTTTTGCGATTGATATCAAAAGCAAGTTCAAAAACTTTATCGAGAATTGATTGAGTAAGGTAGGAATACTCAAGCATCGTTTGTTCGAGTTCGCAAAGATTTAAAATATCTCTTAGACCAATTCGAAGCATATGAAGTCGTTTAAACCTTCGTATTGCACTTAATTTTTTCTCATTTGATTTATAAATACAAATTTGTTGAGCCAGCTCGTTTTTGAAATCCTCCAATGAAAAATTTTTATATAGTTCTCCAGATGAAAGAAACCTTGTGAGAAATTCTGGATTACGAACCATGATATCGGTGAGATAATTACTGAATGCTGAGATCTTTAATATGATCTCAAGATATATATAAAAACAGTTTACATTTTCGAGATAGATAGTGATGTAGTAATCATTTTCAATAATTCGTCTGAAATTATTATAAACCCTTTCATGAAGAGATATTTCATCTAATAACTTATCAAGATGATAATTTAATTTTTTTTGATCAAGCTGAAATTTAGATGAAATAAATTCGATTAGGTATGTTTTAAGTCTTTTCTTAAGCATGCACAAATTTAGTGAATGAACAATAAAAAAATTTAAACGCCTTTTAATTCTTAAGAGGAATAATAGAAATTAAAAGTATGTCATAGTATTTTATAAGTACTCTCATAATCTCGAAACCCTGAAAAATAAAAATTTCAAATTATCAGAAACAAAAATTGAATTTATAAATTAAATTAGCCTAATGATAGAATTAATGGAACTATTGCTTATCCAATCAATAGGTGCTTTTTATTATTCAACAATAATTACGAATTTTGTTATTAAAATTGTTTTTTCTAACCTATTTGATTAGTTTTAATAAAATATTTAAGAGGTAAAATGCTAAGCTTAATAAAGAAAATTTTTGGAGATAAACATAAAAAAGATATTGAGGCACTAAAACCAATTGTTGCTGAAATTAATAGAATTTACGAATCCCTCAAAGATTTAACGGATGATGAACTTCGTGCTGAAACTCAAAAACTAAAGCAAATCATTAACGAACGAACACAGGACTTAAGGACTCGAATTGAAGAACTTGAATCCAGACTTAAGGAAGACCTTTCAGCTGAAGAACAACAAAAAGTTTATGATGAACTTGAAGAGTTAAATGACCAGCTCGACGATGAATACGAAGAAGTTCTTGATGAAATTTTACCAAGAGCATATGCAATTGTTAAAGATACTTGCAGAAGATTAGTTGGTAAATCATGGGAAGTTGTTGGTAGAAAAATCACATGGGATATGATTCCATTTGATGTTCAATTGATGGGGGCAATAGTACTTCATCAAGGTAAAATTGCTGAGATGGCAACTGGCGAAGGAAAAACTCTTGTAGCAACAATGCCACTTTTTCTGAATGCTTTGACAGGACGGGGAGCACATCTTGTTACAGTCAACGATTATCTTGCACAAAGAGATCGTGAATGGATGGGAAAAATTTTTGAGTTTCATGGATTAACTGTTGGTGTTATTCTAAATCACATGTCTCCTGAAGAAAGAAAAAAAATGTATCAATGTGACATTACTTATGGTACTAACAATGAATTTGGTTTCGATTATTTAAGAGATAATATGGCTGTAAGTCTGGATGGAGTTGTTCAACGTGGTCATAATTATGCCATCGTTGATGAAGTCGATTCTGTTCTGATAGACGAAGCAAGAACACCTCTAATTATAAGCGGACCTGTTGAAAGCTCAGAGCAAAAATTTACTGAATTAAAACCCAGAGTTGAAAGACTCGTTCGTGCTCAGGCTCAACTTGTTGCAAAAATCGTTCAGGAAGCAGAGGAAGAATTAAGTAAACCTGAGCCAGACTACCATAAAGCTGGTGTTTTATTATTAAGAGCTCATCGTGGTTACCCCAAAAACAAAAAATTAATGAAATTGCTCAGTGAACCTTCCAATAAAAAGTTGATGCAAGAAACTGAGCTCGAATACATGCGTGAACAGGAAAAACGAATGCATGAAATTGACGATGAACTTTATTTTAGAATTGATGAAAAAAATCATTCTATCGACTTAACTGAAAAGGGAAGAGAATTTATTACCAATATTAATGAAGATAAAGATTTCTTTGTTTTACCTGATCTTGGAACAGAAATTAGCAAGATTGAAAATGACCATCAGTTATCCACTGAAGAAAAAATTAAAAGAAAGGATAAACTTTATCAGCTATATGCTGAAAGAAGTGATCGAATTCATACAGTTCAGCAACTTTTAAGAGCCTATGCACTTTACGAAAAAGATGTTGAATATGTTGTCACCGATGATGGAAAAGTAATGATTGTCGATGAATTTACTGGAAGAATCTTACCAGGAAGAAGATATTCCGATGGACTTCATCAGGCAATTGAAGCAAAAGAGAATGTTAAAGTAGAGAAAGACACACAAACTCTGGCGACAATCACGTTACAAAATTTCTTTAGACTTTATAAAAAGCTTGCTGGTATGACAGGAACAGCTGAAACAGAAGCAGCTGAATTCTGGGAAATTTATAAATTAGATGTGGTTGTTATTCCAACTCATAAACCTTGCATAAGAATTGATTATGATGATGTCATTTATAGAACAATGCGAGAAAAGTATAACGCTCTTTTAGATGAAATCGATGAATTACATAAAATTGGAAGACCAATTCTTGTAGGTACTACTTCCGTTGAAACTTCAGAAACAATCAGCAGAATGTTAAAACGTAAAGGAATTCCTCATAATGTTCTCAATGCCAAGCATCATCAAAGAGAAGCTGAAATCATTGCTAATGCTGGTCTAAGAGGTGCAGTAACAATTGCAACTAATATGGCTGGTCGTGGAACAGACATTAAACTTGGCCCTGGTGTTAAAGAGCTTGGTGGGCTTGCGATTCTTGGAACTACTCGTCATGAGTCAAGACGAATTGATAGACAATTAAGAGGTCGTGCTGGGAGACAGGGCGACCCAGGTTCTTCTAAATTTTATCTTTCTCTTGAAGATGATTTGATGAGACTTTTTGGTAGTGATAGAATCGCATCGATTATGGAAAGATTGGGTGTTAAGGAAGGTGAGGTTATAACTCATCCTCTTATCACAAGAAGTGTTGAAAGAGCTCAGAAAAAAGTTGAAGAAAACAATTTTGCTATCCGTAAGAGATTGCTTGAATATGATAATGTAATGAACTCTCAGCGTGAAGTGATTTATGCGAAAAGAATGCAAGCATTAAAAGGTGAAAGATTAAAAGGTAGATTACTGGAAGATTTATTCGAATATACTTCTGATCTTGTTCATAAATATTATGAAAAAGCTGAAATAGATTTGTTGCGTGAAGAATTAATTAGAAATCTATTAATTGATGTACAAATTACACCGCAATTATTTCAGGAATTGGGTGAAGATGGTTTAACCGAAAAAATTTATGAAGCAGCTGTTGATTTCTATAATAAAAAAGAAAAAATGTTAGGTAGTGAATTGATGGCAAATCTTGAAAGATTTGCTGTTCTTAGTGTTATTGATGAAAAATGGAAAGAGCATTTACGAGATATGGATGATTTGAAGGAAGGAATCGGTTTGCGTGCTTATGGTCAACGTGATCCATTAATTGAATATAAATCTGAAGCATATGAATTATTTATGAATATGTTAACATCAATTCGAGACGAAAGTTTGAAATTAGTATTCAAATGGTTCCCTGAAATACCAGAACAATTACAAAGACGAAGAAGAGCACCAGAAAGAATTACAACCATTCACCAATCGGTTGATGGTTTGCATTTTGCCAGAGAAAAAGAACCAGTGCATGCATCTGCTCAATCCGCTGGTAAACCACAACCTGTTAGAGTTGGAGAAAAGATTGGAAGAAATGATCCGTGTCCTTGCGGAAGTGGTAAAAAGTACAAACATTGTCATGGGAGATAAATTATGAGGTTAAAATGTCTTCACATAATTTAAAGAAAATAGAAGCAATAATAAGACCATTCAAACTTGATGATGTTAAAGATGCTCTGCTTGAAGAAGGTATACAGGGACTAACCATAACTGAAGTGAGAGGATATGGTCGTCAAAAAGGACATTCCGAAATTTACCGTGGAAGTGAATATCGAATTGAATTTGTTCCAAAAATTAAAATTGAAATTGTTGTTCCCGAAGCACAACAGGAAATAGTTATTAATGCTATTATTCGTTCTGCCAGAACTGGTCAGATTGGTGATGGCAAAATTTTTATTTCTGCGATTGAAGATGTTATACGAATTCGAACTCAGGAGTCTGGTAAAAACGCTCTTTAAATTTGTTCAAGTATGACTTTTGAAATTTTTGATATTGCTTATTTTGAATTAATAAATTTATGATAAGCTTACATTTAAGATCTTTAAATGAGTAAATTTTTTAATTTGAAGATGATTTTTAAGTTTTGAACTGAGTTAAAAAAACATTAAAACTTAAAATATATTTGAAATTTTTTTAATATTCTTGATTATGAAAGTAAAATCAGGGGAATTAAATTATTGAAACAAGATGAATAATTTGCCAAATTTTTTTCGAGTGATTTTAAAATTAATTCTAAAATAATCCAATGAAAATGAAAAAAAATATTTTACTCATTTTATTTTTGATTCAACTTTTTATTTTAAATTCTTGCTCGGTTACTAATTATATTAAAAGAGGATTTGAGAATTTCACTACTTATTTCAATATATATTATAATGCAGCAAAAATTTTTGATGAAGCTGAGCGTGAATTAAATCTACAACAAAAAGACTTGTTCACTACCAAAGTTTTTACTCCTGGTGGTAATGTAACGAATAAGTTTGTTCAGGTAATTGAAAAATGTTCGAAGATTTTACAATATCACTCCAATAGTTCCCTCGTAGATGATGCTCTTTTTATGATAGGGAAATCATATTATTATCAAAAAGAGTATCCAAGTGCAATAAGAAAATTTACAGAATTAATCACGAATTTTCCTGAAAGTGATTATTATTTAGAATCTAAATTCTGGATTGCTCGTTCATATGCACAGGGTATTGAAATTGAAAAGTCATTAAGTCTATTAAATGATGTTTATCTTGAAGCAAAAAATAAAAAAAATAAAAAGGTAATGAGCAATTCTCTTCTTGAAATACTTAAAATTTATTTCAAGAAAAATGATCATGATGGAATAATTAATATTGGAAATGAGTTTGTAAAAGTTTCGAAAGATAAAAATGCAATAGCACAGGTCTATCTTTTGATGGGTACATCTTACGCAAAGCTTGGTCAGCTTGATAAGGCAATTGAAAATTATCAGAAGGTTAAAAAATATACCTCGGACTTTTATTATCAATTCAAATCTCAACTTGAACTTGCAAAAATTTTTAGAGAAAAAAATGAATTTGAGGAATCTAAAAAAATCCTCGATTATCTCAGTAAAGAAACTCTTTTTAACGAATATAAAGATTATACAGAATTAGAATATGGTTATTTATATTTATCTACTGGTGATACCTCTGAGGCATTAAAATATTTTATAAAAGTGGATACTTCTTATTCATCAAAAGAAACAGGAGGAATTGCTCAATATGAATTGGCTGGATATCTTGAAAATGTAATTGGTAATCTCGACTCTGCTAAATTTTATTATGATAAATCGTTAAGAACTCAAATTCCAGATGACATTAAAAAAATCGTTCAGACTAAATCCAGTATCTTGAATAGATATAAAAATTTGTGGACAGGTATCACAAATCTTGAAAAACAAATCACTTTACTAAAAACATTCCCAGTTGATTCGACTTATCAAAAATTTCACGAGATTGAAATTGATTCTGCTATGTTGAGTGATTCGGCTTACCTTGCAGACTTAGAGCAATATTTTGAAGAAAAAAGAATAGCTGATAGTTTATATGCAATTAAGCTTCAACAAGATTCGTTGAGATATAAAGAAAATTTAAAGACTGCAGATTCAATTGAAGTTAATATTGCCAGATTAAAATTTGATCTTGCATCTTTGTTTATGGTCGATTACAATAAACCTGATTCAGCTTATCGTTATTTAAAAGAGATTGTTGATAAGTTCCCTGATAAAGACTTTAGCGAGAGAACATATTATGCTCTTGCAAATTATTATAGTTCGATTGGTGAAAAGGAAAAATCAGATAGTCTATTCAGAATAATTTACGATAGATTTGCAGATTCTGAAATCTCAAAAATTGTTTCGAAAAAACTTGGCTTAATGACAAGGATTTTAAAGAATGATCAACCTGAAATCGAATATCGAGAGGCAGAAATTTTAATTGAGCAGGAAAAGTACCATGAAGCATTAAAAAAGCTTGATTCAATTTATAACAAATATCAAAATACTGATTATGCACCAAAATCTTTGCTTATGATCGGTTATGTTTATGAAAATAAATTGAAAATGTATGATTCTGCTTATTCTGTCTATAAACGATTAAAAGAAAAATTTCCTGCATCCTTATATACTCAAAGAATTAATTCCAAGTTAATAGCTTACGAAAGTGAGTTACAAAGAAAAGCCCAGGAGAAAAACTTAAAAACAGATAGTTTGAATTCTAATGAACCAGGTAAGGAACTTAATGAGAAGAATAATCTTGAGCTTGATAATGATGAAGAAAAATTACAAGAATTGAAAGAAGCACCTCAGTTCAACAAAGATTCGAAAATAATAGAAGAAAAGAAACCTGATTTAAGAAGACGAAGGTGAAAAATCAGAATAATTCGTTTCTTGAGCTTGAACTTTATTTTCAATTTATTAAGGAAAAATTTTATAATAAATCTCCATTTCAATTTGTTATAATTTCTTTTATCATTCTTTTTTACCTTGCAATTCCGGGCTTTCATACATCATCACTTGAAATCTCAAGAACTAGAATATCTGGAATAATGGAGCAGAGAGCGTTTCAGAATTTTTTGTTTTATTATCCTATTCAATACTGGTTGAATTATAATGAAATTCCAGATGACTTTAAGAGGGCTATGATTGTAATGGAAGATGATGGATTTGTTTTCCATAAAGGTATTGACTGGGAAAGTCTACAGCTTGCATCAAGAATAAATTTGAGAAGAGGTAAAATTGTTCGAGGTGGTAGTACTATTACAATGCAAACAGCTAAGAATATTTACTTCACAACTCATAGAAATTATTTCAGAAAAGCTAAAGAAATTCTGACTGCTATGAGAATGGAAAAAGAATTGGAAAAGAAAACAATTCTTGAACACTATCTTAATATTATTGAACTTGGTGATGGAATTTTTGGAATTCAAGCAGCGAGTAAAAATTATTTTAATAAAGATGCATCAGAATTGAGCAGAGAACAAATGGCAAGAATTGCAGCAATTGTTCCATCTCCTTTAAGACATTCTCCTGCTGATAACAGTAGATTCGTAATAAGAAGGAAAAATATTGCTTTAAGTCGAATGTTTTCCGCAATTATACCTGGATAATAAATGACAACTGAATTGAATCATCAAGAAGCATTAAGGTTGATTTCGGAGGGGGAAAATTCAAAGGTCGAATTTAAAAGGAAGTTTACCACATTCGAAAAAATAGCTCGTGAGTTAATTGCATTTGCAAATTCAAAAGGTGGATTGATCTTTTTTGGTGTTGATGATAATGGTGAAATTGTTGGAGTGAAAAGTGAAAAAGAAACTACAGAACTTTTACTTGAAACAGCGAAAAATTACTGTGAACCTGAAATCGATCTAAAGGTTTATGTTATGGAAATTGAAGGAAAAGATGTCGTTATAGGCGAGGTTAAAGAAAGCACTCATAAACCTCATAGAATTCAAGATTTTCAACCTAATCTGAATTATAGAACAGCAAAAGTCTTTATTCGATTAAAATCAAAGTCTATCCAGGCTTCAAGAGAGATGATTAAATTACTTCATACAAGTTCAATGGAAAATAATGAAGCGGAATTTCATCTTGGGAAAAAAGAAAAAGCTCTTTTTGAATATCTTGATAAGAATGAAAGAATTAGTACGCGTGAGTATTGTAAACTGGTTAACATTTCTGAAAGACGAGCTCAAAGAGTACTTATTAAATTAGTTAGGCTTGGAGTTTTATTTTTACATCAAGAGGATAATGGTAAAATTTATTTTTCATTAAACGAATAACTTCATTTTTCTTCTGAATAAATTTTTCTCAGTTCATAAATTGCAATTCCGTAAGCGACCGCTACATTTAATGAGTGTTTTATTCCATACATTGGTAGTTCAATTGCAAAGTCACATAAATCAAGTAAAGATGCCTGAACGCCTGTTATTTCATTTCCGATGATTAAACATAATGGGAAATCTTCTTTTCTCACTTTTGTATAATTTATGCTTGAGTCTGTGATTTCCAGCGCTACAATTTTAAATCCATCTGATTTTAATTTTTCAATTAATTCTATCGCATTTTTGCAATATTCCCATTCAACACTTTCGGTTGAACCGAGTGCTGTTTTCTTCACTTCTTTTTTTTCTGGTGTTGGTGTATAGCCTGTTAAATATAGCTTTTGAATCATAATCGCATCAGATGTTCTAAAGATTGATCCTACATTGTACATACTTCGAATATTATCAAGCACTACCACAACAGGAAATTTCTCTGCCTTTGAAAGAGTTTCTAAACTTAATCGTTTACTTTGAATTTCGAAATGACTTAACTTTTTCATGTTAATGGTGTTAATAAAATTATTTTGAAAATGTGATTAACAATACACCAATAAACATTAAAACTGCTGCTGCAAGTCTTTCTTTTAGATATCCTTCCTTGAAAAATATTCTTCCGAAAATAACGCTGAGAATTGAATTGGTTCTTTTAATTGATATGACATATGGAACTAATGTTAAACTTATTGCAAGCATATGACAGATGATTGTTAAAGTAGATAAAATTCCAACACCAAGCATAGCTTTTAAGTTTTTATTAAACGACTCTGGAGCTTTTCTAAATTTTGGAATAACAAACACAAGCATTAATGTTCCAATATATAGTTGAACAGTAAACGAATAAAATAGCGGTGAGGAATTCACAACTCCTATCTTATCAAAATTTGCTGTAATTGCCCAAATTAAGACAACTATTAGCATATACCTTGGCCCCTTTTCATTTAATATAGCTCTGAAAGGAGCGAAAATATTTTTTTCATCTCTCTTAAAATTTAAAAGGTATGCACCAATAACTATTGAAATCATTCCCAGCAATCCTTGAAAAGATGGAAATTCCCCAACAATTATAGGTGAAGTAATAAGCAATAGCAAAGGAGAAAGAGTTGTCAGTGGAACTGTATTGGACAAATCTCCGCTTTTGATTGATTTCATGAAAAATATTAATGCAACAATATTAAGAGTACCACTTACAATTAATCCTGCAAAAAACATGGGTTTAATTTCGGGCAGTTCATAAAACAAAATTGGGATAAGAAAAAGAGCAGAGAAAAATGAATTAGCCCATGCTACAACATATTCATCAATATTCTTTAAAGTGTGTTTTGCAAGAACATTTTTAAGTGAATCGAAAATTGCAACACCAAAGGCTAATGGAATCCAGATCATAATTCTTCAGCAGGTTGTTCGTGAGTTAAACAATGAATGGTTCCCAGTCCCCACACCAGATCAACCGCATGAATTCCAACAACTTTTCTATCGGGGAATAATTCACTTAAAATTCCCAGAGCAATTCTGTCGTTTACATCATTAAAAGTTGGAACTAAAACACAGGCATTCGAGATGTAAAAGTTTGCATAACTTGCTGGTAATCTTTGATTTTCAAAATACACTGGTTCGGGCATAGGTAGATCAATTATTTCTATTCTGCTGCCATCAGCAAGTCTTTCTTCTTGAAGAATTTCTTTATTCTCTAAAAGTATTTTATAATTTTCATCGGCAGGATTTTTTTCTGAACAAAGTAGAATGGTATTTTTATTAACAAAACGGCAAACATCATCAATGTGTCCGTGAGTATCATCGCCAACAATTCCTTTTTTTAACCAGATAGTTTTTTCAATGCCAAGGTACTTCTTAAAAACTTTTTCATAATCATGTTTTGTAAAACCTTTATTTCTAACTTGAATATTTTCATCAAGTAAACATTCTTCGGTTGCTATTAATGTTCCATATCCATTTATATCGATTGCTCCACCTTCAAGAATCACAAGTTTATCTTTATAATTTGCTTCAATTAAATTTTTGTTTAATACTTTTGAAATTGTGAAAGGAATTTTTTGATCTAATTTATAGTTTTTATACTTAGCCCAGGCATTAAACCCGAATCTAATTAAGTGGACTTTACCCCTTTCATCTTTCACAAAAAAGGGGGCAGAATCTCTTAACCAGTTTCTGTCTGTTTTCTGATGAACAAAGATAATTTGGTTAAAATCAACACTTATTTTCTTTAAAGTTTGAGTTGCTAAATTCTGATGAGTTTCATCTTGAATCAAAATATAAACCAGTTCACCTTCAGAGATTTTTTTAACTATTTCTGCAAAGACCCATGGAATAGGTTGAAATTTCCCTGGCCAATCTTCTTTATTGAATGGCCACCCTATCCATGTTGCTTCATGCTTTTCCCACTCTGCGGGAAGTCTAAATTTCATTTCTAAACCTATTTCTTTAGTTAATTTTTATTATGAGCGATAAAAAATTAGTATCATTAAATAGCACAATTGTGTTGAATTATGATTATGAAAATTAATCTGGAAATGAATAAATCAATCGATAAATCGTTTAGTGATTTCATTGTAAGCATCAATTCTTCTGTCTCTTAAGAAAGGCCAATGTGTTCTAAAAATGTCTGTTTTTGAAAAATCCAGATCTGCAACTAAAATTTCTTCTTTATCTTCGGATGCTTTCACTAAAATTTTCCCTTGTGGATTGCAAATAAACGAACTTCCCCAGAATATAATTCCATCACTATTTTGATCAATTCTTTCAAAACCTACACGATTAACCGATGCAACATAAACTCCATTTGCAATAGCATGACTTCTTTGAATTGTTATCCAGCTTTCTCGTTGAGATTCTCCATATTTATCTTTTTCTGACGGATGCCAACCAATGGCTGTTGGGTAAAACAAAATTTCTGCGCCTTTTAAAGAAGTAATTCTTGCTGCCTCTGGATACCACTGGTCCCAGCAAATTAATGTTCCGATGTTTCCGAACTTTGTCTTAAAAGCTTTAAATCCCGTGTCACCAGGAGTAAAATAAAATTTCTCGTAATAAAGTGGATCATCGGGAATGTGCATTTTCCTATAAAATCCTTCGAGTTCACCTCTGTCATTTATTACAATAAGACTGTTATGATATAATCCATTCGCTCTCTTTTCAAAAATTGGTACAATAATTATGATTTTATATTTTTTTGAAATTTTTGAGAATTCTGAGAATGATTCCCCATCTAATTTTTCTGCAATTTTGAAAAATTTATGATCTTCTTTTTGACAGAAATAAAGTGATTTATACATTTCAGGAAGACAAATAATTTTGGCTTTGTCTTTTGCAGCATCAATGACCATTTGTTTTGCTTTTTTAAGATTTTTTGAAACCTCTTCCTCCATCGACATTTGAATTAATGCAACTCTTGTTTTGTTAATTTTAATTCTCACTTTTTACCTCATTAAATTGTAGTCATACTTTAATTGAGCTTTTTCTTCTTAAAATTTTTGTAGCAAGTTGTCCACAAGCACCTGCAATATCACTGCCTTTCGTATTTCGAACAAAAACAGTGAGATTGTTTTTCCTCAATTTTTCGACAAATGCATCAAATTCTTCTCTGGAAGTGGGTTTAAGTTCAGCTGCTATTCCCAAAGGATTTGTATGAGCAATTGAATTAAATGGAATGATATTAATCTTGCTAGGAATTCTTTTTGAAAGTTTCACAAGTCCCTGTATATCTTTATCTGAATCATTTATACCTTTAAGAAGAATGTATTCAAAAGTAATTCTTCTGCGAGTTTGTTTGTAAAAATATTCTAATGCTTCAATGTTCTCTTTGAGCGAATATTTTTTATTAATGGGCATAATAAGACTTCGAATTTCTTCGTCTGTTGAATGTAGAGAAAAAGCAAGTTTCCCTTTGAAAGGTTGATTGGCAAAATCTATAATTTTATCGGGAATGCCTGCTGTTGAAACTGTAATTTTCTTTGCAGAAATATCAAATGCAAGATCCGATGAAAATATAGAAAGTGATTTTAAAGTATTTTCATAGTTGAGAAATGGTTCACCCATTCCCATGTAAACGATATTGGTAATAAGTCTATTTGAATGTTTACTTGTCTGAATGAATTGATCGATTATTTCAAATACACTTAAATTTCTTTTATAACCCATTTGTCCTGTAGCGCAGAATTTACAATCAAGAGGACATCCAACTTGAGTTGATATACACAGAGTTAATCGATCTTGATCTGGAATTAAAACTGATTCAATTAATGATCCATCTTCACATTTGAATACGAACTTTCTTGTATCTGTTTTTTGTGATATCTGCACTTCGATCAGTTCAAGTGATTCAATTGAAGCAATTTTATTTAAGTTATTTCTTAAGGCTTTCGAGAGATTACTCATTTCATCGAATGAATCAATACGCTTCTGGTAAAGCCATTGAAAAACTTGAGCTGCTCGATATTTTGATTCATTAATAGATTCAAAAAATTCTTCAAGCTCCTTTAATGTCTTACCCTTAAGGTTGATTTTTTTCTCACTCATATCTAAAAATTAAATTTAATACAAAAATAAGAAAAGTGTTAAAGATAATATTGAAATGAATTTTATTCACAGGTTACTTATAGCAAGTTGATAATCAAAATATCTAGATTAATTAAAGTAATCAGAAATTAATCTATTTCAAAAAAAATTCTTTTTAAAAAATTTTTATTCTTTCATTGATATTTTGAAAAGAATTTTTCAAAAGATGTTGATCAATCTTTGAAGAATTAATACAATGCTTTAAAGATGAAAAATAGCATCTCAGTTATTGACAAAAATTTATTTTTTACTCTTAACTCATTATGATTAAATATGAATAATTCATATAGCTTACACTCTTTAGAATTTTATTCCTAAAAAAGCTAATTGGTTAGATAGTTTCATAATTAATGAGTTTGTTTATTTTTTTAACAAAACACAAAAAAGCATATAAGTATTTGTTTGCAACTTCGCTTGTTATAAAATAACTTTGAGTTATGAAAACAATCATTGAGCCATTCAAAATAAAATCAGTTGAATCTATCCGCTTTACAACGCGAGAACAAAGAGAAAAAATTCTTAAGGATGCGTTTTATAATCCTTTTATGATTCATTCACGAGATGTTATAATAGATTTACTTACAGATAGTGGAACATCTGCGATGAGTTCCGAGCAATGGGCAGGAATAATGAGAGGTGACGAAGCTTATGCTGGTTCTCAGAGTTTTTTCAGGTTTGAAAGAGTTGTAAAAAAAATCACAGGATTCAAACATATCATTCCAACTCATCAAGGAAGAGCAGCTGAAAAAATTCTTTTTTCTATTCTTGGTGGACCAGGAAAATATTTTCCGAGCAACACACATTTTGATACAACAAGAGCAAATATTGAATTTGTCGGTGCTGAGGCTGTGGATCTTCTTAATGAAATTGGATTGAAAACTGATCTCCGAGCAGATTTCAAAGGTAACATAGATATAGATGCTCTGGAAAAATTTATAAATAAAGTTGGACCTGAAAATATACCAATTGTAATGTTGACTGTTACGAACAATTCAGGTGGTGGGCAACCAGTATCAATGGAAAATATAAGAGAGACAAGAAAAATCTGTGATAAATATGGACTTAAGCTTTTTCTGGATGCATGTCGATTTGCGGAAAATGCTTACTTTATCAAAAAAAGAGAGAAAGGGTATGAAAATAAATCTGCCTTAGAAATTGCTCAGGAAATGTTTGCTTATGCTGATGGTTGTACAATGAGTGCAAAAAAAGATGGACTTGTTAATATTGGTGGTTTTCTGGCAATGAATGATGATGAACTGGCAATGAAATGTAGAAATGTTTTAATTGTTACAGAAGGATTTCCAACTTATGGTGGGCTGGCAGGTCGTGATTTAGAAGCAATTGCACAGGGTCTGGAAGAAGTTCTTGAAGAAGATTATTTACGGTATCGAATAAGATCCGTTGAATATCTTGGTGAAAAATTAATTGAAGCTGGAATTCCAATTATTGAACCTCCTGGTGGTCATGCGATTTATATCGATGCAAAAAGATTTGCTCCACATATTCCTCCTGAAAATTATCCTGGTCAATCTATTGTTTGTGAACTTTATCTTGAAGGTGGAATTCGTGCAGTAGAAATTGGAAGTGTTATGTTTGGTAAATATGATTCAAATGGTAAATTAATCCCTGCAAAACTTGAGCTTGTGCGACTTGCAATTCCAAGAAGAGTTTATACTCAAAGTCATATTGATTATGTGATTGAGGTGATTGAGGAAGTCTTTAAGAAAAAGGATAAACTCAGAGGAATGAAAATTATCGAAGAAGCTCCTATCTTGAGACATTTTACTGCAAAGTTTGATTA
>CALDZP010000003.1 GCA_937944105.1 uncultured Ignavibacteria bacterium
TCTCTTAATTGTTTATCAATATCCATCTTCTCGCTTTTTTGCAGTGTTACTGCTCTTAAATTTTTTTTATTTTCTGATTTTTGTATTAAAAGTATGTTAGTATCCACAGTAGCATTTTCGAATACATTAGGACCTAAATCAATAAGTATAATTGGATTATATTCACTAAAGAATTTGCGGAGTTTTTGACCGTATCCTGCACGCATCCATTTATTGGATGTTATATAACAAAGTAATCCTCCTGCTTTTAAAATTTGTATTCCTTTTTCATAAAACAATGTGTAGATATCACCAGTCCGAACAAATGTTTTGTAATTCTGATTTTCATAAAGTTTAGCCAGTTTACCGCTTTCTTTTTGAAGCTGGATATACGGCGGGTTGCCAATCACTATATCAAATCCACCACTTCGACCTTGCTCAGTGTAAACCTTTACTCCGAACATCCACTCGGGATCGAACCAGTCCGCTGATTTGTTGGTGTCATAAGGATCCCAATGGGCAATCTTTTCTGTTGTTTCTAATTTAAATCCAAGTTTCTTCAGTTCTTCAGCTAATGCTTTCCTTAATTTAGAGTCTTTATTTTTAATTTTTTCTTTTTCTTTTGTGCTTGATGTAATAAAATACTGGTCTCTTAGCTTTCTCAAATCATCTTCCAATTTCAAGATTTCTGGTGTTGATAGACTTAATTGTTCTGATACATGTAATCCAATGAGTGTATTTGCAGCTACAAATTTTGTTTCAAGATTTGGTAGAGGTTCTATTCCATAATTGGATTTTGTTTTATCTACTTTTTCATCCACAAGTAGTGAAATGAAAAATCTAAGTTTTGCAATTTGTATTGCAATGGGCTGGATGTCTACACCATAAATACAATTCTGTATAAGGTAAAGTTTTCTTCCATAATTTAGTTTATTTAATGAAAAGCTTTCTTCTATTCTTTCAATTGTTTCTTGTCTAATTTTTGGATCTGGAATTAAGTTTGCTGCATTAATTTGCTCTTTCTTCCATTTTTCATTATTGGGGTCAAGTTTTTGGAGTATATGCACAAGGGTATGTAGTGCGCCCATTGGAAAAGCACCCGAGCCAACAGCAGGGTCAAGAAGCTTAAGATTGTAAATAGCTTGAATAATAGCCTTAGTTTCTTCTTCGGAAAAATCATGAGGATCATCATCATAACTAAATAATTTTCTCAACCTTTGTTCTGTTATGTTTAGATGTTGTTTGAAATATTCTAGCAGGGATTCCCTTACCATGTAATCGACTATCTCACGAGGTGTGTAGTAGCTTCCTGTTGCCTTTCTTGCTGTTGTAGCTGTTTCAGGGTTATAACTGGCAAGGAGGTTTTCAAAGACTTTTCCTAAAAGCTCAGGATCAAGGGCAATTTCTTCATCTAATGGTGTGTTTTCATCAACTGTAAAGTAATATGAATTAAGAATATTAATTAATCCTCTCGTTTTGTATTTTTTACTTTTTGTTCCGTAATCTTCATTAAGGTCAACTTCATTTTCATCTGAAAAGAATAAATAATTTGGCACATAAGGTTGTTTCTTAGGATTGTCAGAAAAACCATCTATTCGTATTTCTTCTCCTGTATCATTTGACTCATCATCTTTTCGCTTGTCAAGACATTCAAACAAACCACCATTTAGAAAAGGGATATCGTTAAATAACTTTATCATTTCATCTGGATCTTTAAATAGAGCATGATATCTAAAGTATGAATGGTTCATGTAGTCTTTGTTTAGATAATTTTTATGTCTTTCCTCTCTACGAAATTTTCTTTGTTCGATTGGTGTGTTCAGGGTTGCAAAGAAAAGGTTTTGTAGAATTGCTTTATAAAAGGTTGATTCTTCAGGTGAAAGATCTATTAAAATATCTTTAAGTTTTTCCTCATCAAAAAGCTCTTGCTTTATAATTCCCTTTTGCTTCATAAACCAAATAAAAATGATCCTTGTGATTAAACGGATAAGCGCAATGTTTCTACCACCGTTTTCTGCTTCTGCATCTTCAGGAAATTTTACATTTTTTAATGCCCAGAAATACCAGTTGGAAAGCTCTTGATAGAATTTTTTGTTGAGTATGTTAACATCAAAAACATTTAACCAGTGTTGATGAAG
The DNA here is from genome assembly GCA_937944105.1 of uncultured Ignavibacteria bacterium. Lineage (GTDB taxonomy): Bacteria > Bacteroidota > Ignavibacteria > Ch128b > Ch128b > Ch128b. The sequence continues at coordinate 2,118 of CALDZP010000003.1, forward strand.
TTGATTGAAATTTTTTATATCAGGAGTAAGTAAAAGGTCTTTTAGAATTCGAATATGACCAGCATGAGGATACTTTGTGTTAATATCGCGTAATATAATAGTTTTACCGACTTTATCGCCCGGTCTCCAATTTTGCAGATATTTAAATCGTTCACTAATTGACAGTGAAATAAATGAATCATTTTCATTTTTGTAATTAAAAATTAATACGCTGGGTAAGGCTTTACTCCTATTATTAAATGCCCTGGTAATTTCGGAAATTTCTTTTCGAGTTGGATATTCTTTAAGTTTTAATGCAAAAATTATAAAACCCTCATAACCATCATTTTCAGAATTAAGAATATTTTCATTTGATTTATTTTGGTGCGTTTGATTCTTGAAAATAGTTTCATCGATATAACCAACTAAATAATTTTCTATAATATTATTAAAAGTTTCATTATCCCTGTAATATTCGTTTAAAAATTTTTTCGGGGGGATTGGTTCATTGACTTGAGTTTTTATATCCAATCCCAGTTCTTTTAAGAAATGGATTGATGCATCAAAAAGATTTGAATTATTGAAAACATTTAAATTCATATTCTACTCACTTTTACTTTTGAAGTATTAAAAATCTGGTAAAAATTTTTAATTGAAAACTCTTATTAATCAGGAGACAACAATCCATGTTATTAAGTCCAGATTTTCTGGTTTATATAATTCATTGATAGATTTATGAGATGTTTTAATAGTTTTTTTAATGCCTTTATCCATCAAATCTTCAATTAATTTAATTTGCATTTCATCTGTTTTATTTTTTAGCCACAATTTAAGTGCATTGGATAATTTATTAAGCTCAACCTGATTTGAATTATCAATTTCTTGCGGTACAAATCTTTTAGAACTTTTATGTAATCTTAAAAAAGAAAGAATATCAAAATTATTATTGAGGATATTTTTCCCATCATAATCTGAATAAAGAAGGAACAATTTATCGTATTTATGTTGAGGAGAATTTTCCAGGTTTCGTGGGTAACCCAGTAATGCAATTATGCCATCTACCACAGGCTTATTAAATAGTTGTTCATCCTTTTTGAAACCGGTATAGACTCCATTAGGAATTGATTCAAGTTCTTTTCTATTTTTCTGGAACAATTCAAATAATTCTTGACGGAATGATTCCATTGATAGTTTATCAAATCCTAATACTTCATCATTGCTTTCAATATCTTCCCAGGTTAATTGTAATTGTTCCATCATTTTTTTCTCTTGTTTTGAAATTAATGGATTATCTTCAATTGCGGGAATATTCGAATGAATATCTATAGGTTCAGAACCAGTCAAAGTCATAAGAACAATTCTTCTTTCAATTCTATCCTGTAATCTTAAGAAATCTTCGTAACTATCGGCAGGCCAGAAATTAACACCAGTTATTATTTTATTAGGTGAACCTAATCTATCAATTCTACCTAATCTTTGAACTAACCTGACTGGATTCCAGTGAATATCGTAATTAATCAAATAATCACAATCTTGTAAATTTTGTCCTTCGCTTAATGCATCAGTGGCAATTAGAATATCAATCTGGTTCTCCACAATTCTATAAGTTTCTGGTGAAGCTTTTTTTATGAAATCGAGCCACTCGTTATAATCTTTAATCGGAAGAATATTATGTTCTTTGTATAAATTAGTCCAATCTTTCTCATTAAAAAGTTTTGTAAAAGGAGCAAAGCGTTCAAGAATAGGGAGAAAATTTTTGCTACTGTATCCATCATCGGTTTTACACTCATCACCTGAAACAAATGCTACTTTTTTAAATCCACGCGAGACAAGTTGATCAAATAAATACTTAACTGTGTCTTTATATACAGAAAATATAACTACCTTTTTATTATTATGATTTTTTGGTGAGTTTTGCTTAGAAATAATTAATTCCATCAGTTTTTCTAACTTGTTGTCTTTGCTTTTGAGCTTCTCGCTATTGTTTTTCTCATTCATTATTTCTTCATTAAAAGCTTCCAGCTCCGAAACCAATTGTTTAAGTTTTTCAATATCATCTACAAGGTCTTTCTCAAATTCTTCTAATCGAACGATATCAGAAATTTTAATAGGATTCTTTTTCCCGATTGTGTAATCAAATTCTAATTGAATTGAATCGTCCTGTAAATTCATTTCTTCCAGTTCCGATTCTAATTCTTCTGACAATTCTAATTGTAAATCATAATCCAGCTGATTCTTTTTATAATTGATAACTTTCTCTAAAACATCATTGTAGTAATTGTATATATTTTTTACGGTGATGAAGAATGAGTACCACGATGATTCAAGCCTTTTAACTAACAAAATATACATCATTTTTGCAAGATAGCTTTGCCTGCTTGCTTCGTCTTCCAGAACACTTTTAATTTCTTTCTCCTCCATATAATATGCAGGTTTATAGGCGGTAAAATTAATTTCAATTTTTTGCAACAATTCGTCCAGACTTTTAATTGAACCAACATTCTTGGGACTTAAATATATGTTTATTGGTTTTTCTTTTTCTGGGAATATCAAGTTGTCCCGGGCATCGAATTTTTTTACCAACTCTCTAGTTCTTGCAACAATTAAAGCATCAGTTAACTTAAATAATTCATCTGGAAGATCTTTTATAAAATCTGATAGTTTTTTATCCTGTTTAATTGACCATTCATTAAATTTTAGCTGAGCCTTTGAAAACAATTGTTGAAGCGATGGTATATCAAAGTTGTTACCACTAAATCCTTTATCTTCACCTCTAACAATTAATTTAAATTGATTTCTTACATCGATTAATTTTGTGTTAATTGGTGTGGCAGTCAATAGTAAAACTTTAACATCTTTATTTTTTTCTGTTTTTAATATCAAATCCACTAATGTTTTATATCTTATTCCCTTATCGTTTCTGAAATTGTGGCTCTCATCAATTACAATAAACAATTTAGGGTTTCCCTGGAAATAGTCTTTAATAGTAAATCGATCTTCATAAGTTTCTAACCGATTGTTTTGTAGATCTGTATGATATCTGATTGTAAATTTCAATTTATCAACTTCAAATTTAGATTTAAATCCTTCGAGGTACTGTCTCCAGTTCATTTCAAGTTTTTTAGGACAGAACAATAATACTTTGTATCCTTTTAATTCAAAGTATTTCATAACTGCTAAAGCCTGGTATGTTTTACCCAGACCAACAGCATCAGCCAGTATTGCACCATTGTATTGTTGTATTTTTTTTATAAGACTTAGAACTCCTTTTTGTTGAAAAGGATATAAACATTTATAAATATATGTGTCTTGAAGGAACTCTATTTGCCTTGATGTTTCAGATTGTGGATCATATTCCAATAAATCTTCTTTGAATAGCTCAAAAAGGATTTTATAATAAATAGTTTCTGGATTGTATTCCTTAAAGTAATTTGACAGAAGTTCAATTAAATATTCTTTAAAGGATTTATTCTCCCCGTCTATTATTATATTCTCTTTAGCTTCTTCACTCTTCCACAAATTTTTAAACCACTCTAATATTTCACGGTAATCGGCATTACCGCCAAAATCAGCAATATTTAATTCAATATTACTTGACTTTCTTAAACCCAGACCCGCTTCAGTTAAGTTAGAACTTCCTGCAACATAAAAACAATTTCTTGGATCATCTTTTTTATCTTTGAACAGATAAACCTTTGCATGACAAAAATTTGGTTTAACGGTTTTAACATTTACTTTACTTTGTTTTAAGAATTCAACTGCATTTAAAGTAATTTCTTTCAAATTAAAAGCCGACTCGACATCCAAATTTTCTTCCAAGAGATTAATTAATTTTTCCTGTTTTTCCCCTTCATTGATCAAATTACCAAGAATCATATTAAAGTTTTCAACATTGTTATTAAAATTTTTATAAAGATAGGCTAAAGCACCTGGAGAGAAAAAAGCAGAGACTATATTAAGTTCTCCACTTGTTATATAGTCGTTAAGAAAATCACTCAAGTTGGCTTTGCGATTATATCGAGGATAACGATTATCTATCAGCATAAATTAGCCCCATAATTTTTTTTATTTTTTGTGAAATTAAATAATTAACTATTAAAACTCATCAGTTAAGGGGAAAATTAAAATTTGTCTTAATTTTAAGTGTTTTTACTTTTTTTGTCCATTTATGAATTTATCAAATTTCACAAAATGAAGATTCTCTTTTTCTCCTAATAAGATAGAATATGCAGAACATTTTTTTCTTTGGTGATTTCATATTTCAATAATTTTCCTGCATCTCTGAAGATAATTTATTTCGAACTATCACAACAAAAAATAGAGGTAAAGTACTTGCTATTATTTACAAATGAATGGAAGGAAATTTGTTGAAGAATTTCAAGAGCAAAATATGATAATTTATAGTTTTGCTAAAAATTGAATTATGAACTTAACATTGAGTTTTAATTTTAAGGATTAAAATCAATAAATCGATTCGCGAATTTTTGCACTTATGTAATCCATAATCCACACGACAAATGCAATCATTATAACTATTAAACCTACTTCATGCCACTGAGCTAAACCCTGATATTGCATCAACATTGTACCTATACCACCACCACCAACAAGTCCAATTACAGTTGCCATACGAACATTTATATCCCATCGATAAATTGTAAATGACAGAAATGGAAGAACAATTTGTGGAACAACTGCATACCAGATCACCTGCAATTTATTAGCTCCTGTTGCTTCAATTGCATCAACTGGACCTTCTTCGATACTTTCAATTGCCTCTGAATATAACTTAGCATTAGCAGCAATCGTATGAACAAGTAATGCAATCATTCCAGCATATGGACCTATTCCAACCCAAACAGAGAAAATTATAGCCCAGATTAATGGTTCAATCGATCTTACAAAGTTTAAAATAATTCTTAATGCATAATAAATCATGAAAGTGTACCAATGATCTTTCATCAAATTACGAGCGGTTAAAAAACTTAAAATCAATGTAGGCGGGATTGAGAGAAGAGTTGCAATTAGAGCAAGATATATTGTTTCAATTATAGCAAAAAGTGCATCATCAAAAATTCCAAATTCCGGAGTAAATAAAGCATGAAAAATTCTATTAGCTCCTTCAATTCCCTCTTTACTGAATAGATCAATTAAAGAAATTTTTGTAACGAGCCAGCCAGCAATAAAAGTCAAATTAAATAATGTCCATGCAAAAATTTCAGAAATCAAACGAGCAGATTTAGTTTCTTTTCCAAGTCCCATAATTCGAGTACCAAGAGAAGTACGACTGTAACCCCAGATAATTCCAATCGCTGCAGAGATTATTAAAATTAATATTACTTCAGCCCACGAAAAAGGTAATTCCCTTAAATCAAGAATTACTTTATAGTAAATTGCTCTCTGCAAAACCAGAATAGCGTAAAACACGAAAAATATATCAAGGAGAATTGCTTTGATTAAATTTATTTTTTCCTGATTTTTTCTTTTTCTTAATATTTTTTCTTTTGGATGAATTTCTAATTCTGGATCAAGCATTATCTAATCTCCACTTCTTCTGCTTCTTCGCCGTAAATTTTTTTGAACCAGGCTTCATCAATTTCGTGCGGCAATCCTTCGAATACGATCTCTCCCGATTTAAGTGCAATTACTCTTGTAGCATATCTTCTGACAAGACTTAAAAAGTGTAAATTACAAACTACAGTCACACCCAGTTCTTTATTTACTTTTTCAAAATATTGCATAATAGAATTTGAAGTAGCAGGATCAAGACTCGCCACAGGTTCATCAGCTAAAAGTAACTTTGGAGATTGCATAAGACTTCTTGCAATTGCAACTCTCTGCTGTTGACCTCCGCTTAATTTATCTGCCCTCTCATAAGCATATTCTTTAATTCCAACTATATCAAGATTTTTCATAGCTTCTTGAATACATTGGGGAGGAAAATTTCCCATAATTGAGGGGAGTGTTTTCATGTAACCTAATTTCCCAGCAAGAACATTACTTAAAACATTCATTCTCTTAATCAAATTGAATTGCTGAAAAACCATCCCAATATGAGTTCTAACTTCTCTTAATTCTTTACCTTTTATATGTGTAATATCTTTACCTAAAAATTTAACCGTTCCGGCTGTAGGTTCTTCTAATCTATTTATGCACTTTAAAAGAGTAGTTTTACCTGAACCACTCAAGCCAATGACTACTAAAAATTCACCTTCATAAACATTAAGTGAAACTCCTTTCAGAGCATGTGTACCACTTGGATAAACTTTATGTAGATTTCTAACTTCAACAATTACATTTGAGCTCATTATTTCACCATTTCTTCTAATTTTAATCCTGCTTCTCGAATCAATTTTCTAAGTAAATCATAATCTTTGTCAGATGTTTCCATTAAACCTTCCATGCTATATATATCGGGCATAATTTTTTTACCTTCCTCCGAATTTGCAAACTTAAGTAGGGCGTTCTTTATTTTCTCAACCATAAACGGAGACATTCCTTTTCTAAAAACTACAGGATCATTTGGAAGTGAATCGGTTAAAGCCAAAATTTTGATTTTTTCAAAAACATCTGGATACTGTTTTTTAACTCTTGATCTGGCATCGAGCGGTTCACCAGTCAAAGGATGAGGCGGTGAATAAAATGTTGCCCCAGCATCAACCTGTCGTTGGTACACCATTATCACAACATTATCATGTTTCATTGCAAATGTTTCTCGTGAGGGTTTAATACCCTTTTTCTTCAAAAGATAATTTGGCAGAATATAGCCAGATGCAGATGATGCATCAACATAAGCAATTGACCTGCCATTTAAATCTTCAAGCTTTTCAATTTTAGAATCAGTTCTAACTATAATTTGTCCTCGATAGTAAGCTTGATTTCCGGTTCGAATAACTCTTAAAACTGCATTTGCTCCATATTTTTCATGGGCAAGTAAGTAACTGAATGAATTTATTATTGCAATATCAGCTCTGTCTGTTCCAAATGCTTCTACAACAGCAATGTAGGATGTGGGGACTGCTGTCTCGAAATAATATCCAGTTTCTTTTTCAAGAAATTGAATTAATGGTTTTGCACTTAATGTAATTTTTTCGGCATCAACTGAGGGCGTGAAATATAATTTTACAGGATTTTTAATTGTTCCTAAAGAGCCTTTGACATCTCTGATAGTAATGTAGAAAATGAATATTAGCGTGGGTAAAATATAAAGAATGTATTTAATAAATCTCAATTTTCTACCATAAGTTTTACAAATATCGAAAATTGCCTGTAAGTAATCAAAAATTGATTCTTTTATGCGTTATAAAATTAAAAAATAGAATTTCAAAATTTTTCTGAATCTCAGTAGATGATTTAATTAAATGGTGATGATAAATGTTCGATATTATTTAATGCTGCTTATGAGACAAAATTTTGTACAAATCGAAATACTTTTTCGCAGAAATATCCCACGAGAAATTTTCCTTCATGCCATTAAGTTGAATTTGCTTCCATATTTTTTTATCAGAGAATTTATCTATAGCCCTTCGAATTGCGTCGATCATAGCCCTTGAAGAATACTCTTCAAATACAAATCCATTTCCAGATTCCTGACCAAGATTTTTGTAGAAATCCCAGTCTTTTACTGTATCAGCAAGTCCCCCGGTTTTTCTTACAATTGGTACAGTGCCATATTTAAGACTGTAAATTTGGTTCAACCCACATGGCTCATATTTTGAAGGCATTAAAAACATATCCGCACCTGCTTCAATTAAGTGAGCAAGATGATTGTCAAAGCTAATTCTTACACCAAACTTTTCCGGAAAAGAATAACTCAGACTTCTAAAAAAGTCTTCATATTTTTTTTCGCCCGAACCAAGAACAACAAATCGACAGTTCAATTGAATTAATTCATTAATACCATTTATAAAAAGGTCAAAACCTTTTTGAGAAACGAGTCTCGATACAATTCCAATCAAAGGTATCTGTTTATCTTCAGGTAAACGAAAATATTTTAATAGTTCAATTTTATTTTTTGTTTTTCTATGAAGCGATTTTTCAGAATATCGAAATGGAATGTACTTATCTGTTTTTGGATTCCATTCAGAATAATCAACTCCATTAAGAATACCAAAAACTGAATCCTTCCTCGTTTTCAGGATTAACTCCATTCCTCCACCAAATTCAGGTGTTAAAATTTCTCGCGCATAATTTTCACTCACAGTAGTGATAATATCAGAAAACAGAATTCCAGCTTTTAAGAAAGAAACTTTACCGTGAAATTCAAGTGGACCTCCGGGATAAAAATATTTCCCATCAAGGTAATTATTAAAAATTATTTCAGGAGAAAAGTTACCTTGATATTCTATATTGTGAATGGTAAATAAAAATTTTGAATTTTTGAATAGCAAATCCCAGTTGTAATGTTGTAATAGAATGACAGGTAGAAGACCAGTAGGCCAATCGTTAATATGAAAAACATCCGGTGCCCAATTTAATCTTTGACAAATTTCAATAACTGCTTTAGAAAATAACAGAAATCTTTCACCTTCATCACTATCATTAGTATAAATTGAGTTTCTAAGAAAATGGAAAGGTGAATCAACGAAATAAACAATTATATGTGTTTTCTCATCAATGTCAATTTCTTTTTTATAAGTATGAACAGAAAATTCTTTATCCGAAATCTGGAGTTTTATTTCATTTATATCGAAGCAATAATGAAGTTCATCACGCCACGGGTCAATTGTTGAATAACGAGGTACAAATATTTTTACCTCTACACCGATCTTACTTAATGCAAGGGTTAATCCACGAGCAACATCGGCTAAACCACCAACCTTTGCAAATGGTTCAAGTTCGGAAGAAACAAAAGCAACTTTCATTATTTGACTAATCTCTTTTCGCTATATTTTCGATTAGTCTTAAAATTTTTATAGCAGCGGCTGCCGCCCCAAGGCCATTATTTATGTTAACAACAGTAATTCCGGGAGAACAACTTGTCAACATAGCAAAAAGTGCAGTAAAACCTCCAAGAGCAGTACCATAACCTACATCAACAGGAATTGCAATAACTGGTTGTGAAAAAATACCACCAATAACAGAAGGTAACGCACCTTCCATTCCAGCAGCCACTATTAAAACATCACAATCATTAATTTTATCAAATTTTGAAAATATTCGGTGAATACCTGCAACACCAATATCATAAAATTTTTCATGCTTAACATTTAATGCATCAAGTATTATGCTCGCCTCTTCTAAAACAGGAATATCAGTTGTACCTGCAGTTATTAATCCCACTTTACCACCAATTTTTTCTTTCGACTTGCCAATATAAAATGCTTTTCCTTCAAAAGAGAATTTCCCGGATGGATAGCTCTTTTTTATTTGCTTTAATTTATCTTCAGAACAACGAGTTCCAATAACCAATCCATTTTCATTATAAAGTTTACTTATTATTTGCAGTATATTTTTAATTGTCTTTTTTTCACAAAATATTATTTCAGGTATTCCCGTTCGATTTTGTCGATTAACATCTAAAGATGCAAAATTAAGATCAATTATCTTTTCCTCTCCCTTAAGATAAACTAAAACCTCATCAAGTGTAATTCGCGATTTTTTAAAGTCTTCAAGAATCTCTTTTAATCTCTTCTTCATTTTAGAATTTCAATTGTGTGAACAATATTTTTATTTAATTTACCAGACGAATAGCCTTCGGGATCAATTTCAATATCTTTGTAGCCAATTTTATTAAAGAATGATTTTATATTTTCAAAATGATTATAAAGAATGTGAATTAATTCTTTGTCAACTTCAATTTTTGCCTTATTACCAAAGTGACGAACTCGAACATTGATGAAACCAAAATTTCTTAAATATCTTTCCCCATTTGCAATCATTTCAAGAGAATGCTTATCGATTTGAGTTCCATAAGGAATTCTCGACGAAAGGCATGGCGCTGCTGGTTTATCGTAGTTAGGTAATCCTAAAATCAAAGCGGCTTCTCGAACATCCTTTTTCGTAAAACCACATTCAATTAGAGGTGATTTGATTTTTTTCTCTTTTGCAGCCAATCTTCCTGGACGATAATCTGCAAGATCGTCCTGATTTGCTCCATCCAAAATGTATTTGATATTTTCTTTTGCTGCAATATTTAATAGTCTATCATACAATTCCGATTTACAGAAATAACATCGATTTACAGGATTATTCGCATAGTTTTCTATTTCAAGCTCATTATATTTAATTTCTCTGAAATTGAAATTATACTTTGCTGCAATTTGACGAGCCAGTACTATATCTTCTTCCAGGATTGTTTCAGTTACAGCAGTTACTATTAAAGCATTATGACCAAGGACTTTATTTGCAATAAAAGATACAAGTGTAGAATCAACTCCAGCCGAAAAGCCAACAACTACACTTTCATAAGTTTTTATCAAATTTTCTAATTGATTTAATTTTTCATTCATAAAGTTTCCATTTTTCAAGTGACAACAAACAAATTTAGAATTTTTTTATTAAAGTGTAATTAAAAATTAGCCTGTGAAAATTATTATTCAAATTCGTTTCGTTTTTACCAAAAAGTATAATAAATTTATAAAAAAAATTACGATTACGAAATGAAAAACAAAAAAATTATAAATCGGTTAAAACTTATTTCATTACTCATAATAATATTTTCAACTGTTGCTTTTGCCCAAAACGATTTCTGGGAATTAATCAAGCAAGAAACAATTCTCCCCAAAATTGTTGGAACTCATAATATATGGCTTACAATTTTGTCTTTTTTATTGGCTGGTTTTCTTGGTGCAGTTGTTTCTTATAGAAGAAAAATTGATCAATATGGATTAGCTGTTATGGAAGCTCATATCATTTTAGCTTTTGCTGCAGCACTTATGATGATGATAATTGGTTCTGAAATTGCAAGAGCCTTTGGTTTGATGGGTGCAGCGACAATCGTGAGATATCGTTATAGTTTAAGCAATCCAAGAGAAGCAAGTTCACTTGTGATTGCACTTGGTATTGGTATGGCTTGTGGTGTTGGTTTGTACTTGTTAGCCATCATTGCAACATTCTTTGTTCGTGTTGGTTTTAATATCTTTAATATTCTCCCTTCTTTCTTTTTAAATTGGATTTTCGATATTAAACACAATTTTCTTTTAAAATTATCTGTTCCAACTGTTGCTACTCCAGTTCTAATTGAAGATATCGACGAAATTTTTTCAAAAGCAAACTTGAATTTTAAACTCGTTTCATCAAAGGAAAAAAAATCAGCCCCCGAACAAACTATTCTGACTTATGATATTGTTTTAGATGATCTCAACATTAAAGACGATATCACACAAAAGCTCAAAGAACTCAAATTCGAAGTCATTGATATCATGTGGACAGAAAAAAAAGCTGATAAGGTAAGTGATTATTTTTCTGTTAAATCTATAGGTGATTGATGAATAAAACTGCTCTAATTTCCTTCATCATTGTTATTGCATTTACAAATATTTATGCTCAAAACGAGAAATCTTTTAAAACTTTCGGATTATTACAACCAGTTTACAGATTCAATCTATCAAGCTCAACTCACCCAAACAATGAATTTTATTTAAATCGAGTTCGGTTGGGAATTGAAAGTAAAGTTTTAAATTCTTCAAAAGCGGAACTTGAATTAGATCCGCTGGATCCATTATTAGTTAAAGATGCATCGATTAAATTTAATCTATCAAAAAATTTTGATTTAAAAATTGGGAAATTTAAAAAACCATTTTCACTTGAAAGACTTACTTCAGTTAAAGATTTACCATTTTTAGAAAGAACTAAAATTGTTAGAGAATTAGATGATCTTGACTATTGTGGAAGAGATATTGGAATTCAGGTAGCATATTCTGCAAATTCTAATTTAATTGATTTGAAAATATTAGCAGGTGTCTTTAACGGAAATACAAGGTCGCTTAAAGGAGATAATAACAATTCAAAATCGTTCGCACAGAGACTTGAACTTTCTTCTGGTAAAATTTTCAGCGTAGGAATTAACTCTTCACAAAAATTCGATTCACTTTCAGGTGAATATATTACAGCAAATGGATTCGACTTTGTCATAAAAGCTACTAAAAACCTGACTTTTGCATCTGAGTTTTTAATTGGGAAGAAAAATTCTTCTACATCTTTAGCAGGATTTTATTCTTTGATAGAATATGAAATTTCTGACCTTACACTTGGAATAAGATTCAGTCAATACTATAAAGACATTAAAAAGTCAGGTACAAATTTCATCGAATCAAAGTTAGACTGGAATCCGAAAAAATTTATTCGCATATATTTGAATTATTTGAGTACTGAAAAAAATTCGAACTTTCAAAGCGAGATTTTAATTGGAGTTACTTATGAAATCTAAAAATTTATCATTGTTTCTAACTCTTCTTATTATTTCTTTAATGATAATTTCATCTTGTGATAAACCTACTGAGCCACCTAAAGATAATCCACCACAAAAATTAAAGTTGTTTATCAACGAATTTATGGCTTCTAATAAAACAACTATTGCCGATGAAAAAGGTCAATATGATGATTGGGTTGAGCTTTATAATGGTGAAGATACAACTATCAATTTAGGCTACTTTTATTTAACCGATGACTTTACTAAAAAATTTAAATGGAAAATTCCTGACTCATCATTACAACCTAAAAGATGGATTTTAATCTGGTGTGATAATGATACACTACAAGGAACTATGCACGCAAACTTTAAATTATCAGCTGCAGGAGAACAATTAGGAATATTTTCAAGAGATGGAAAAGTAATTGATTCTTTAAAATATGGGCCACAAAAAACCGATACCTCATACGGACGTTTCCCTGATGGTGCAGATTTCTGGAAATTTATGAATCCAACTCCAAATAGTTCCAACAAATAAACTCATAGATAAATAAAATCATGATTGATTCAAAAAACACTGAAATAGAGTTACTCAAAAAAAGAATTCTCGAGTTAGAGAATCAACTCAAACAGAACCAAGCACTTTTAAAAGAAATTCTTGAAACTAATAACGTTATTGTTGTTCAGCTTGATCTGAATGGCAATGTTGTGCTTGTTAATAAAGCAATTGAAACATTTACTGGCTACACTCAAGAAGAGATTATTGGTAAAAACTGGTTCGACACATTAGTACCAAAAGATAAATATCTACATGTGTGGAAATTATTTGAGGACTTTAAAAATACTAATACCTTATTAGAACATTTTGAAAATCCAATCTTAACAAAGAATGGTAAAGAACGAATAATAAGCTGGCGAAATTCCATATTAAAACAAGATGATAAAATAATCGGAGTACTTTCATTTGGAATTGACATTACAGAAAATATATTCGTATTAGATCAATTCATCGACCAGCAAAGAAGCTATAAGACTCTAATCGAAAATTTACCAGGTGTAATCTACCGATGTAAAAATGATGAGAACTTTACTATTCTTAATATCAGTGCAAGATGCCTGGACTTGACTGGTTACTCAGCAGATGAATTCTTATCTGGCAAAATTTTTTACGGAAATTTGATATTAGATGAAGATAAAGAAAATATTAAAATTCAAATTAAAGAATCTATTAGATCGGATAAATCTTTCCAAGTAACTTATCGAATCAAAACTAAAGATGGAACAATAAAGTGGGTATGGGAACAAGGAGTTGCTTTGGTGGATAATTCAGAAACTATCCTTGAAGGTTATATCGTAGATATCACAGAAAAAATCAAAGCTGAAGAGGCTCTCGAAATACAAAGAGAATTTTTCCGTCAACTATTTGAAAATTCTCCAATTGGTATAGTGATTCTGGACAAAAATGATAATATAATCGATGTTAATCATGCTTTTGAAAATTTATTTTACTTCAATAGAGATGAAGTTAAAGGACTTTCATTGAACCAGCTAATTGTTCCACCTGATAAGAAATCAGAAGGATTAAATTTATCAAATAAAGTTCTTAATGACGAAATTGTCATCACTGAAACCCAGCGTATGCGAAAGGATGGTACTTTAATCGATGTTCTTGTAATCGGATATCCAATTCTTTATAAAGGCGAGAGAGTGGGTATCTTCGGAATGTATAAGGATATTACCGAACAAAAATTGATGTACCGACTTCTTAAAGAAGAGAAAGAAAAAATTGAAGAGTTAAATCAACTCAAAAGTAATTTTCTTTTTAACATAAGTCATGAAATTAGAACACCACTGAATTCAATCTTGGGTTTTAGTGATTTACTTATAAGCGAACTTCAACAAACACAACTCAATGATCTTAGAGAATTTGCTGAAAGCATTAAAAGAGGAGGGATGCGGCTCTTAAATCTTATGGATAATATCATTGAAATTTCATTAATAGAATCTTCTAAATCTGAATTTAATTATGAAGAGGTAAAAATTAATTTTATTCTTGAATCTATTGTTGAATCTTTTCGAAGTACTGCTTTAGAAAAAAATCTCTACATTAAAAAAGATTATCAATCTGATTTTTTAACCACTACTGATGTAAGACGACTTTCTCTTGTAATCAGAAATATTCTGGATAATGCATTCAAATTCACCGAAAAAGGTGGAGTTACAATTAAAACCTATTTAAACACTAAAGATTCAAAAAATATTCAAGGAATTATTGAAATTTCAGACACCGGAATTGGCATATCTCCTAAATTTATGTCCAAACTTTTTGAACCTTTTTCTCAAGAATCAACGGGTTTAGACAGAGATTATGAAGGTATTGGTCTCGGACTTAACCTTTCAAAAAGATTAATTGAACTGCTTGGCGGTAAAATAGAAATTGAATCTGAAAGTGAAAAGGGAACAACTGTAAGGATAATTTTACCAATTTCTAATTGAAAATTATCCAATAAAACATTAAAATTGTTCGTGAAAAAAATAAGCAGATTAAGGAGGTTATATAAAATGAAATCATTATTTATTATTTCATTTATATTGGTAACATCTTTACTTTTCGTCAGCTGCGAAAAGAAAGATGAAAATCCCACAGGACCTGGAGTTCAATTCAACTTAGATCCACAATTAAACAAAGTTTACAATTTTCAGAGATGGCTTCTTGACTCTCTCGATCAAAAACGAGAAGGACCTTTTTATTTCAACGAAAGATGTGCAGCTAAAAATTTAAATATCGGTGGCAAAAACGATGCATTTCTTTCCATCCGCTTCGAGAATCAATACAATATTGATTCCGTTTACCTAAGAGCTGAAAATGGGAAGGACATTTATGAATGGATGGATACAACTAATTTCTTTTTTGAAGATGCTCGTCTTAATATCAAACATGCACTTCAGAAAGTTCTTAAAAATTATGTGTGGGTTCCAAGGTTTCTTTTATCAAAGGGCAATGGCGCTGAATATGTTACACTGCCAAAACGTATTTATACAGTACAAGTTGACACAAATTTATTCTTTAATGTATCACTTGAGGTAATATGTAAAAATGAAGATTTTGAAAATATATCCGTTCCTGCTGGTAATTATAAAGCATATAAGGTAAAAGTCGTCATAAAAGCTGAAATATTTATCCCTCAAGCTCCTCAACCAATTGATAAAATTGATTTTGTACAATACTATTGGATTAGTGATGACCTTGATTGGTGGATAAAAATGTTCTCTCCTACTGTTAAATCTTCATTATTTGGTATACTCGCACCTGGAGAAATTGAAGAGCTAATTTCCACACAATAGCTTTTATAATTACGCACTCAACTCTGTTTGAGTGCGTAATAATTTTAATTTTAACAAAGATTTTTTCGATTTGAGTAGAGCCAAGCCCTAACGGAAATTTATTTACTATGCGGATAAAATTATTTCTAAAACTTTAAAGAGTAGATATACAAATACTTATTTACAATAAATTTAAGTTACGATTAAACTACAACTGAAAGTTAATTAATTCTTCCCAATTAGGTGGAATGCCTTTAGTTTTTACAAGTGAAATTTTATTAACAAAGATCTTCTTGTCCACTAATCCAGCAAATCTTTCTAATAGCAAAGCTTTTATTTCAAAGGACTCATTTGAATACAATAAACTTATATGTGGGTGGAAATCAGAAGAATTGATCTTTAAATCAAAAATATTAATTGCCTTACGAAAGAGATCCTCTAAAAATTTATCCTTCTCAATCTCCAGAAAGAATGATTTATAAAATTCAATACTATATTTAACATCAACGACCTTGATATAAAATGAATTTAAATTTTCCACAATTTTGGAAAATTTATTGAACAAATTCTCTTCTTCTTCTTCAATACCTGCAAGTAAAGTTAAATGAGGTTTAAATAAGGGAGTGTTGAATTCTTTGCATAATTCATCAATAATAGATTGAAATAAAATTTCATCATCTTTTTGAAACATTAACCAGATTGAATATCCTTTCGCTTCTGGTATATTCATGAGGTATGATTAATTTTAATATAAATTATGATTTGCTTCTAAATCTAAACTCTTCGTATTAATTTCACTTTGAAGAATTTTAATCAATCTCGAGTAATCTTCTTTCTTTGCTCTAAATTTTACTTTGATTTTTTCATTCTCAAATTCACTTTCAATATTATCTGCAAACTTTTGAATCACTGAAAGTTTTTCAATCTCATCTGGATATAATAAAATTTCTTGATATAAATAATCTTGCTCGATTATTTCCTCAATCCTGCTAATCAATGCATTTATATTTATTCCTCTTTCTGCTGAAATAAATACTGATTGAGGATACTTTAATGAAAGTAAATCGAGTTCATTTTTGTCTTTTATCAAATCAATTTTATTAAAAACAATTAAGGATTTGATTTTATCTGCTTGAATTTCTTTAAGTGTTTCTTCGACAACTTGAATTTGTTCATCTCTTGCTGGGTGACTGGCATCAACAACATGAAGAATCAAATCCGAATAAATTATTTCATATAAAGTACTTCTGAATGACGCAATCAAATTGTGAGGAAGTTTTCGAATAAATCCGACTGTATCAGAAAGTAAAAACTCAAATCCATTTTTTGTTCTTACAAGTCTTGTTGTTGAATCTAGAGTTGCAAACAATTTATCTTCTACCAGAACATTTGCATCCGTTAAAAGATTTAGCAAAGTGGATTTACCTGCATTTGTATAACCAGCCAGAACTACTTTGAAAAATTTATCTCTTTGTTTTCGTTGAGTATTTCTCTGGGTATCAATTTCTTTTAGTTTGTTCTGTAAAGTTGCAATTTTTCTTTTAATTATTCTTCTATCAGTTTCTATCTGAGTTTCTCCTGGTCCTTTCGTTCCTATTCCCCCAAATTGTTTCGAAAGGTGTGTCCATTGCCTTGTTAACCTTGGGAGGAAATATTCGTATTGAGCAAGTTCAACCTGAGTTTTTGCTTCACGGGTTCGAGCATGAGAGGCAAAAATATCCAGTATAACTGCTGCACGATCAAGTACTTTACATTTAGTTAAGTTTTCAAGATTTCGAATTTGAGTTGGAGTCAATTCATCATCAAAAATAACCGCACTTATATTATTTTCCTGAACAAATTGAGCTATCTCTTCAGCTTTCCCCTTACCAATTAAATAGGCTGGGTTTGGTTGTTTTAAGTCCTGTATAAATATTTTTACAACTTCTCCTCCCGCTGTTCTACAAAGAAGTTTTAATTCTTCAAGGTGATCAAAAACCAGATTTTTATCTTGTTTGGGAAAAATTACACCGACCAGAACAACTTTTTCTAGTTCAGTTGGTTTTAATTCTAACATCTTTCACTTATTATTATTTGTTAATTTGTTCAATTGTAATTAAATCTTTCTTGTTAGATCTTGCAATTATCATCTCCATAACCAACAATATAATCACAATAAAAAGAAAAAGTTTCCATAATTCTGTTCCATACCGTTCCTGTTTTATAACTTGAATAGGATCAATATCTGCTGAAAGAATTTTGATACTTCCACGAGGAAATGAATTGTTAGCAAAATCTTTCAATTTCGATTCATCTAATTTCGTTAGATTTGACTCGCGGGTATCAATATTTACCGATATAATTCCAATAGTTTGATTGTTATTAATTAATTTGTAATTACCAATTTTTTCAAGGTTACCGAGATTAATTACCCCGGCAGGACTTTCATTTTTTGAAACTACCACTTCATTACCATCAGGATGAATTAAATGAATATCTGTAAATGTTTTTTTGAGCTTAATACTAACTTCGTCTCCTGCAATTGCAGAATAGTTAGTGTTTGACGAGCTTGAATAAAAGGCAACTCTATTAATTAGCGGGACAAAAAATGGCTTTAATGGGAACTCACTCCATTTTAAATCAAAAGCTGAAGTAAAAATTAAAACTGAACCTTCTCCTATTTTTTCTTCACTAAGAAAAGCATAATTATCTTCAAGCAAGATAATGTCTTTGCCTTTAAGAGTAGATTTGTAATTAAATGAATAAAAAATTTTAGGCGATTCAATTTTTCTTGTAGTTCTTTCAGCAAATATCCCTTCTAATATGGGATGATTAAAATCAATTTCCTTAAATCTTGTAAAAACATTTTGATTCTCTTTCGATCCTGTAACTCCAACTATATTATTCAATCCAAGTTCTTCAAGTGTTCTTCCAAATACTATTGGAGATGAATTGCTACCGGGAATTAAAATTGCCATACCTCCCTTTTCAATGTAACTTTTAAGTTGCTTTAAATTGAATAATTTCTCTGGAGAGGAAATTATGAGAACCTCAAAATCTTCAGGCTTATACGAATTAAAAAACTGAGGAGAAGTTTGAGTTATGGAAAAAATCGGTTCTAAATTATCATCAAAACTTTGTGAAAGAACTATATTTACGAACATTAAATCGGCTGGATTTTCAGCAACCATTAAAACTTTCACTTTTTCAGGAACAAAGAAATTAAAATATCTTATATTATCTCTTAAAAAATCATCATCTTCCAATTCCAGTTTACCAGAATTAAATCCGTATTCTTTAATCTGACCATTAAAAGTGAAATTCCCAGTTGATTTTGAATTCAAATCAATTCCTTTCTGCGCAACTTTCTTGTCATTAAAGTAAAGACTGCTATTTATATTTGTTCCTCTTTCTTCGGAATAATTTGTAATTGATGCATTAATACTAATTTGTTTGTTTATTTCAAAAATTCTATTGCTTATCTCAAGGCTATCAATGGAAATGTTATATGCATCTTTTTCTCCAATTTTAAAAAAGTATATACGAGTATTACCATCTATAACTCGATCAAACTTTAAATCCTTATAGGAATTCTCTGGCAAATTTGATTTTTGAAAATCAGTAAGAATATAAACTTCTTTTGAAAAATTTTTTGATTGTTCAAGAATTCTGGAAAGAGAAATAAAAACATCGATGAAGTTTTTTGAGATATCAGAGATTTCAAGATTCTTGATTTCCCTTTCCGCCAGACTTTTAGTTAATTGTTCAAAGTTATTTTTTTGAGAACTCAATTCAGAGAATCTGAAAAAATAGATTTCATCGCCTTCTTCAGCTGATTCTAAAATTTTTAAGGCAAGTTTCTTAGCCTGTAAAAAATATTCTCCTTTTTTATCAGCAACTGCCATACTTGGTGTGTCATCAATTAATATCACTAATGTATTTTTTACTTCAGAGCCCAAACCGGCAAGATTTATATTCTTGATTGTCGGTCTTGAAAAAGAAAGAACAAGAAAAACAATAGCAAGTGTCCTGATTATAAGAAGTAAAATCTGTTTGATCTTCACCTTACGCATTTTATTTTTTTGCATCTCTTTCAGAAACTGAATGGAGCTGAATTGAACCACTTTCAACTTTCGAAGATTAAGTAAATGTATAATAATTGGAATTGATGCAGCAATTAATCCAATTAAAACCAAAGGGTTAAGAAATGTCATATTTCACTTTATTTTCTTTTTTGATTTTTTTACACAATGAAAAAATACAGGAAGTCATTAAAAAGCTTTTTACCTGAGAAAATCTCGAAGATAAAACCAATTTTCTTTTAGCCATTCAATACTCTTTCTATAATCAGGTTGCAAACGACCAACTCTAAGCCAGAAAAATCGTTTATGATTTTTTATTTTCAAATGAATCAATTCATGAATTACTATATAATCAATAACCTCAAGAGGTGCTTGAATAATTCTCCACGAAAAATTTAAATCACCTTTGGGTGAACAGGAACCCAAACTTTTCCTTCCATTGGTTAATTGAATTTTCCTGTAATTTAAATTAAAATCATAAATTTGATTAAGCTGATTGAGATACAAATTAACTCTCTCTTGAAGTATTTTTCTTGCTTCTGATTTATAAAACTTTTGAATTAAAGACGCAATTTTACCTGGATCCTTTTCCCTGACGGTAATAAAATCTTCATTGATTGTTATAGAAGGTAATTTTTTACTTAAAGGGAAAAATCCATCAATAATTTTTAGTTTTAATTTCTTACCAAGGAAAAGATATTCTTCCCCATCTTCAAACGAATGTACCTTCACTTGAGATTTTTTTGATTGAATCTCTTTAATCTTTTTTATAATCCAGGCACTATTTTTTTCAATAAATTCATTTATGACATTGTCTGAAACAAACTTAGGCACCCTTACTATCAATTCTCCATCTTCATTTATCTGAAGCGATAAAGTTTTTCTTTGTGATTTAATAATCTTTTTTGGTTTTATCATTTCCATTTTAATAAATCCACTCACACCGTATAAAATAATAAATCAGATTTAATTTTTTATTATATAAATTCTCAATGTTTATTAAAAAATCGAGCGGAACCAATTTTCACTAAATTCGGCTCGTAATCTAATCGATAAAATTTTGCTTTGAGTGGTAATAAAGCTTTAATAATTAAAATTTCCATTAAACAACGATTCAAAAATCAGTAATTAGGGAACATAATTAATCAAATTTTTTTATCACTTTTATTGATATTTAGATTCAACTTAAATGTATCACAAAATAAATGATTCTGGAAGGATATCATTATTAATTTACACTCATAATTTTAAGATATGAAACCATTTACCAGAAGAGAATTGTTATTAATTCAATTATTCTAATTTTGAGTTATCAACATTTAGTCTGCTCAAATGAAAATTATCTTAAAACTTTCAAAATTAAAGTCGTCATTTTTTATTCAACACAAAAGAAAAACTAACTTTGTAACTAAAATCTGGTGAAAAATAATTATGTTCTTCATAATATTCTTTTCGCTTTACACATTGATAAATGCTTATATATTTATTCGTGGTTGGCAATCTATAGCAATTTATCCACAACTTAGAATTATATACTCAATTATCTTTGTAATCGCAGCAAGTTCCTATATCCTCGCAAAAGTTTTTTCAAATTATTTACCAGATATCACCTATAAAATTTTTATCTGGATAGGTTCGTTCTGGTTTATGTTTTTATTTTATTTTTTCCTCTCTATAGTTTTAATTGATATTGTCCGACTTATTATAAAACTTATCAACTTTAAACCTCCTCTTTTATTTAATAACATTAATCAAACAAAATTTATCATAGCTTTATTTGTATTGTTGATAACTCTTGTTTCGGCAATTTATGGTTATTTTAACCGCTCAAATGTTAAAGTCAAAGAACTGGAAATCAATCTTTCAGAAAATCCTACAAAACAATATCATATAGTTTTTTTCTCCGATCTTCATATCTCAGTTGTTAATGATCATTCATTTCTGAAAATGATAGTCGAAAAAATAAATTCTTTAAATCCCGACTTAATATTAATTGGCGGGGATCTTGTTGACGAAAAGGCAAGTAAACTTAAAGAATTAAAGCTTGTTGAAGAATTAAAGGATCTTAAATCTAAATTTGGTATTTATTCAATCACCGGTAATCATGAATATATTAATGGGGGCGATCCTGTAATTGAATTTCTGGATAACATGGGAATTAAGTTTCTTCGTGATGAAGTAGTTCTTATTGACAACTCTTTTTATGTGATTGGAAGAGAAGATTTAAGTAAAAGGAACTTTACGGGGCAAAAAAGGAAATCACTTGATCAACTTGTTCAAAATCTGGACAATTCAATTCCGAAAATTTTATTAGATCATCAACCATTAAATTTAAACGAAGCTGTTGATAAGTCAATAAACTTACAATTATCAGGACATACACATCATGGACAAATTGCACCTGCTAACATCATTACAAATCTTGTTTATGAACTAAGCTGGGGATATAAAATCAAGAACAACACTCATTTTTATGTTTCATCTGGAATTGGAACCTGGGGACCACCTGTTAAAATTGGAAATGACGCTGAACTGGTCTTGATAAAATTGAAGATTTGAATTACACTAAAATTAACTTTAATATTTGATAGGAGCTCAAACTAAATTAATGGATAACCTATAGAAAAATAAAACATATATGGTCCAAGACTCAGTGGCTTTCTAAACAATTCATTTCTAAAATAAAAACTTCTTCCAGCAGAAAAATCCGCCGGGCCAATCGGGGTATCAAAAGCAAGAGTAAAACCTACACCATGTCGAAGCTCATTAAACTTTATTGATGCTGGTGTTTTCCAGATTCCTCCCAAATCATATCGTATTTTTATATAGGTATCAAAAAATATTTTAATAGGTAAGTGATATTGATATTCAAGTGATGTAATTAAAATCTGGCGACCAATTAAATCGTCTTCTCTTAGTCCAAAGAAAGATGATTGACCACCAAGCCTGAACTGTTCAAAAATTGGTAGCGTTTCATCACCAAAGCCAAAAGTAAGTTTTGTTGTTATGCGATGATGATTAAAATAAGTGGTGTTAGATTCATAATCGAAATAAATTCTTGAATAACCTAAATTACTTCCTAAAAACCTTAATGCCGATTCAAAAAACAAATTCATAAAAATTCCTTGAGCGGGAAAAGGATATTTATCTCTCGAGTCAAATAATGTACTGATTTTAATTACTGTAAATGCAAAATCACCTTTTTTTTCATCTGGAACCTTATCAGGACTAAACCTGGCAAATTCATATCTTGTTTCGAGAAAGACCGTGCCAAGTTTTTCAACCTGTGAACCTATTGATAATTTTAAGCCAGTTTTTCTTAAATCATATGAACCAATTTGAAGTCTCGACCATCTTGTATCTGAATTTTCAGGAGAATCTTCAAAGAAATAACGATTAATGAAAGAATAAAAGACATTGATTTTATAATTAAGATAAGTATTAAAAATTCTGTTTGCACGGTGTTCAAGTCCAATAAATTGATTTCTTAATCCCCCAAAAAATTGACCACCGATTTCAGTTCCAGTTCCATTAAAATTTTCATCACGAATATCAATTGCTATCTGAACATTTCTTTCGTTGTCACTCCTTAAGCCGAATCGAGCTAAACCAGTATTTCTTTCTTTTACCTTAAAAATTAAATTCTCCCTTTCACCATCTTGACGATAATAAGCAAATACATTCTCAAATAGATTAGTAGCTTCAAGATTTATTAGACTTTGTTTTAGATCATCTATGTCAAAAACTCGATTTGGATTAACAAGTATTTCTCTCTTAATTATTTCTGGATCGGTTTTGATATTTCCAGTAATAATAACAGAATCAACTTCGCCGGATGTGAATATTACGCTTAAAACTCTATTCTTATCATCAAATTCAATTTTATCAATTGAAATAAGCGATAACTTTTTATTTCTTAACTTTCTCATTACAGAAAGAAAATGATTGGTTATATCTTCTTCAATAAATTGCCATCCCTTTACTTTCACAACATCCTCATAAATTCCGATTTTCATTAATGATGCACTATTATTAACAAATACCTCTTTTATTACTGGCTTTTCTTTCCACTTAAGTTTATATGTAAGTGAATTATCTTTTTCTATCAAAGACATTTCAATAAGGGAAAAATCTTTTTCACATAGTCTATAAAACTCTCGTAACAAGATTGAAGAATCAAATTGATCATATTTTATCAAATTTAATATTGCCATATCAATCTGATTATTACCACTATATTCATATTTTATCTTTTTCAGATTCATTGACTTAGCATTAAGTCGATTAATAAATTCCTCTTCAATTTTTCGAGAGATAATTGGAGCGATTGATTTTGCATGTTCATATCCAATCATTATCAATGAATCTAATCCATTAAAATCAGTTGCCGAGTGATTTAATTGAGGCGTAATAACAAAATCAGCTTCCTTCAAATCAAGTTCTTCAAGTGTTTTTAAAGGGATACTAACAACTTGATCCGCAAGAAACCATGGAAACTTTAATTCTTCTTCGGTTCTTAAAGGACTTGTAGTATTTATTGCAATTACAATATCTGCTCCAAGTTGTTTTGCGATTCTAACGGGAATATTTGCGACTAAACCACCATCAGCAAGCAAAAATGAATCTTTAGGTATAGGAGATAAAAGAAACGACACACTTGAACTTGCTCGCATTGCTTCGCTTAAATCACCATCTGATATAACAACTGGCTTGCCCGTTAGCAAATCAGTACATACTGCACGAAACGATACAAGTAGATCATCAAAATTTTTTTTTGGATGAATTGGAGCTTGAATAATAAGCTGATTTAAAAAATTGACTAAATTTTGTCCTGTACTGACAGAAGTGGGAATTACTGGTCTTAATCCATCAAGTTCAAGAGTTAAAATACTTCTGTCTTCAGTAATCTTTTGTTCAACGAATAAATTTGCCCGACGATTTTTAGGAACTGCTGAAATTATATCTTCCCAATTTGTATTCGTAATAATTGAGTCAAGTTGTTCAACAGAATAACCACTTGCATAAAGTCCACCAACTATGGAACCAAAACTTGTACCAACAATTAAATCTGGTTTAATTCCTGCTTCAAATAATGCTTTTAAAACTCCAATTTGAGCAACGCCTCTTGCACCACCACCGGATAAGACTAAAGCAACTTTAGGTTTTTCAACTGGAATTTTTTTAGTAAGTCCAAATGGAAGAGGATTTTCTCTAAATTCTGTTTTTATAACTTGCTGAGCAAAACAAATATTACTGAAAAAAATAATAATTAGAATCTTAAAAACATTCCACATCTCATTATTCGAATCTAGAATTTTCCTTTTGCCATTCTTTTTCTTCTTTCTTTAGCATTCTCTTCAGCTTGCTCCATCAATCTTTGCATAAATCCTTTTTTAGCTTTTCTATCAACTGGTTTCAGCTCAATTGGTTTTGAAAATTTATTTATGTAATACTGCTGAGCAATTGAAAAAAGATTGAACATAAAGTAGTAAAGATTTAATCCAGATGGAAAACTATTGAATAGTAAAACAAAAAGAACTGGCATCATGTATATCATTGCCTTCTGTCGTGGATCAGTAATAGTCATCTTTTGCTGGATAAACATTGTTATCCCAAGCAAGAGAGCCAGTCCACTGATTTCATTAATGGCAAAAATTGGTAACCTGAATGGAAGATGTAGAATTGTGTCGGGTATTGAAAGATCGTTTATCCAGAAGGCAAATGGTTGTTGTCTGAGTTCAATGGTTGCTCTAAAAAGACCATAAAGTGCAATTAAAATTGGCATCTGAAGAAGAATCGGAAGACATCCACCTGCAGGATTAATTCCATAAGTTTGATACAATTTCATCACTTCTTGATTCATCTTCTGCGGATCATCTTTGTACTTTTCTCTGATTTCATTCATCATGGGTTGAAGAAGTTGCATCTTCTTCATTGAATTCATACTTTGTTTAGTCAGAGGATGTAAAACGATTTTGATAATCAGAGAAAAGATTATAATAACAATTCCATAGTTCGGAATTACAGAATGTAAAAACTTCAAAAGAGGAAGCATTATATATTCAGCGATTGGGCGTATTATAAATGTTAAACCGAGAAAAGAACCAAAATCGACAATAGATGTCATTGTAGGATTATGTTCTTTAAGGGTATTATATTCAATTGGACCAAAATAAAAATTGAAAGCATCAGACGCATATTTAAAATTTGGTAAATTCTTGCTAATTGAGATAGAATACTTATCAATAACACCGCCATTATTTAATGCTCGTTTCTCACCTTTTAATTCCAGCATTCCATCAGGATCTTTTTGAAGTGGAAGAATTGAAATTGCAAAATATTTATTCCTGATAGCAACCCAATCGAAAATACCGCTGATCTTTTTCTCTATTTTTTCATTAAATGAAGTAGCATCAAAATTAAAAAGTTCGTCTGCCGCATAATAATCTACTTTTGCAAATGAAGCTTCATCAAAAGAATTTTTCTCAACGAATCGAATTCCATTTTCCCAATCGAGGCTATACCTATTTCCTGAGATAATGTTATCCATTCCTTTAAATTCTAAATCAACCTTCACGAAATATTTATTTTTATAGAATGTAAATTTCTTTCTGATTAATGCGGTGTCATTAATTTTAAGCACAAAGCTTTTTACCAGCGAATCAGATTCAGTTAGATTCAAATAATTTTCAGAAAACTCAGGTTTAAATTCGAAGGGGGATGTATTAATTAATTTCCCATCTTTGGTCACAAAAGAAAGATTTAAATCGCCACCATATTTTGTGTTAATCAGTTGAACCTGACCGCCATACCATTCTTTGTAATTTTTTAAGAATACTCTATAAAATTTACCACCTGTTGAATTAAGTTCAATTTTGTAAAGTGGAGTTTCAAATGTTATAATTTGATTCTTTCCTGTTTCAACTTTTGAAAAATAAATTCCAAGAGTATCTGTTTTCTCTTCCGATTGAGTTTTCGGTGGTATTGTTATATTCTCAACTTCTTTTTTGCTTAGCGTAACTTGAGTAGTGTCCTGATGTTTTCCTGGCATTTTACTCGGATCAGGAGTGTTTATCCAGAGCCAGATCATCAATACCAGACCAATTAAAATAAATGCTAAAACCGTATTTCGATCCATATTTCAAATCCTATTATATCTTTTTTGAATTAATATCTCGTTCATAAATTTAATTTTAACAAAACTTTTAAAATCATTTAAATTTAGAAAGTAAATTGAAATTTTTCTAATTGAAAACTATTCTCATCATCTTACAAGTTCTTACATTCACTTTGATTATTTGATCATTCAATAACATTTAATCATCTACAAAAAACAATCACAATCAATTAATTTTATTATTTACAATTCAAAGCAAAATCATTCCAGTGGATCATATCCACCTTTATTAAACGGGTTGCACCTCAAAATTCTCCATATCGATTTATAGAAACCTTTTATCACTCCATATCTCTGAAAAGCCTCAATTGAATATTGACTGCAAGTAGGATAAAAACGACAGGATGGTGGAAAAAGTGGAGAAATGAATTTTTGGTAGAATTTTATAATATAAATGAAAAAGTATCTCATCTTTTTTCAATTTCCTCTCTTATCATTTCAAACATCTCAAGAACATCACCTTCTAGATCACTATAACTTAGCTTTGGAAAAGTTTTCTGATTTAATTTATATGATAAAAAAATCAAATAAAGTTTTTTTGATTTTAAATTTAGAGCTTCAATCAACGAGTGTTTATTTAATCGATAAATTTCACGCAAAATCCTTTTTAATCGATTTCTCCAGACAGCTTTTCCACTTTTCCTGCTTACTGCAAAAGCAATTTGTATATAACTCTTTACTGGATTCTCAGAATTCAGATCTTCAATAATAAAAGAACATTTAAGTTTTTGACTTTTGGGAGATATTTTCTTTCCAGATAATAGTGTTCTTTCAAAAACTTTTTTAGACTTGATTTTTTCACTTTTGGGAAAGCGAAAATGATTCAAATTTTTTATTTCTCGTCACTGACAGTTAATTTTTTTCTACCTTTGGCTCTTCTTCTTTTAAGTACCGCTCTTCCATCTTTTGATTTCATTCTTGCTCTGAAACCATGAGTTCTTCTTCGTCTTGTTCTACTCGGTTGATATGTCCTTTTCATCGATTTCCTTTCTATTTAATTACTAATTACCACCTTTAATTAAAATGAGAAATATGCTTTATATTGATGAATTTTGTTAATAAGATACGACAAAAATAAAAATATTTTGATTGAGTAAAAAATTTGGTAATCGAAGTTATTTTTTCACAATTAAATTTCTATTCACTTTACTAGATACTCTTAGCAATTAAAAAATTCACATCTCCATTTATTTTAATTGAATTTAATTGGAACTTTTGAATCCAGTAACTTGAAAATCCTGATGAAGTTTCCTCATTTATCAATAAATTTTTTTAATGCTCAATTCTTTTAATTTTAATTATCTTCCCATTGACTATAATATACCTCACATTACTTTCTCTATCTTTCAAGATAAAATTTGCAGAGTGTCCAAGTATATTTTTGGATTCCCTTAATGGATATTTTGTTGTGCTTATCATTAAATCAAGTAAAGAATTCTCTTCAATACTCTCAAAATTTCCTTGATAAATTATGGTTGTATAGCCTTGTTTCATAAGATCATCTGTTTTTAATTTTTTCAATTGAGAATAATCAGTTAATACCTTCTCATAAATTTTTCCGATCTCAATCTTTAATTTTTGTGCGTCAAAAGTATCAAAACCTGAAAAAGTAGAAAGATCACCAATGTCAGTTACTGAATATTCTTTAATATAACGATTTCTAAGTGAATCGAATTTCTCAGAATATGAGATCCCCAGATCAACTAAATATTCCACTGAATCTTTTTCAATGATTACATTTTTCACCAGTAAATCGAAAAAGCGTCTTTCATTTTCAGGAATTTCAAAATAAGTATCGATTAATCTGGTTGAGAATAAATTATAAGCAATTGAATAAACTGAACCAATCAAAGCCAGAAAATTCATTTTGCGAATTTCTTGTTTTTCGAAATCATTAAAGTATCCACCTGATTCAATTAAAATTGTACTGCTTCCCCATTTCTGGAAATTATCACCAAAAGCTCTTGGTTCAAACTCATCATCATAACGAGCTACTACACCTGGATAAAATTTTTCAATAATGTCTTTTATTTCTACACAAATTTGAATTGCCCTTTTTCTTACTTCATTAATGTTCCTTTCGTAATCATAAGCTGGAGCGAGCAAAGCAATTGCAGCAGGTTTACCAGTTTTTCCAACTGAATAATTTGAGTATTGATCATGAAGATTAAAGGCAAAATCAGGTTGAATGTCATCCCGAATTTTTTTGAGAAATCTTCCTTCAGGAGTTTGAAGTCGCAATGCATCACGATTTATATCAATTTCCTGATAGTTTCTTCTCTCGAACTTTTTCGCTCCATCTGGATTTAAAATTGGAATGATATAAAGTGAGATTTTATTTCTTAAACTTTCAGCAAATTCTTTTTTTTGATTTAAATAATTTATTACATCAAGCAAAGCCAGTGAAGCAGTTGATTCATCACCATGCATTTGAGACCACATCAGAATTTTTGTTTTTCCATCGCCAAAACGAATTAGTTTTATTTCCTGTTTCTTAAATGATTTTCCTATTAATTCAGAACTAAATATTCCTTTACTTTCTACAATTAATGAATCTAAAATTTGATGATAAAATTGGATATCGAAACGTTTAGTTTGAATTTGCTTTATTTTGTATCTCGAGTAATTCGAGTAAAGATCAGTGATTAAATCTTTGAAAGATTTTTCATTTATTTGTGAAAATAAATTAATTCTCATGATTAATAGTGTGAAAATTATTAGTAATTTCATTCTATACTTCTATTCAATATTTTCGTTACAAAATTAATCAATAATGGAGTTTAATATGGCAACAGATAAATTAAAAATTGGAGATAAAGCACCTGATTTCAAGTTAATTGGAGTAGATGATAGATACTATACACTCGATTCATTTAATGATAAAAAATTACTTTGCATAATCTTCAGCTGTAATCATTGCCCATATGTAAAGGCTTACGAGAATAGAATAATTGCAATTCAAAAAGAATTTGAAAATGATTTACAAATTGTTGCAATTAATTCAAATGATGAAATTAACTACCCAGAAGATTCGTTCGAAGAAATGAAAAAACGAGCAAAGGAAAAGAGTTTTAATTTTCCATACTTAAGAGATGCTGATCAATCAGTTGCTGAGGCTTATGGTGCAACTCATACCCCAGAGATATTTTTATTCGATTCTGAAAGAAGATTACAATATCATGGTAAGATTGATGACAACTGGAATTATCCAAATCAGGTGAAAGAACATTATTTAAGGAATGCAATTAAATCTTTGCTGGATGGAAAAGAAATAGAAACAAAGGAGACATATTCAATTGGTTGCACGATTAAATGGAAAGTATAGTGAAATCTAATTCATTAAACATTTCGATAAAGATTTAATTGAGATTTAAATATCCTTCAAGCTTTTATAGAAAGGGAAAATAATTTTAATTAATTCTTGAATTGTTTCTGATCTTAAATTGTAAACCCGAAGTTTAATGTAATAAAAATTCCGCCGAGATCTTTTCGCTTAAATCCTTCGAGATTTTCAATACCGTTTTTGAAGAAATGAATGAATTGATATTTAACAGTAATTCCAATGGGATTTTTTCTATCATAACCAAAATATGCACCTAAACCGACAGAACCACCCAGAGTAAATTTCGCCTGAGCATATTTGAAACTACTGAAAAATTCATATTTATACGGAGTTGTAATAGCCATAGCTGGACCAATGGAAAATTGAACAAAAGGTCTAAAGTTATCTAAAATATCATCTTTGAAAAGTCTATACTTCATTCCTAAGTTCAGTGGCATAATAAATACTCTATTTTTCTTTCCAACGACATAAACATTCCCCCAGTAATCATAATATTCAAACTCTTGAGCATCTTTTGATTCTGAGAACATCAAATCGCTTGAAAAGGAAAGAGTTGGAGTAATTTCTTTATTGTAAGTTAGACCAATTCCCAGCCCGCCTTCAGAGAAATGCAAATCAAAATACATATTTGTGTACAATCTTTCTTGAGCGTGTAAAGAAAAAAAGCTCAAGAGAATTAGAATAAAAATTAAACTTTTCATGATTAATTAACCTTTAGAATTTTGATTATCTCAAATCGAAAATACACAAAGATATATTTAACAACACATCTCAAACATAAGTTAATTAGTCACTCTCAGCAACATAAATTTTAAGTATCGTGTTTCTGGCATTCTTGGATGAACAGGATGATCAATGGCTGGTCCACCGATTTTCAAAATTTGATACTGCCGCCCTGCTTTCAATGCCGCAGTTAAAACAATTTCCTGGAAATCACTCTCACTCATATGATGAGAACATGAAGATGTTAAAATGTATCCCCCCGTTTTAATCATGTGAAATGCATGATTGTTTATAACATAATAACCTTTCTTTGCCTGAGGAACATTCTTTTTTGTTTTTGTAAAAGATGGTGGATCGAGATTAATAACATCAAATTTTTTATTTTCTTTTTTAAGCATCTTCAGGTAATCAAATGCATCATCTTTAACAAATTCAATTTTATCCAGATCAAAACCATTTAATTCAACATTTTCCTTAAACCTTTGAAGCGACTCCTGTGAAATATCAATTGAAGTAACTTTTTTTGCCCCACCGAGTAAAGCAGAAAGAGAGAAACCACCTTCGTTACAAAATACATCGAGCACTTCAGCATCTTTTGAAATATCAATTAAGAGATGCCGATTTTCAGTTTGATCAAGATAAATTCCAGTTTTCTGTCCTTTGAGTAAATTAACTTTCATTTTTAATTTGCCATCAAAAATTATCTCCTCTACTTCTTCTCCAAACAAAACTTTAGTAAATCTTGGAAGTCCCTCGAGTTCTCTGGCAGTTGTATCATTTCTAAGTATAATATTTTTAGCGTTATAATCCCTGACAAGTAAACTTGTTATTATATCAAGATAGTTTTCCATTCCTGCTGAATTTAGCTGTATTGAGAAACTGTCATTGTACTTATCAATAACAAGTCCAGGGAGAAAATCACTTTCGCTATGCACCAACCTGTAGGCTGTTCTATTTTTACAAAGATTTTCTCTAATTTCATAAGCTGCTTTTAATCTCTTAGAGAAAAATTCCCTATCAATTGGCTCTTTCTTTTTTGTGAGCAATCGAACTACAATTAAAGAATTAGGATTATAAAAACCAGTTCCAAAAAATTCATTTTTTGAATCTACCAGATTAACCAAACAACCAACTGGCAAAGAAGTATTAACTTTTTCAAGTTCATTACTATAAACCCACAGATGACCTGCTTTGACTCTCTTCTCATGTCCCTTTTTCAACTTAAGTACTGGATACTCCATAATTCCTGCTCTCCTTTTGTTATTATGGATAGAGTTTAATAGATTTTACAGAACGAAAAATCTGAATCGTTCTATTAACTGGAATAATCGGTATCTTACAGGTAAGAATACCTGGGATACAGGAAAAATTTATCCAGTTTTTACAAAATTAATTAATCTAAAATTCTTTAAGAAAATAAATTAAAAGGAGGTAAATATCTAATGCCTGTAAATCTTGAAATTAAAGTTCCTGTCAAAAACCTTAAAAAATTAAAAATTTTAGTAGAAAAAGAAGGCGGGGAGTTGATTTATTCATCAAAACAAATTGATGTTTATTACAAACTAAACAACGGAAGATTAAAAGTCAGGGATTCATCTAAAGGAGAAAAATCTGTAATTTTCTATAGAAGAGTTGAAGATGGTTCTGAAAGATGGTCAAATTTTGAAGTAATTCCAGTTACTAATCCCAAAAACTGGATTAAATTTTTTGATAATTTTCTTGAAAGATTGGTGGTCGTTGATAAACATAGAACTCTTTATCACTTAAAAAATACTCGAATTCATTTCGATAAAGTTAAAGGATTAGGAAACTTTGTTGAACTTGAAACTAAAGTTGTCAATGGAAAATTAAAAGCTAAGAAAGAGTTTCAACAGATAATGAAATTACTGAATTTAAATCACGATGAACAGATATTAAATTCTTATTCTGATTTACTTTTAATGAAAGGTCAATAAATGTATATTTACTCGAAAAGTTATGATCCTGATTTAAATCCATTTTCAACGATAAATAATAGAATAAATAATGAAGATTACTTCTCTTTCATTTATGTCGTTCCTACAAGAAGAAAGGTTCGATATTTAATTCGAGAATTAATTGAACTTTCGCCAAAAAGATTAATACCCGAATTACACTTATTTACAATTGGTGACCTTGCAGAGGAAATCTTTAAAGGAAAGTTTAAAAGTCTAACAAAAATTTCTTCTTCACTTCAATTTTTCTTAATTAAAAAACTTTTGAAGGAAATTGAATTAAAATATTTTTCCACAAAAGAGAAATACATTTCCAATGGATTGGTTGATTTAATTATCGCAGTTATTACAAGATTAAAAGAAATTGGAGTTTCAAATGTCGCATTTAAAAAAGAAATAGAACAGCTTCAAGGATATAACCGACTCAAAGCTGAAGATATAAGCAATATATACGACTCTTACCAATTACTTTTACAAGAACTTAAACTTTACGAAACTGGCGATATTTACCTGAACATTAATCAATTTAATAACGACGAGATAGGTCAAATTTTCAGGGGCGTTTTTCCCGATGTAAACTATTTATTAATAACTGGATTTAATGAATTTACTCGACCCGAATTAATGTTAATAGGCTCTCTCTCTAAAGTCAAAAATCTTGAAATGATCATCACATTAGATTTTAATGAAGATAACAAAGAAATTTTCGGTAACTTATTTGAAACTCACCAGCATTTAGTTGCAACTGGCTTTAATTTTTACACTACCGATAACTTCGAAAAAAAAGGAGAATTTCATCAACACATTAAAAAGAATTTATTTAAATCATCAAATGAAAATAAAATTGAGACAAAAAATATTTTTAAGTTTACAGGTTTAGACGCAAGAGACGAAATTGAAACAATTGCTAAAATTATAAAACTCAAAGTGATTGAAAATCCAGAATTTGATTTGAGTAGAGTATGCATTGCTATAAAAGGTATTAAGGAATACGCTAATCTTATAAGAGAAATTTTTTATAAATATGGAATTCCTGTAAATGTAACAGATCGTTATTATCTTAAAAATTCAGCACCTATAATCTCAATAATCAGATTACTCGATCTAATTCGAAAAGACTTTTTTTATGAAGATCTATTTTATGTTTTACGCTCTCCATATTTTGATTTTTCTTTCATTGATATAAAAAATCTCAGAAAATGCCTGGAGCTTATAAAAATAACTCAAGGTAAAGAAAGAATCTTAAAATCAATAGATTCACGAGTAAATTATCTAATGAATATTGATGTTGAAGAAAAAGAAAATAGAGACATTGAAATTCAGCAACTTTTAAGAGCAAAAGAAGATTTTGAATTACTTTTCAAGTTAATTGAACCACTCTCCGACAACCAAAGTCCAAAGGACTTTATTCAAAAATTAAATTCTATAATTCATCAACTAAGAGTGTATGAGAAAATTTTTGAAACACAGTTGCCATTGGACGAAGAAATTAATTTAATTACCTATTCAAAAGATATTCGTTCATTAAATTTATTTGAATCCATACTCGAAGAACTCGATTACACATTTGAAAAACTCAATCTCCAGAATCAACTATTATCATTTGATCGATATTATGATTTTATCACAACTGCAATATTTGGTACGAGGTATAACATTAAAGAACGATGGGGGTATGGCGTTCTGGTAACTTCTCCCGAAGAAATTAGAGGACTTTCATTTTCAATTTTATTTCTTCCTGGACTTGAAAACGGATTATTTCCATCTCGTTACATCCCTTTAATTTTTCTTGAAGATAAATTCATAAGAAATGAACAGCAAAAATTGCTTGAGGATCGATATTTATTTTACCAGTGCCTTAATGCGTTTGAAAACGAACTCTATTTATCCTATCCCCGACAGGATGAAAAAAAAGAAAAAATAGTTTCCGATTTTTTAGTAGAACTCGAAAAACTATGTACAATTAAAGAATTGAACAGATCGGAACTTGATAGGTTTATTTTTTCTGAATCAGAATTATTTGAAAAATATTCTGTAAATGATCTTCTAGATTTATCACGTGAACGAAGAGAATTATTTGCAAAAATCTCGAGAGTTCAGGAAACCATTTTGCGCATCAAAAAAAGAATCGAAAATCAATTAAATGAAGAAGGAAACGAATATTGTGGAATTATCACCGACCCAATTTTATTAGAAAAACTTTATCTAAATTTCTCTAACAAATACTTTTCAATCACTGAACTTGAGACATACGCACAATGCCCCTTCAAATATTTTCTAAATTATATTATTCAACCGGAATTTGAAGAAAAAATCGAAGAAGATATTCAAAGAAATGAGTTTGGGATAATAATACATCAAATTCTTTTTAGATTCTTGCAAAAATTAAAAACAGAAAACCGTAATTTTTATGAAGAATTGAAAAATAATCGTGAAAGATTATCTCAGGAACTTAAAGAGATTGCCCGAGACATTATCAAAATTTACGAGAGATTAAATCCATTCTTTTTCTTAACTGAAGAAATTATTTTAGGTGCAAGTAAAATTCCGTCAATTCTCGATCAATTTATTGAGCTTGAATTCAATCAAATAGATTCATCAAATAAACTTCTACCTTCTTATTTTGAATTACCCATTGAAAAGGAAATTTCAGATCAAGAATTTGAATTAAGATTGAGAGGGAAAATAGACAGAATTGATATTGATAATACCAACAATCAATTCAAAGTAATCGATTACAAAACAGGTGAGCCCCCTTCAAAAAGAGATTATGATGATAATATTTCGTTTCAATTACCCTTATATCTCATACTTGTTAGTTCACATTTAAAATCAATCAACGACAAACTCGAAATCCGAGATGCAGAGTTCATTAAACTTGCTCCAAAGAAAAAAGACAATGTAAAAAGAATTTCATTTCTAGAAAATTTTATTCAAGGAAGAGATATAAACTCAGAATTACAGAAAATTTTGAAAATAATTGCAGAATTAATTATAAAAATTAAAAATGGGAAGTTTAATCTTACTACAATTCAAAATTACGAGCAGAGAATTTGCAAACGATGTAACTATCAAAACATTTGTCGAATTGATATAATCAGGAAGGAAGCTATAAATTCAACTGCTATTTCCTGACAATTGTCAACATCGTTTTATTTTCTTGCTTAGAAAGAATTACCGAAAGATCCTTCAATCCTTTCCAGTTAAACATAACCATATTCCCAAGTTCCGCTTTTGAAAAATTCTTAGAAAATTTTTTCTCAAGAGCATTTAATAAAATTTCAAAAAGTAGATCAGCTTCTTTAGAATTTTCTTTCCCATTCATTATAACTTTCCCTTTTTGTGAACCATCAACATCAAATAGATAACCAACTTTAATTGAAACCGGGTTAAGATAATCGAAGTAAACAACGCTTTTGAATTTCAGAATTGTGGTCTCTTCTATCTCTTTATTTTTTAATTTCAAATGGATCGTCTTGTAATCATAATTAAAAGGTTCATCAAGAAATTGCTCAAGAGAAAATTGAGCCACTAAAGACTGATTAATAAAAAGACAGGTAATTGATATGATTAAAAATCTTAACATTTTTTCCTCAATGATTTATAAATTTTAATTAGTTAAAAAAATATTTGTTCCTGGAATTTCATTTCTCCTAGCCTGTTAATTTTTTAATTACTTAATCATTTCATATTCTGACAAACTTTTCAACTCTCTTTTCCCATTAACCAGCAATTGATAAGCTTTCAAACCAAGCATCACTGCAAGTATAAAAAGTAAACTTGAAATGAAAGATAGAACAAAATTATTCGAAACAAAATTAGAATAAATTAACATCCCAAGAGCTGTAAGAGTCACACTAAACATAAAAAGCATTGGAATCATTACAAAAAGTCTATTTACTTTAAGATGTGTAACATAAACAGTTAGAGCCAGTAAAGCCAGTGCTGCAAGAAGTTGATTTGCACTTCCAAATACTGGCCAGATTGACATTGAGTGACCACTAAATGTTAGAGTAGCTCCAGCCGAAACAGTAACTGCAGTCGAAAAAAACCGATTGTGAAGAATCGACCTCTGACCATTATCATTTTCCCTCTGAATGCTCATTTCAAAAAATTCCTGAAACATATATCGAGCAAGTCTTGTAGCAGTATCGAGAGAAGTTAGTGCAAAAGCTGAAACTGCTAAAGCAGAAAAAGTTTGACCTGCTTGAATTGAAATACCAAGGAAAGGTATTGAATTTAAAAATTTTGCAACACCGATTGAAAATGCAGCTACCGCCCCCTTTGATTTAAGAATATCTATAAATTCTTCATTAACCATTGATGCAACTGCAACCAGAGATAAAACAGCTAACAAACCCTCAATTAACATTCCACCATAGCCTACAATTTTAGCATCGCTTTCTTTATTTAACTGCTTAGCAGTTGTTCCACTACCAACAAGTGAATGAAAACCACTAATTGCACCACAAGCAACTGTTACAAATAACGCAGGAAACAAAAATCCAACCTTTTCCAAACTAAAAGTACTGAAAGCTGGTAGATTGATAGAAGGATTGGTAAAAAATACACCAACCAATCCACCACCAAGTACAGCATAAAGCAAAAATGAATTCAAGTAATCCCTGGGTTGAAGCAATATCCATACTGGAGTAACCGATGCAACAAATACATAACCCAGAAGAATAAATTGCCACAAAAACTTGTCTAATTTAATTGGATATATTATGCCAAAATAAATTGACAAAGCTATTAAAGCTAAACCGATAAGAGTTGCGAATGTGAGTTTTAATTTAAGTCTATATACCATTAAACCAAAAATGATAGCAGAAATCATAAACAACATTGAAGATGTAGCTACCGTTGGAATATTTGCAAAAGTATCGGCGACAATAATAGTGAATACAGCAATTACAAGAACCAATGTAGCCCAGGCAAAAAGCAAAAACAATCTTTTTCCACCAATGCCTATATAAGTTTCAATTACAAAACCTATTGATTTACTTTTGTGTCTAACAGATGCAATAATGGATGAAAAATCGTGAACTCCGCCAATAAAAATTGCTCCGAGAATAATCCAGAGATAAACCGGAAACCAGCCAAAACCTGCCGCAATTATGGGTCCTACAATTGGACCAGCTCCAGCAATAGATGCAAAATGATGACCAAGTAATACAGGTGCTTTAGCAGGAACATAATCCACACCATCGTAAAGAGTATGAGATGGCGTAATGTTATTATCGTTCACGTTGAACTTTTTAACTAAGTAATTGCCATAAAACCTGTATGAAATAATGTAAAGAATTATTGAAAGCCCGACAAGTTCAATACCACTCATATTACCTCCATTAATAAAAAGCATTAATAATATGATTTATTTTCAATTCATTCTCATTTTCTCCGACGATTGTTATTACATCGAATCGACAAAGTTGTTCTTGAATTCCATTTACATAAAAATAAGCTTCCGCTATTTTTTTCAGCTGTCTTTGCTTGGATTTAGTTATTGAATATTCTGGTTCACCATATAAATAATTCCTTCTCGATTTAACTTCTACAAAAACTATATATTCACCATCTCTAGCAATAATATCAATTTCACCTTTACCAAAAGTGAAATTCTTTTTTATGATTTCATAACCTTTCGAAATCAACAATTTCTCAGCAATTTCTTCACCTTTTTTACCCAGACTTTTAGAATTCGATTTTTTGTTGTTCTGTTCTTCGCTCATATATTTTTCTCAAAAATTTTTTTCTATGAATTTCGCATGGTCCAAATTCTAATATTGCTTTGATATGTTCCTTTGTTGGGTATCCTTTGTTTTTATGAAATTTATAATGTGGATATATTTTTGAATATTCTCTCATTAATCTATCTCGGTAGGTTTTTGCTAAAATTGAAGCACCAGCAATAGAAAAGCATCGAGAGTCACCTTTAATAACAGCTTTATTTTCAATTGATAAATCAAGTTTGAATTTCCCATCAACAAGAACATAATCGGGAGTTAAGCTTAACTTCATTATCGCATTTTTCATTGCAAATAAAGAGGCATTGAAAATATTTAATCTATCTATTTCTTTTTCATCTACCACAAATACTGAATAAGAAAGAGCTTTCTGCTTAATTTCAATTTCCAAAGCCTCTCTATTTTTTTGTGATAGCTTTTTGGAATCATTAATTCCTTCAATAAAGGTCTCGGCACTGAAAATTACAGCAGCCGCAACAACCGGACCTGCAAGTGGCCCTCTGCCCGCTTCATCAACTCCAGCAATAAGTTTGTATCCTTTTGATAATATTTCTTTTTCTATCTTTTGAAAACTATTCAATTTACACCAATGTAAATTGCAATTAAACCTATGATCATTTCATATTTAATTAAATCACTTAACTTTCTCAACTCTCTTCTCGAGGGATTAGTAAGAATTTTTTTCACAACAAGGATTAGAACTAAATCTACTACAAACAGAATTATTAAGAAGTAGTAAATATTATAAATACCAGCAAAGTAAGGTATAAATGTTAGAACAATTGTTAAAAGTATAAAAATAGCACTCATTCTTAATGACGCTTTTTCACCGTAAACAATCGGGAAAGTTCTCAGATTTTTTGTCTTATCTCCCTCAAGATCTTCGACATCTTTTAAGATCTCTCGAGAAAAATTAATCATAAATGCAAACAAAAAAGGGAAAATAAGGGGCTTAACATTTCCACCAATTATACCACCAAAAATGAATGATATACCTGTCATAAATCCAACAACAAAATTTCCAATGATGCCTTTATTCTTAAGAGAATAACTATAAAAGAAAATAATCACAATTGAAATCATTGCAATAATTAATGCACATAGATCTGTAAAAAGTAATAGAACAATTGAGATTATATTCAAGATAAAATAATAACTCAAAGCAGCATTAAGTGAAATTAAACCAGAAGGAATAGGTCTCTCAGGTCGATTAACTCTATCAATTTCAAGATCAAAATAATCATTTATAACCATACCAGCACCAGAAATAACAGCACCAGCAAGAGAACCAATAAAAGATTTAAACGAAAGAAATAGATCTTTATCAGCAATAATTATTGCGAAATAAATTGAGAAAAAAGTTATTAAAAAATTTACAGGCCTTAGAATTTTAATGTAAGCTAAAAAAATTTTCATCACTAAAAACCACTTACTATTCCAAAATGAATTTTACCTCTTGAAAAAGTATCACCTTCACCAAGAGCAAAATTTACTTTTAATAATCCCAGAGGTGTATTAAAACCACCACCCACTCCATAGCCATATTTAAATTTACTCACTTTTTCATTAAAGATATTTCTAAAATAATAACCATAATCAAAAAAAGCTGAGATATAATCAGTGTAATTAATAAGAAATCTATATTCCAGATTAGACCAGAATATTTTGCTACCTGAAAATTGGTTTTCTTCATAACCTCTCAATGTATTCATACCACCAAACCTAAATAAATCACTTAAAGCAATTCCACTGCCATCTATGACTTTTGCATTCAATGAAAGAAAAAGCAACTGATTTTTAAGAAAAGATTGAAAAACTGAAATTGACAGATCTCCTTTCTGTTGTTGATATTTTTTTGTTTCCAGTTCGAGATAATCTTTCTTTATTACTTTACTAATTTCAGTTCGAAACAATACCCCTGATTTAGTGAAAATTGGATTATCCCTTGAGTCGTAAATTATACCAAATCCATATGAGAATGATGTGCTTTTATTAACATTGAGAACAAAATAATTTAATAAGGGGATCGTATTAACTGAAGAAAATCTAAATGTTAATCCAAAATTTTCAGATAAAAATGACTCTACTAAGCCAGAAAAAGTTCTTTGAATATAAACTGTATCTTGCTTTATTTGATTGAACACAGGACTAACATTTATTGGTAATCCGAAAATCCAGGGCTCAAAATATTTTATTTCAAAATCTTGAGAATAACGATTTAATTTGTTCCATCTGAAAGAGAAAGCACGGAGAGTGCCAAATAAATTTCTTAGAGAAATATTAACCTGACCTGTTAAGTATCCTTTTTCAACTGGATTTGTAGCTGGTACATAACCGATAATCCCATCGAAGAAATTTGTATTCCCTTCTTTAACTTCGATTTCAAAAATTCCTCTCATATCATCATCAAAGTAAAATTGAGGCTCTGAAACCGATGAAAAAATATTTAAACGATTTAAACGCCTTAAAACTTTTTTTGATAGTTCTGGAGTGAAAAATTCTCCCTGACTAATTCTCATTTCACGAATAATTACATTCTTATCAGTAAATTTATTACCAAAAATTTCAATTCTCGAAATCTGTGCTGGATGATTTTTATTTACTGAAAAAATAAGCTCAACAAATCTCTTATAATCTTTTTGCTCAATTGTCCTGTAACTTAAAAATTTTACTTCTGCGAAAGGATAGCCTTTCGATTCGAGCATATTAACAATGTATAAAGAAATCTTTTCCGTGTTTTGCTGATTAAAGATCGCTTCATCAAAAATTGACTTGATTTTAGATTGTTCTTCGAAGGAAAAACCTTCTATATTATTTATTGACTTGATTATAAATTGTTCGCCTTCTTTTACATTGATTGTAATTATTTTAATTGAATCAAGAACTGTGGAATCTATATTCACCTCTGAATTAAGAAAGCCATTTGTTGTGAGGAAATCTTGAAGTTTAGATAAAATTGAGTCCAACCTTAAGGAACTTTCGTTTATTTTATTTGAATCTTGATAAGTAAATTTTTTCTGAAGGGACAAATTTTGGAAGTGAACAACAAATTTTGATTGTGCAAGTGAATTTGAATTAATTGAAAGAATAATAATTGTTAATAATAGAATATTTATTATTGATTTAGTCAATTCAGTTTATTAATGATTACTTTTTCTTTTAGTTTTTCAATATAGTCAAAATCAGCCTGGCAAACTTCAAACATTGAAGCGTTTGCAGCCCCACTTGCCGTTGCCCATCTTAAAATTTCTTCAAATGGTAGATTTTCATGTATTCCATAAATAAAACCTGCCATAAATGCATCACCACTACCTGTAGAATTAATTGTATTAATCACCGGTGGAATAACTTCATAAATAAATCCATGATTGATTGCAAAAAATTTTTTACTTCCATCAGTGATTGAAAAAATTTTAATCCCCATCTTATACATTTCTTTCAGAATTTTAATCACTTCATCGTCTGAATTCAGAGAAAAATTTAAAGAACATTTCAGCTCATCAGCATTTACATGAACAATATCCGGATTTAATTTCAAACAATCGGACAAATGTTTACCATAAGTATCCAGCAGAGTAATCTTATCATTATCCACCGAGAACCGAATTAACTCTGAAAAAATTTTTATTCCATCAGAAGGATTTTCAAATTCGGGAGAACTACCAGAAAAGATTACCATTTCACAATTGAGAATTGCTTTCTTGGTTTTTTCGATAAATGAATCCACTTCATTTGACTTTACAACGGGATCCGGGCAAAAATAACTTTCTCGTAATTTTGAATTCTCAATAATTACAAACCCTTCTCTGGTTTCATCTGAAATTTGAACAAAGGAATTTTTAATATTTTCTTTGTAAAGAATTGATTTTAATCTTTTCCCATTTTCTCCACCCAAAAAACCAGTAGCAAGATTATCAAGATTAAACTTATTTAATTGGCGAGAAACATTAATTCCTTTGCCACCAGCGTTTATTTTATAAGACTTAGAACGATTGACTTTATTACTTTCTATCTTATCAAAGAAAAGAACTTTTTCAAGTAATGGATTAAGAGTTATTGTTAAGATCATAAATTTTTTGCTCAATAATATTCTTTAATTCAGTATCGCTTAATTTATTTAATGCTTTGGTTGATCCATATTCAGTTGTAACAATCGCACCCAGATAATTACCTATTAAAGCTGACTCGTAAAGACTTTTACCTTTTAAGATTCCGTATAAAAATCCACCTGCAAAAGAATCACCTGCCCCTGTTGAGTCTCTTGATTTAACTTTAAAAGGTGGAATTTCTTCTAAATAAAAATCCTTCGAGACAAGAGAACCCTTTCCACCAAGTTTCACAACGATAATTTTAACACCTTGATCGTGCAACTTTTTCAAAGAATTCTTCAATTTTTTTTCTTTTGTTAATGCTTTAATCTCATCTTGATTTCCCATAAGAATATCAATATAAGGAAGAGAATTTTTCAAGTTTTTCATCCATCGATTTTTTGTGTCCCAGGCAAGATCAATCGATGTGATAACATTCTTCAATTTAAATTTTTTCAAGATTTTTAGAAGCGGTTCACCATCAATTGAAGGAAGGAGATTAACACCACCGATGTGAAAAATTTTTGAATCGAAAATAGTTTTAAGTTCTTTTGAAGGGAACCGAATATCTTTACTTGCACCGATGGAATGAAAATAACTTCTTTCATTTTTTTTATCAATAAAAAGAATAGAACTTGATGTTGGTTCTTTATTTGAAACATAAACTAATGAAGTATCGATTTTATTTTCATTTAAATAATCGAGAATGTATTTCCCGAACAAATCATTTCCTACCGAACCAATCAACAAAACATTTACACCAAGTTTTGCAAGTGTGATAGCAGTGTTTGCTCCACATCCACCGGTAAAAATTGGAAAAGATGCTACATCAATAGCTTGACCTGAGCGAGGAAATTTCTTTATGTGAGGAATGAAAATATCAAAAACAATCGTACCAAGAACTGTTATATCAGGATTTTTAAACATAGTTTAACGATACTTGAACCATTCGGAAAAATCTCGATTGATAAGTCTGTAATCTCCAAATCCAGTATAATCAACAAAGATAAATCTTCTATTCAACGAATAATATTCCCAGATTTCATATGCTGGAGTATCATAATTAAATGGTCTTCTTTCTACATTATTTGGAGGACCAAGTATAATGAATACCATTCCCATATCAGTTTTCCATCCTTCCTGATATGTAGAAAAATGTTGATTAGCATATTCAACTCTTCCGTAGTATTCATCCATCAATTCGTTTTCTTCTGTTCCAGGAGTCGGATCTTTGGCTCTCCAGAATTCCATAAATTTTTCATACTTAGCTTGTTCATCTTCAATTTTCAAAAGCTCATTAATTCGGTCGCGATTTGTGATGTAAATCATCTGCTCAATGGCTTTATTTAAATTAGAAATACTTCGTGGGATACCTACCCACCTTGAAAAAACTCTTTTCGATACTGAGTAAGAACCTTTAACAGTTGAATCGAGTGATTTTGCTGTAATTGTAAGAATATATTCACCTATACTGAAATCAGATTTCTCGACCTTTAGAAATATAGGTGTCCGTGATGATGTTAGCTGGTATGGAGTATTAAATTCTAAGATAGACTTTCCTTTAGAATTGGTGATTTTACAATTAAGACTGAAGTTTGTATCAGGTGAGTGATTATAAAATTCCAGGAACACATAAAAACCACTTTCATTGAATATT
Source organism: uncultured Ignavibacteria bacterium (assembly GCA_937944105.1). Classification (GTDB taxonomy): domain Bacteria; phylum Bacteroidota; class Ignavibacteria; order Ch128b; family Ch128b; genus Ch128b. The sequence continues at coordinate 46,542 of CALDZP010000003.1, forward strand.
ATGTTGTTCGTAATATTTGGAATTACTTCTTTCCTTGAATCGATTTCCGAATATCTTGTAACCAGAAGCAAATCACTTAAAGCGAATGGTTCATGAAATGCACGGACATTCAATTCAGTTGTAGCACTCGCATTTTTTTTCGATTCTTGATCCTGTACAAATATTTTCAATCGATAATTTCCCGGGACTAATCTGAATGATCTTGAACTTATATTGCTACCATTTCTTGAAATTGCTTCTGAATAAGAACCAAGAATAATTTTTTCTGTCCAGATTTTTTCAGTTACAAGTCTATCTGTAGAATCATACACACCAGCAGTGACTTCGTATGTTGCCACAAAAAGATTTCCTTCTTTGACAAAACTTAATTGAGTGTAAGGTATCTGAATATAAAGATCGACTCTGGTAAATTTCGGATCATCCCCTTTGAAATTTAAAGCATTAAAATAAAAAAATGGTATTAAAGTTCTGACACCAACTGAGTTTAAGTTTTCTACTTGAGAATAGCTCAATCGAGCTAAAATCAAACCAAAAACAATAAAAATAACTTTGGTTTTCATTCTACTATTCCTATTAAATCAAATTCAAGTGCATCAATTATATTTACTCTTGAAAATTCACCAGGTTCTAATTTTGAATGAGAATTTATAATCACAGAATTATCAACTTCCGGAGCATCCCATTCGGTTCTACCAATGTAAGTTCTCTCATCAATTTTTTCATCAATTATAACTTTTAAGTTCAAATCCACCTTTTCCAAATTTTTTTCTCGGGATATTTCCTGCTGAATCTGATAAATCTTTAATTTTCTATTTTCTTTTTCATCTGCTGGAATTGGATCCCCAAGTTCAAAAGCTTTTGTATTTTCTTCCTGTGAGTATGTAAAAATACCAAGACGCTCAAATTTAACTTCCTTAACAAAATCAATTAGTTCCTGAAACTCATTCTCTGTTTCTTCAGGATATCCAACTATCAAGGTAGTTCTCAATGCAATATTTGGGACTTTTTTTCTAATCAATTCAATTAATTCATAAGTTCTTCTTTTTGAAATTCCTCTTTGCATTGATTTCAAAATTTTATCCGAAATGTGCTGAAAAGGGATATCAATATACTTACAGATTTTTTCTTCTTCAGAAATTACATCAAGAATTTCCTCAGGAAATTTTGCAGGGAATGCGTACAACAACCTGATCCATTCAATGCCATCAACTTTCACGAGCTTTTTTAATAATGTTGCCAGTTCTCTTTTGCCATATAAATCAAGACCATAATAAGTTGAATCCTGGGCAATTAAGATCAGTTCTTTTGTTCCATTTTCAGCAAGGTATTTTGCTTCATTAATTATCTGTTCAATTGGTTTTGAAATATGCCTACCTCTAATAAGTGGAATTGCGCAGAAAGAACAGGGATTATCGCATCCTTCAGAAATTTTTAAGTAAGCATAATGTTTAGGAGTTGTAATTAATCGTTCACCAAGAAGTTCTTTCTTCAAATCCAAACCCAATTCATTCAATACACCTTTATAATCTGTTACACCAAAATAAGCATCTACTTCCGGGATTTCTTCTACAAGTTCATTTTTATATCTTTCAGATAGACAACCCATTACAACAACTTTTTTTACCTTGCCCGACATTTTCAAATTAATTGCTTCTAAAATTGCATTAATTGATTCATCCTTTGCATCGTTAATGAAACCACATGTGTTGATAACGATATAGTCAGCTTCTTTAAAATTATTTATTATTTCAAGACCATTAGCCTGAAATTGTCTTAATAAAACTTCTGAATCAACAAGATTTTTACTACATCCCAAAGAGACAAGATTTACTTTTTTATTTCCATTTTTAGTATGCATAACTCAAATAAAAATAAATAAATGGTGAGACAAATAATAAACTATCAAATCTATCCAATATTCCTCCATGACCGGGTAAAATGTTTGACGAATCTTTACAATTAACATCTCTCTTAAACATCGATTCAACAAGGTCACCAATCTGACCTATAATACCAACTACTAAACCCATATAAATTACATCATACCAATTTAAGAAATTTAGAAGCAAGAATTTACCAGCCACAAAGGTTAAGATTGCAAAAACAAATCCAAAAATTGCACCTTCAATACTTTTTTTAGGACTGATTCTTTCAAGTAATCGATGTTTTCCAAAGGCTGTGCCTCCAAAATAAGCAGCTGAATCACATATCCAGATTGCAGCAAGCATTACCATTATAATGTAAGCACCATGAGTGTAATCCTGTTCAAATTTTTCTCTTATTCCAATTAATGTAGAATAGAAAAGACTCAAAAAAATTGCACCAAAAACAGTCATACCCACATTTAAAAAAGAATTATTCTGAACTCTGGTTAAATTAAAAATTGCAACAAATGCAATAAATAAAAAAGTAATCGGTAAGAATAAACTAATTTGTTTTGAGTAAAAAATCCATATAATCAAAATAGAATAGATAAACCCTGAAAGGTAATCTGGATTAGCACTTTTTTGCTCAGCCAATTTGTAAAATTCGTAAAGAGTTAAAAGTACAATAGCAGTTACAAAAAGAGTAAAATAAATTTTTCCGAGATAGACAAGTAATAATATGAGTGGTATTGCAATAACACTCACAAGAACTCTTTGAAATAAATCCGGGAATCTGTTCATTCATTGTCCTCAGAATAATCTTCTTTTTGATTTCCTATTTTTTCAATAATCATACGAGCTTCTTCCTCACGATATTCCGGGACAAGAACTTTGATTTCTCCAAGTTCTCCTCCTAGTGGAAAAGAAGTATCTTTTTGCTCAAGAATTACACTCTCAATCCCAGCAGTTTCAAGATTAGTTTTTACCATTTCTGCCTCATATAACTGAGGTGTAGAAAAAACCTCAATCCAATTTTTATATTTCTCTTCTAATTTTTCAGATTCTTCTTTTAATATCAATTCGGCTCCACAATCAGAACAATATTCTATTGAATCCTCATATTCAAATCCACAGTTAGGACAAATCTTCATCTTTAAACTCCTCTAAATTTTTTCGTTTGTTTACCTGATGTTTCAATATTAGTAAAGTAAACCATAATAAAAAAGCAGAAAAGATAAATACAAAATATAATGAGCTTACAGGATAATTTAGATCAGGTTTTGCAGAAATTACATCTTCGGTTTTATACAAGGCATAAATCGTAATAGTGAAGAAGTTATTAATAAAGTGTAAAATTACTGAATTAAAAATTGAATCGGTCAAATATACTACATAAGAAAAATAAGCACCCAGCGCAAAGAGTGGCAAGATTGCGAATGGATTAAAATGAAAAAGCGCAAAAATTAATGCGGTTATAAAAATTGTCCAGAAAATATTTAATCTTTTTTCAAAACTACTTTGAACAAATCCTCTAAAAAGAAATTCTTCACAAAATGCTGGAACAATAGCAATACTTATAACTATCGATAAATAATCAAAAAAATTATCCATCGCTAAAAGTTCGAGGTAAGATTTCTGTACCAATTTATCAATGGAATCAAATATTTCGAATATCTTTCTGAAAGCGGGGTAGTTTGTTTTTAAAATTTCGATATAGTGTGATTGAATATAAAGATAAACCTGAGACGCAAAAAGAATTATTATAAGCCCAACAATTGAAATCATTAATTCAACATAGTTCGGTTTTCGAATTCTAAATGTATTAATAAAATCATTGTAAATAATTTTTGCAAAGAGAATGCTTAAAACAAGCATAAAAATTATTTGACTTATAGAAGTAAAAAGCCGAACATAACCTGCATTTTCTTTAGTTATCTGCAATCCTACAAATTGAAAAGTTAATAATCCCCCAACTAATTGATAAAGAAAAAACGAAACAAATAAAACCAGAAAGGCTGCACCAATTGGTGAGATACTGTATTGCTGATAATTTCTATTAAATTTGATCAAAGAAACCTCCGTATTTAAGCATAATATTTTACCATTGCTGCAAGAAGCGGAATCATTAATTCATGATGTCCTGTAAACATAAATCCCTTACCACCATCCTGTGTGGGTCGCTGAACAACATTAACACGCGGTCGATAGTGTTGAATGAAATCGAAATTTGCTGTGGTGAAATTAAAGACCTTATGACCGAGATTTCTTGCTACTGTAAGTGCTTTTAAAAATACTTCCGGTAAAATTACATTTGAACCGATATTAGCAACAACGCCACCGTTCCTTAATTTTGAAACTTCATTACAAAATATTTTGAAATCGTTCATGCTCAATTCTCCAATTGCTGCACCATTTACATCAGGATGCTGATGAGTAATATCAGTTCCAATTGCTGCATGAACCGTAATAACTTTATCGAGTTCAAAGGCATTATAGATCAAACTTAAGTTTTTATTCTTTGCTTTGCGTAATTTAATTTCGATTGCCAGAGCTTCCCCGTAACCAAGATTTGAATGTTCATACTTCGAAAGAGTGGAATTAATAAATTCTCCTGTTTCCCTTGCCATCCCAAAAGAGCCATCTGTAATTCCAGCAGCTACATCTTCAGATGTTTTACCAAAAAAAGCCAGTTCAGAATCATGGATTGCCCCGGCACTATTCATCGCAATTGCAGTTATAAAATTATTTTTCATTAAATCTATTAAAATAGGACTCAAACCAACTTTTATAACATGAGCACCAATCATGAATATGATTGGTTTATTTTTCTTTCTTGCTTTTACGATCAATTGAGCAAATTCCTTAAGATCATTAACAGCGAGAAATTTTGGTAATGAATTAATATAATCACCAAAGGAATCTTTTTCAGGATCAAAGGTTTTTGCAAGTAAATTTAATTCAACTTTACTTTTTCTTTGTTTGATCGAGTATGTTTTAACTTTTGACAGATCAATTTTTTTATACTTCGACATTATAATTTTGCCTTAAGTGGTGACTTTAAATTTTCGTAACTCGTAAGTTCACTATCAATTGCTCCAATAATCACTTTAGTTTTTACCTTAACGGGCATCTTATTATCATCGTCAGTTAACCAGATTAAAATGCTCCCTTCAGATTTAAATAAACCTCCTTCCTGAACAAGAGGTTCAACAACAATACATCGAAATTTTCCAGCTTTTACTGATACAACTTCTTTCCCATGGTATAAAACTTCGAGATCATAGGTTTTATCTTTATAGAAATTCTGCAATTTAATTTTATCACCTTTTTTCATTTTAGAAAAATCGAGAGTTCGCACATAAAAGAAAGCAGAAACAATATCGTGAACGTAAGGCGGGACTTTGAATACTCCTTCTGAAGTTTTTGCAAGATTTCTTCTCTGATCAAAAAATGCACTGAAATCCCTTGAATATTTTCCTTCACGGATGTGTTGTTCAAATCTCCAGGGAAAAATTCCTTCTACATCCAGATAAGTTTCATATCTGTCTCGCACTTTAAAGAATGGATCGAAGGCTGGAACAGTGTTAACTTCAAATTTAATTCTGTAAACTTTTCTGCCTGCAATGGTTTTGATCTCAGGAATAGAAAAGGTTGCAATGCCGGCTGTTACAAAACCGTAATTGACATCAAAAGTTAACTTTTCATTTAGTCCAAATGCTTTGTTTTCAACATTTCTGAATTCAGCTACACCAAATGCTAAAAATGACAATGAAATAATTATTAGAAAAAGATTGAAATTTAAATAAACCAACTTTTTCATAGAAGATTTCCTGTAAACTTTATTTTAATGTATTAAATGAATTGAGACAAACATAAATTCAAAAGAACTATTACTCTCTAATTTATATTAAAATGATTTTTCTTTTGTTATTAAAAAATCTCTCAGAAATAACAAAGAGTTTTTGATTTTTTATGCTGTTCACTTCGAGTCTTTTATTGAAATTTTGTCTTAAATTTTTTTCAAAAATTCCAGATTTATAATTTTTTCAATTTCTTTATAAACCTTGAAAACATCAATTGAATCCATACAATTTAATCTTTTGCATTGTTCAGGGGTACAATCGAGACAATCAATTTCTGGTTCAAATATAATTCTTTTTTTTGTAATTGGACCCCATCTAATTAGAGAAGCAACTTTAATTTTTGGATAAAATGAAATTACCCAACAATTAGCAATTGCGGCTAAATGAGTTGGTCCCGTGGAATTTCCTACATAAACACTTGCAATTGAAAATAGATTAAATAATTCAGGAAGATTTAATTCCCCCGCAAAATTGTGCACCTTAAAATCAAAATCATTAAATAATTCATAAAGAAAAAGGAAATCCTTTTGAGTACCGGTTAAAATAATTTCTACATCCAGATTCTGCTTAATAAGTCTTGCGAGTTCTTTAAAATTTAAGTAGCTCCAATCAACAGCAGATCCCCCACTGGAAATATGCAAAACAATTAAAGGTTTGCTTAAATCAACATTATACTTTAATAATTTATTGTAAACTTTTCTTCGAAATTCTTCGTCGGGTTTTAAACCAAACTTAATTCCTAATAAATTATTCTCATTTTTTATTCCAAGCGGTTCAAGTAAATCTAAATTATACAATGCTTCATGTTTAATACTCTCTTTTCTGTGATGCGCCACTCTTTTATTAAATAAAAATGAATAGGCTCTATATTTCGTGCCGATTCGAATTTTTATCCCCGCAAAAAATACAACAAGGGCATTTCGAAATGTCGGTCGAGCTACAATTGCATAATCAATTTTTTTTCTTCTTAATATTTCAACAAGTTCAAAAAATCCTACTTTGTCTATAGATATAACATCGTCAACTGCTTCAGATTTAGAAATTATTGGAGCGGTATATGAATTTGCCAGAAAATAAATCTTAGAATCAGCATAATTATCCTTTATCTTTACGGCTATCGGTAAAGTTAAAAGTGCATCACCAAGTCTATCTGTTCTAACTATTAAAAATTTCATTGTGTAATTTTACTTTTTAGAGACAAATTTGTTTTCTTTTATGTAAAATCTTAAAGGTAGATCTTTAGATTTTTCGATACCAATTCTTGTTGTTCTTACAATTTCAAAAGTTGAGTTTGAAATTGATTCTGCTATAAATAAATCAGGTGAGGTTTTAAGATCAACACCATTAAATTTTTTATCAATCTTCAAAGCCTGACATAGTTTAGCAGGTCCATTAGTTAAATTAACAATATCACTTTTATTTCTGAATTTTTTCATCAATTCAATTCCTTCAATTGGCTCAAGAGCACGAATCAAAACAGCAGAACCTTTTCCTTTTTCACCTGTCACAACATTGAAGCAATAATGCATACCATAAGTGAAATAAACATAAGCAAGTCCAGGCTCTCCAAACATAACTTTATTTCTTTCCGTCATACCAATAGCAGAGTGCGAAGCAAGATCATTATCATCAAGATATGCTTCTGTTTCAACAATTTTTCCTGCCAGTATTTGACCTTTAAAAACTCTAACGAGAATTTTTCCAAGTAAATTTTTTGCAACCTCTGGAGTAGAATCTTGAAAAAAATTATTCTTAACCTTTGTGTATTTCATTTAGCGCATTATAAAATTTGGATTATAAAAATTGTAAGCTCGAAATTGCCTTAATCAGATTTGATTTTCGATTTCAAGAACTCCATTTGTTTTTCATAGTAATCTTTTCGTGAAGGATTTTTATGGATTAATTTTTGAAGAATTTTATATGCTTTTTCAAATAAACCCTGATTAACTAAAATATGATACATCGTTTCAGTAATTACTTCTGGAGTTTCATTTGGTGGCTCGTAAAGTTTATCAAAATTTGGATCTGCTTTTATTATTAACGAATTAGCATTCTCTAATTTTTCCATAATCTGTTCAATTTCAGATTTTTCTACCATTTTTCTTTTCCTGAGAATAGACTCCGAATGTGAAAAAGATTGTTCCCCTTTTATTCTAAATAAAAACTGTTTATTTAATATCCTATCAATCAAGAATTTAGCTGTTTGGCAATTCGGGCTAAGAGTTAGTACTTTTTGAAGATTTTCTAGAGCTTCTTTATCTCTACCTTTTTGAAATAAAATTTTTGCGTAAACAAGATAAGCGGTTGTATACAATTTATGTTTCTTTAAACCACTCTGAACTACTTTTAATGCTTCATTAATCATTCCTTTTTTCAAAAGTAAATCGGCGTATCTTGCAAAAAGAGGAGAATCTGGATTTCGTTCTATAATTTCTCTGATCCGATTTAAATCAAGATCATAAGATATTTTCACTTTTTACTCTCCAGTGCATGTTTGATTGACATAATTGCAATCACTCCATATCCAAGAAAATACATTGAAAGGAAAGGGATTGCCGCTATTTCTGCATAAAAAGAAGCCATTCCTATTCCAAACAAAGCCCATAGTGCAAATATCAGTTCAAGTAAAATCATCGGGCTAATTTTCGTTACAGCATACTTTTTTCTCTTCGGATGTGGATTGTTTAAATTTGATTCAATTCTGAATTTAGGTGTTCTTACGAACTCACTTTTTTTATTAAGCAAACCTTCTATAACTGCACGAGTATTATTTAAGGCAAATCCCATACTACCAGCCATAAAAACAGGGAAGAGATAAATTCGTCTTTTCCAATCGGGATAAACGTCTTTTTGAGAATACATATACATCAAAAATGAAGAAATGAAAGCAAGCGTAAAAATGGACATAAACGCAAAGTATTCATCATAATTTCCTGTATTTTTAACATAAACAAGAGGAACATTGAGCAAACCAGCCATAACAATCAATGGAAAAACAATATTCATAGTTAAATGAAATGTTGAATAAAGTTTAATTTTGAGCGGGACTTTAGATTTCCAAACAAGTGGGAGTATTTTCTTTGCTGTTTCAATTGCGCCTTTTGTCCAACGAAATTGTTGATTCTTTAAGGCATTGATTTCAATCGGTAATTCAGAAGGAGAAGTGAAATCATTCAAGAAAATGAATTTCCATCCTTTAAGTTGTGCACGATAACTTAAATCAAGATCTTCTGTTAAAGTATCCGGTTGCCAATTACCAGCATCGAGAATACACGACTTACGCCAGATACCAGCTGTTCCATTAAAGTTGATAAAAAATCCAGCTTTATTTCTAATTTGTTGTTCCATCACAAAATGCCCATCCAGCGCAAGAGCTTGTGCTCGAGTTAATATTGAATATTCAGCATTCATATGTTCCCAGCGAGTTTGAACCATTCCAATTTTTGGATCTGTGAAATAATGGATAGTTCGATTTAGAAATTCAGGATTTGGAATAAAATCAGCATCAAAGATTGCAATAAATTCTGCATCTGTTTTTTCAAGACCTTCTTTCAAAGCGCCAGCTTTAAAACCATACCGATTATCTCTATGATAATAAGTAATATTAAAACCAAGTTTCTTTTTCTCTTCTACTATCTTCTTCAATACATCTTGAGTTTCATCAGTTGAATCATCCAGAACCTGAATTTCCATTTTATCTTTTGGATAATTGATTTTGCATACAGCTTCTATTAATCTATCGACAACAAGTGCTTCATTAAATGTTGGTAGTTGAATGCAAACCTTTGGTAGTTCTTTAAAATATTCTTTTGGTTCAAACTTAACATCTTTGAATTTATTGTATAAATAAACTAAAAAGAATCCGTGCATTCCATAAAAAAATAAAATAGAAAGTGTAATTAAGTATGCTGTCAAAATTGCATCTTCTGTCGCCAATTTGACCTCTATATTTTTTTACCAATCAGAAACTGTTGCTATTAAAATATCTTCAGTTAAATTATCAATTGCTTTTTGAATTGCCTGCTGCTTTGCTGCCAATCCAACATCAACAGCATAATCGCTGTATTGTGAGAAATTTTTTTCCCAGATTTGTCTTTTTGTTCTCTGATCAATGAATTTAACTTTAACTTGAATCACAATTCGTCTGGAATTGACCTGTTCATTTCCTGTAATTACAAATGGTTCATCTCTTAAAGCTGTTATAATTCCTTCGAGTATTGTATCAGAATATTTTTTATCGACCACCTGAAGAGAATTATCCTGAATAAATTTTTGAATTAAAGAGTTAGTTAAAATTTCTCTTAATCCAGCTTCGGTATAACCACTGATATCATCAAAAACCGGTATTGCAACTGTTCTCATATCAGCTGGAATTGAGGCTCCAGTGAAGGAGTAGCTACATCCAGAAATTATTAAAATAAATAAAAAATAAAATATATGTTTAATCATCCATTTGTAATTCTTTTAGTCGTCTATATAGTGTTCTTAAACTAATACCTAAAAGCTCAGCTGCTTTTTTTTTATCAAACTTAGCTTGAATCAACGCATTTTTTATAGCTTCTTTTTGTTGTTCTTTATACGATGTTATAGAATAATTTTCTGTTTCAGGAATAATATCTTCAATCTTGTTAGAACGATTTAAAATTGCTTCCTTAATTTCCATCAAATCTTTTTTTATTTCAAATAAAGCCTTGTAAATAAATTCGCGGTCAGCTACCTCAGCTGACTTATTAACGAAAATAGGAAGATTTCTTTCTCTTTCATCAAACTGTAAAGGCGTTAGATATTTTTCAAAATCCTCAATTCGCAAAATGCCTGTTTTGTTTAGTGCCGCTGCCGATTCGATAATATTCTTCAACTCTCGCACATTACCAGGCCAGGAGTAATCCATCAAAAATTCGTAAGCCTCTGAAGCAATTTCAATTTTGGAAATTTTATTTCTTTCACAGAAGTCTTCAAGAAACTTATCAGCCAGAATCGGTATATCTTCTTTTCTTTTTCTCAAAGGTGGAATTTCAATCATTACAGTTCGAAGTCTATAGTATAAGTCCTCACGGAATCTTTTTTTGTAAACTTCTAATGCAAGATCCTTATTTGTAGCGGTAATAAAACGTACGTCAACTTTAATAACAGTTTCGGCACCAAGTCTTAAAATCTCTTTAGTTTCAAGTACTCTTAAAAATTTCACCTGAAGTGGTAAAGGTAAATCACCAATTTCATCTAAAAAGAGCGTACCACCATCTGCAAGTTCAAAATATCCTTTTCTTGATTCCACTGCACCAGTAAAAGCCCCTCTTTGATGACCAAACAATTCACTTTCAATTAAACCTTCAGGAATTGCACCACAATTAACACTGAACAATTTTTTGTTTGCTCTTGGACTTAGACCATGAATTGCCTTTGCTACGAGTTCCTTTCCTGAGCCACTTTCTCCTTGAATTAATACAGTTATATCAGTTGGTGCAACCTGGTGAATAACCTCAACCATTTCCTTCATTATTTGTGAACGATAAAAAATCCCGAATCTATTCTGAAACTCTTTATGATCAATCATATATTATAGTTTTAATATTTTCCTTCATCTCAATCTTAATCTATTAAAATGCTAACAAAATTAAATAAATTGGAAGTAAAATTCTCTTTTAATGTCTAATTCGGTAGGAACATTATAAGTAATAAAAACTATTCTGATTTTACAACAATTCCATCAATATTGAATTTGTTTTTTATCACTAATGCTTCATTCCTTGCAGATGCTTCAGAATCAAAATTACCAATCAGAACAATAAAGAGTTTTTTACCATTTACGAATTTTTCTTTTATTCGGGATTCATATCCCGAAAATTGTGAAGCAAATTTTAAGGCATTTGTTTCAGTGGAAAACGCTCCAACCTGGATGGTAAAATTTTTTGAGGAGTGTGATTCTAAATTATCACTTTGAGTGTTAGTTTGATTTGTATTACTTAGATGTTTCTGCTCAAATTTTAGTGAAGTCTCAAATCTGGAGGATGTATTATTCTCTCTCTTAATTAAATTTAAAAACTCCGAATCAGGGAAAGATTCTCTTAGCATTCTAGCATATTTATCAGATTCATTGAAATCACCACGAGAATAATAATATTGATAAAGTCTAAACAAAGCATCGTCTTTAAATTCAGATTCATCACTAGAAAAGGCAACCTCCCGATAAAGTTTTGATGCTTCATTACCATCTTCACTTAGAACAGCTTTTAGAAATTTTACAGAAGGTGAGTTAGGATTATCTTTCTCAAGACTCATTAAAATGATACGAGCTTTATCCACCTCCCCTTTTTCAATATCTAAAATTATTTTTTTTAAATCGATATTTTGTGCAAAAACCAAATTATAAGCGCAAAATGTGATGGTCAGAAAAAAAATTAAAAAATTAATTTTGTTCATACAGATTTTGTAAGGAAGGATTTTTTTCAATTTTTTCAACTTCATCAGCAAATAAAGTTGCTGAATTTGCGCGTACAATTTTGGCAGAACAATAATCACCAATTTTCAGATTTTCCTTTGGTAAAATAACTATTTTATTAGTATCAGTTCTTCCCATATAAAAATCTCTTGATTTTTTACTATAATCCTCAACCAATACCTCAACTTTTTGACCAATCATTTTTTGATTTATTTCGTAAGAGATTTTTTGCTGCAATTCAATTATTTCGTTTAATCTCCTGGTTTTGATATCATCTGGAACATCATCTCCCATTTCCCAGGCTTTGGTTCTTTCACGAGGAGAATACTTAAACATAAAAGCTCCATCATATTTAACTTCACGTAAAACTTCCAAAGTCATTTTGTGATCTTCTTCTGTTTCAGTAGGAAATCCAGCAATAATATCAGTTGAAAAACTAACGCCAGGAATAACTTTTCTAGCTTTTTCGATTCTTTCCAGATAATGTTCGACAGTATAAGTTCTATTCATAAGTTTTAATATACGATTTGAACCAGATTGAATTGGAAGATGAATATAATTACAAATATTATCGTGCTCTGCAATAGTATAGATCAATTTATCTGAAAAATCTTGTGGATGTGATGTGGTAAATCTAACCCTCATATCTGGAGCAGCTTTAGCAACTGCTGATAGTAAATCAGCAAAATCATAATCACCATCGCGATATGAATTAACATTCTGTCCTAGTAAATTAACTTCTCTAAAGCCTCTTTGATGAAGAGCTTTTACTTCATTAACAATGCTCTGAAGTGGTCTGCTTCGTTCTCTTCCTCTGGTAAAAGGAACAACACAAAAAGTACAAAATTTATCACAACCTCTCATAACAGCAATCCAGGCAGAAATCCCATCCTCTCGATAAGGTTCAATATCATCGTAAGTCTCTGTCTTACTTAATCTAACAGCAATTCCTTTCTCGCCAATCAATGCATTATCAATTAATTCTGGGATTCTTCTATATTCATCAGGACCAACAATCAAATCAACGATTTTTTCTTCTTCAATAAGTTTTGATCTTAATCGTTCAGCCATACAACCAAGAATTCCGACAACGAGATTGGGGCGATATTTTTTTATTGCTCTAAATGACCCAAGACGACCATAAATTCTTTCCTCTGCATGTTCACGTATTGCACAGGTGTTAATCAAAACGATATCAGCTTGATCAGCATCATTAATTAATTCATAACCATTTTTTAATAAAACTCCTTGTACAATTTCTGTATCAGCGAGGTTCATCTGACATCCGTAAGTCTCTATATAAATCTTTTGCTTATTCATCGTCATTTTTTTATAATATTCCTTATTATTTAGTGGGATAAATGATTCTTGATTAGCAAATTTAATTCTTTGAAGATACTTTAACAAAGCAAAAAAGTTTCTATTAATATAAGCTTTAATTCTTAAAAATTCCTTTGAAAACCTAAAACTGTCAAAAACTCTGCTAATAAAACAATTAAAGAAAAACTTTATAATTTTAATTTCTTCAAGTGACTCATTAATTCATACTCTTACAGTTAAAATTTGATTTATGATGGGGTTTAAAAATGAAAAACTAAAACTAAAAAATAACTATGAAAATCATTAATTAAAAAAAGTCCCGCCAACGGCGGGACTTTTAGATCTAACCTCCCCACAAGGCTTACTTCAATAGCACCATTTTCTTAGTTGCCTGGAATGATGGTGTTTCCATTCTGTAAAGATAAACACCACTTGAAACCTTCTGCCCACGATTATCCTCCCCATTCCAGGTAACTTTATACACACCGGGAGTCAAATTATCATCAACAAGTACTCTAACTAATTTACCGATAGAATTATAAATCGCAATTCGAACCTTTTCAGTTTTTGGAATAGCGAATTTAATTTCCGTGCTTGGGTTGAAGGGATTAGGATAGTTCTGATTTAATTCAAAAACTGATGGAATATTATTATCAACCACTTCAACGCCAGTAAGTATTGCAATTGATTTTCTTAAAACATCAATTGTAAATTTTGTGTTATGTAATCCATAGCTATGATCGCCATAAATCATTCGATAGTTGAAATAGGCTTTTCGCATATTTAAATTGTTGGCATCTCTGATCATTTGCCAGTTAATCGAATCTAATCCAACGGGTGGTAATGCCATTGCCAAATTTTTCATTAAACCTTTTACTTCATTTCTTACGCTTTCAATAGTACCATCACCATCAAAATCTGCCGCAGCGATAAAATCATCAAAGCTTTGAATTTGTGGTCCATGGCAACCCTGGCAGGCTTTAACGTGCTCATAACCAGTTTCAGGATCGGTCAGACGCATTGAGTGTCCACCAATTTTATCACGAGTTACAGTACCTGTATCTGTTGTTGCATACATATGGCAACCAACGCAACCATCCTGAACTACATATTTATGGTTTGAGCTAATAAAACCAGTTCCGAAATCTGCAGCATTCTTACCAAGGAAAACATCCCCTTGAGTTGAATAATGTGGACCCCAGTGTGCTGAAGTTACTTGAGTTTGTGAGAATGATTGTGCTTCTCTTCTTCCGATATGGCAACCCATACAGAGTTTACCTTTCCCACCCAGAGTAATTTGTTCACCAGTTGCAAGTGTATCAGAGCCAACTGGAATGATTCTTAAATCATATGGTTGATTATTCCCATGAGGATCATGGCAAGTTGGGCATCCAATATGAGTTAGTTGAGCTTGTATCATGCCTTTTGTATCAGTCTTTAATCCTTTTGTGAAATTGATAAAACCTCGACCATCATGGCAACGAATGCAATTATTAAGTGAATTGCTCATATAATCAGGTCCAGAACTTTGAGCAAATGAGACTGTCCACACTGGGTTAGAATGACCAGAATTTTCCCATTGAGCATAACGATTATATCTCCAGGGTTCATCATGGCATTGACCGCAAACACCAGATTTATATGAAATAGAGGTTTTTTCCTTGCTTCCTCCCATCGTATGTTCACTACCAGCGCCATGACAATTCTCACAACCAATTGTTGCAAATTGAACAAGTGATGGGTATCTTGTTTTTAATGAATCCCAATTACCTGGTTTTGCTGGCGCATAATTAGTCCAGCTCCAACCAAGTTGAGCAGCAACATCATCAAAACCGTTGTTGTTTGCAGCTAAATCGTGGTTATATCCAACTGTATGACACTTAAAACAATTACTTGAATAATAGACAGGATTACCATCGATACCTTTCTTAAATCTAGTTGCGTGTCCTGATTCTTTCCATTTATTGAAAATATCAACAAATTTTGGCATCGCTGAATGGCATGACATACAATTTGGATATGTAGCCGCAACTCCATCAAAATTACCAACACCAACATATTTTGCTGCATATATGGTTATTGTAGTGTCATCTGTTCCAGAAGCTGTGGTAATTGTCAATTTAACATTATAAGCACCAGTTTTGTCAGCTAGAAAATATGCCCAGCTATTATCTGAATATGGATATGTGAAAGCAGCTACTGAACCAACTGGTTTGGAGGTAAATTCCCAAACCGCATTTGTTATTGGTTCAGCGTTCCCAATATTTTGAGCAGAAAGATAAACATAAGTCTCAGCTCCAACTACCGGTAATCCACTTGATACCGATTGTGTTGGGAAACCCAATTTATGTAATCTTTCCGGTGTAATTGGTTCTATTATGATGTTTGCCCTTTGGGCAAAGCCCATAACAACCAAACAAAACAATGTTAATAATGTATATATCCTTTTCATAGTTCTCTCCCGTTTTTTTATTTTTATATCCAAAATTCATTCCAAGTATCAATTTTTGAAAGGCAATTAATATTATTCTTTTTTCACTGCTTGCATTAATATCTTCTATCATATTTGAAAAAAAGTAGAGTTCCATTTATCAAAATTGAATTTATTGATTTTAATTTTTTATCTACACTTACTAAAGAATTGAAATAAATTTTATATTTATAAATGCTAACTTTTTACAAGTCAAACTCTAAAATTATTTTATAGTTTTCTTGTATGGGGAAAATTTTTTATAAAAAGTTCAGCGGTTTTTTGAATTAGTTCCGCAAGTAAATTCTTAAAAAAGTAAATTCTAAAAATTATTTGAGAATTCTCACTTTAATAAATCTATCTTAAATAAATTTATCCTGATAATTTTTTTTGTTAAATCTTTCTTAAACAAAAGAACAAATCCTAAAATTTATCGCATCTCCTGATTAAAACTTTTTTCAAAAACAATTAATACTAACCAATGAAATAATACGATATTCAAAATTTCAAATTTTATCATACATTTGTGGATGAAATTCTTATTTTATGATATTCAAATAAAAAATTTTCAATTATAATGTAAATCATAGATATAGATATGGCTAAGAAATATAAAATATTAGTTTCAAACGACGATGGAATTTATTCCGAAGGAATTATTGCTCTTCGAGAAGCAATGTCTGAACTGGGAGAAGTTTATGTATATGCGCCTCATAAACAGCAAAGTGCTGTTGGGCATGCAATTACTACTCATTTACCTTTAAGAGTAAATCCTTATTATATGAATGGAGATTTCTTTGGTTACGCAGTTACTGGTACACCGGCAGATTGTGTTAAGCTGGCTGTCACAACCCACATGAAAGAGAAACCAGATCTAATTGTCTCCGGAATTAATCACGGTTCAAATGCCGCAATTAATGTAATTTATAGTGGTACTGTATCTGCAGCTACCGAAGGAACAATCCTTGGGATTCCATCCATAGCTTTTAGTTTAACCACATATGTTGATTTTGATTTTACCTATTCTAAAAAAGTTGCAAAGATAATCGCTTCTGCTGTGTTGAAGAATGGTATTCCACCGGGAGTACTGTTAAATGTAAATATACCACCAGTACCTGAAGAACAAATTAAAGGGATTAAGGTTACAAAGCAGGGTAAATCAAGATGGAATGATTATTTTGAGAAAAGGGTTGACCCTCAAAATAGAGAATATTATTGGTTAACAGGTCAAATGAATAATATTGAAGATGATGAAGATTCAGATATTAAAGCAATTCAGCAAAATTATGTTTCTGTGACGCCGATTCAATTCGATCTCACAGCTTATGAGTTTCTTGAAACTCTTAAAAAGTGGGAATTCAAATAAAATCTTTATATATAATCACTATGAATTTTAAATTAATTTTTTCATACCCCGAATTACTTTTACTTTCAATAATTCTGTTAATTCTCATTGGTACGTATATTTACTATAGAAAAACTACTCCTGATTTAAATAGAGCTGATAAAATCTTATTAGCTCTCTTTCGTTTGATTGTTTTAATTGTATTAATTTTCTCTACTGGTGAGCTTGCTATTGAATCTATTTCTACAAATTTAGAATATCCTGTAACAGCGATTTTAGTTGATGATTCAAAAAGTATGTCTATCGAAAAAGATGAAATACAGGATAAAATGAGAAAAATTATTAATAAACTGGCTAAATCCAAATATAAATTTGAATTAATAAAATTTAACAGTAAATCATCATTTGTTAATCCAGATTCTCTTGAACAAATAAATTTTAATGGTCACTTAACTAATATCTCTTCACCAATAAACGAAATCATAAAAAATAAAAATGAAAAAAATTATCAAAATGTAATTTTAATTACTGATGGAATTTATAATTCAGGAGAAAACCCGATCTATTTATCTGAAAAATCAGAGAATCCTTTTTTTATTATTGGAGTTGGTGACCCGAAGCCTAAAATAGATATCTCAATAAATGATATTCTTACAAATGATTTTGTTTATGCACAAAATCAAACTCCAATTAGAGTTAGCATAAAATCGAATGGTTTTGAAAATCAACAAACAACCATTTCTCTTTTCGAAGATAATAAGCTTTTAGATAAACGAAATTTTCAATTGCAAGGCAATTATCAAGAGATAGAATTCTTCTATACACCACAACATGAAGGTGATAAAAAATTAAGTTTTTCAATTGCCCCACTTAAAGGTGAATATACAGAGAAAAATAATTTTGCCAGTAAATACATAAAGGTACTGAGCAACAAAATTAGAGTTCTTACAGTAGCTGGTAAACCTTCATATGATTTAAGCTTTATTAATCAATCAATCAAATCAAATAAAGATTTCCAATTAGAAACATTAATTGAAAAACCCAATGGTGAGTTTTATCCTCTTTTTAATAACGAAAGATTTATTGATTCGGCTGATATAATTTTATTTATTGGATTCCCTGCATCAATAAATTCTGAAAGACTGATAAAAAAAATCTACAATAAAATAGAAAAAGATAATACACCACTTTTCATTTTAATTAATCCAGATACAGATTTTAATCGATTGAGTCTTTTTAAGTCCTATTTACCTTTTGATTGGCGATCGGCATTTGGTACAGCCTCACAAGTTCTAATTGATGTACCGGAAGACAAAAGTAAAAACGAGATTATCAATCTCGGACAAGATAACTCTGCCAATTTATGGAATAATTTCCCACCAATTTATCGAGTTGATAGAGATTTTTTAAGTAAACCCGAATCTGAAATTTTAGCATTTTATAAAATTGGTAATACAAGAATTAATCAACCTTTAATTCTTTCCAGAAATTTGAATAAACACAGAAGCATAGCTTTCATTGGATTTAATATATGGCGACTAAAACTTCTCAACGCTATGAGGGAAGAAGAATCAATTTATTTTGATCGATTTATTAATAATTCAATTAAATGGTTAACGACAAAGAAAATAGAGAAAAATTTGATTGTAAAACCCCTCAAAAAAATTTTTGATATAAACGAAAAAATAACTTTTACAGCGCAGTTTTATGATGACTCTAATCAACCTGTTGAAAATGAACAAATAACTTTAGACATTTATGAAAAAGGAAAAAAGATTATCTCAACACTATTCAAGCCACTTGGTAACGGAATTTATACAGCAGAATTAGAAAATCTTCAGAACAATGATTATCAATATCTTGCAACAGCTTTACTTTCAGGTAAAAAGTTTCAAGACGAAGGAAAATTTACAGTAACAGAAAGTGAAATTGAATTTAGAGATTTAACTTTAAGAGAAGATTTATTAAAAAGAATGGCTATGGTTACAAAGGGCTCTTATGTTCATATATCACAATCCGATGAATTTATAAATAATCTCCAGAATTATCTCAACAAAAAACCTAAGGAAAAAGAAATCAGCAATGTTTTTTACGCCTGGAATTCGATTTACACATTAATTTTAATCATTTTATTTCTCTCATTTGAATGGTTTTTGAGAAAGAGATGGGGATTAATGTAAATTTTAAAAATTTCATTCTGGATTTTTTTGATTTCTTCTTTCCGAATTTTTGTCTCCTCTGCAACAAAAAAATTACAAGAAGTACTTTTTCTCTGTGTTTAGATTGTTTGGGCAAACTTGAACTTTCAAATAAAAAAGATATTAGTGAATTTTATAATCATAACTTTGTTCAATCTAAATTGATTACAAATTTTTACTCTAAATTTGAATTTGTAAAAGATGGCTTTTTCCAGAAAATAATTCATCAGTTAAAGTATAATGGGAAATCACATATTGGGATATTGTTAGGCAGAGAACTTGGAAAAGACCTTTCTAAACAAAGCTGGTTTGAAGAAATTGATATAATGATACCTGTACCAATTCATAGAATTAAAAAATTTATCAGGGGTTATAATCAATCATTATTAATTGTAAAAGGAATTAATCAAATAACTAAAAAATCCTATGATGATAATATAATTAAAAGAATAAAAAACACAGAGACACAAACTCATCTTCATCTACATGAGAGAATAGAAAATGTTAAGGATGCTTTTAAAGTTATAAATAAAGGTAAGGTTCTAAACAAAAAAATTTTAATTGTTGATGATGTCTGTACAACTGGTTCTACAGTCTCTGAAATAGCAAGAACACTGCTTGATGCTGGCGCCAAAGAACTTAATCTTGCCACTCTCGCTTTTGTCAAAGAAAAAGATTTTGATATTAAAGTATAAATTTAATCTTTCACCTGTGTAGATATTAAACTCAAGTAGATTATTTAATTCAGTCTCCCGATCATTTTAATTCGTAACGTAAAACAAAATTATGATTCACGGGATTATATTCTGTATATCTGCTCCTTGGTAAGTATGTTAAATTCGGATAAAAATCTTTAACCTTTGTTGAATAATTAAAAACATAATTTAAAACAAAACTATATTTTCTGAATTCAAATCCTGCAGTCATAAACGAATTACTAATTGATTTATATGGATCGATATTAATATTTCTATGCCAATCCATCTCCTGAATTAATCTACTTTTTGACTTATAAAACTTCACCCCTGTTTGAAGTTTAAGTTCATCAATAACCCGGAATTCCATTCCAAAACCAAAATTCCAGTTCTTAAAATATAGTTCATTTCCCGTAATATATGGATCCCAACTACCTGGTGTTCCTTCAACAAATTGAACATTTTCTTTACCAGGTTCATAATTAAACTCTGTAATAAATATGACATCCCCGAAGCGATAATTTGTACCAATACCTAATCTGTAATTTGTTGCATAACCATTCTGTGGTCTAGTATATTCATTAACATCTTTATGTATTTCATTTGTTTCAATATTTCTTCTATCAAAAGCTATTCTTGAATATAAATCTAAATCTCGAAACAATTTATATTTAATGTCAAGATTCAGAACTTTCCCTTTATAATCGCTAAAATATTCCTTGCCCCTTTTTGAACTTCCAAATTCATAAAAACTTCCGCTATTATATTTCAAAACATAGCCACTATATGACAAATAAATTTTTAAGTTATCTTTTATAAAATAACTTGCCCCAAATGTAAATTCTGATGGATTAAAAATATCTAAATATTGATCGTAATTTTTATTATCCTTCCAATTTCTCTTATAATTATGATTTGAATAAGACATACCAATATTAAATCTCTTACTCAAATTGAGACCAATAGCAATTTTAAAGTAATCTATTTTTCCTTTTGAATCTGCAAACTTAAAACCATTAAAAGTGCTTGAATAATAAAATGTATCTTGAAATTTATTTGGATTATTTCCTGAACAGTAAATCAATCCAAGGTTTATAATATCCAGATTAATAGCAATGCCAACGGGATAAAAATTTTTATAATCTTTATCTTCAAAATTTTCGAACATTACATTGCCCATATTATAATTAACCAGTTCTTTTAATGAATAATTATAAACCTCCTCAATTCTTGAATATGAAAACCAGGCTGAAGCTTTAAATTCAAGAGGTCCTTTTCCTGGATGAACAAACAAATCTCTGAATGAATTTTCATAAGCAAATTCTGATAAACCAAGCGCCTGATTTGAAAAAGCAAAAAAATCTCTTGGAACCATAGAGGGTAATGGATAATTAATTACCAATGAATTTTGAGAGTACGAATTATTTGAAAGCCCAAGTGACAGAAGTAAAATAAAAGTAAATAATTTAAAGAAGGGTAATTTATCAGGGCTCATTTAAAACTCCATGATTGGCTAAACAATTATAGTAAAATTTTCATAAATATTTCTATAATAATCTAAAAAATGCTGACAACTAATTTTCTTACTCACATATTAAATTGATTATTCAAGTGAACCGATTTCTTTTTCTACTTCTTCCAGAATTTCACAAGATTTAACAAGTTCTTTCATTTTATTATGGTCAGGATAAAGCGGTCGATCCTCTTCAAGATGAGGAATGTATTTTCTAATAACTTCTCTTGCTTTTTCAACCCCATGCCCATGCTTGAAATTTCTAAAATCCAAAGCTTGTGCAGCAGCCATAAATTCAATACCAAGAACACCGTAAGCATTTTCAAGTATCTGAGCATTTTTCCAGGCCGTATTCATTCCCATAGAAACAAAATCTTCCTGATCAGCAGCAGCAGGAATAGATTGAATTGATGCTGGAGTGGAAAGTATCCTTTGTTCAACAATTAAAGTATCAGCTGTATATTGACTTAACATATAGCCCGAAAACATTCCCGCTCCTTTTGTCAAGAATGGTGGAAGTCCAATACTTAATGCTGGATTTAAAAGACGATTTAATCTTCGTTCCGATAACACACTAACCATAGTAACAGCAGCACCTACATTATCCATTGGAAGGGAGATAGGAGTCCCCTGAAAATTAGCACCAGTGAGAGTTACTTTAGCATCAGTCAGAAATATAGGATTATCACCAACTCCATTGAGTTCGATTTCAACTTGTTCCCATGCCCATCTAACTGCATCATGAGCAGCTCCAATAACCTGTGGAGTTGAACGCATTGAATATGCATCCTGAACTTTAACTTTTAATTTTCCAGTTTGTAAATCACTCCCTTCAATACATTTCATTATTGCTTTTGCGCTTCTTACAGCACCGGGGAATCCTCTCAATTGATGAAGACGCACATCGTAAGGTTTAAGATTTGCATATAAAGCTTCAAGCGTCATTGCTGCAGCTATTTCTGCCTGTTTTAACCATCTATTGATATCATATAATTGTAATGCACTAATCGCAGTAATAAAGTTTGAACCATTTATTGTTGCCAGTCCATCTCGTGCTTGTAGCCCTGGAATTTTAATCCCTGCTTTTTCAAATGCAACTTTACCAGGCAGTCTTTCACCATTATAAAATGCTTCTCCTTCTCCCATCAGTAATAAAGCAATTTGTGACATCGGAGCAAGATCTCCACATGCACCAACTGAGCCCTTTCTACAAACAACTGGAGTAACTCCTTTGTTCAACATTTCTACTAAAGTTAAAGTAATCTCCGGTCTACATCCAGAATATCCTTTCGCATGAACATTAATGCGACTTGCCATTGCACCTCTAACAAACTCAATTGGCATTGGATCACCAATACCAGCAGCATGATTATATATTAGATATTTTTGAAATTGTTGAACTTGTTCATCTGACAAAACAACTTCAGAAAATTCTCCTATTCCTGTATTAATTCCATACATAATTTCTCGTGCTTTAATTTTTTCTTCAAGCATCGCACGGCATGCTTTAATTTTTTCTAATGACTCTGAAGATAATTCAACTTTTTCACCGTAACGTGCAATTTGCACAAGCTTTTCTATCGTCAAATTATTTCCATCCAGAGTAATTGCCATAAAGTCTCCTTTGGGTTATTGTTTTTATACAAAAATAAGAAGAATTAAAATGAGTGAAGTTGATTTTTTTATGATTACTTTGTTAGATATAATAAGTTCTAGCAAGTAGAAGATTAGAAGAAAGTTAAAAAAATTGATTTTAATTTTATCCGACTTAATTAAAAATTTTTGAGTCTAATCCACCAATAAATTAAATTTCATCATCCAGCACAAAACTCCCTGTTAGTTTTTACAGTTTCACATTGTATAAAACTCTTCATCACTTAACATTTTAAATACAGCCTCTATTCTACCAAGAGGAGCTGAAATTTGTACTCCATTTACTTCAGAACGAATGTAATCGTAAGTTTCTTTTGCTATTTTAACTCCTTCATCGAAAGCTGCTTCTTTGGATATCTCTTGAGCTTTTTTCATTCGGTTCATAATTTCAATTGGCACCGAAGCGCCCGGAACTTCATTATTCATAAACTCAGCATTTCGATAAGATACCAAAGGCCATATTCCAACAATAAGTGGCAATTTGTAATGTTCAACTTTTTTCATAAAGTTTTCGAGTATTCTAATATCAAAGACAGGTTGTGTAATCATATATTCAGCTCCAGCCTGTACTTTCCAGTCTAATCGTCTCAATTCTTCATCAAGATTTATCGCTCCAGGATTCACTCCAACACCAATTGAAAAACCAGTTGCTTCCCCAATTGGATTTCCTGCAAGATCAAGTCCATGATTCAAGCGATTCAATAAATTCACCAAGCCAATAGAATCAACATCAAATACGGCAGTTGCATCTGGATAATTTCCAAGTTTAGGCGGATCACCCGTGATTGCCAAAATATTTCTTATACCAAGTGCCCAGGCACCGAGTAAATCTGATTGCATACCGATTACATTTCTATCACGACAAGCGAAATGTAAAACCGTTTCAATACCCACTTCTCTTTGGATTAAAACTGCCATTGCAAGAGCTGACATACGAGCCATTGCTCTTGGCCCATCAGGAATATTAATAGCATCAATACCAAAGTGATAAAGTTTTCTTGCTTTTTCAATTTCTTTTTTCGCAGAAACTCCTTTTGGAGAAACAATTTCAACCAATGTCACAAATTCGTCTCTCAATAACTTATTTGAAAGCCTAGATTTTTCGTGGAGTTTGTAAACATAAATATCCTCTGTCTGTTCAACTTTTAACTCTTCGATTTTAATATCAAATTTTTTCCCTGGTTGTAGTGCCTGAACTGCTCTTCTAATTGCTTTTATATGGGATGGATTAGTTCCACAACATCCACCTACAATTACAGCACCAGTTTGAATGAATCTTTTTGAATATTCAGCTATATATTCGGGCGATGTCATATAAATATTTCTACCACCAACATTCACAGGATAACCAGCGTTTGGCTGCACTGATAATGGTAATTCTGTTAATTCTCTCAGTTTTTCTAATGCATCGAGCATGGGTTTCGGACCAACACTGCAATTGAATCCAATTACATCAGGATTATAATGAGAGATTTTTTCGACAAATTTCTCAAGATTTTCGCCGCTTAATAATTTACTTTCTTCGTTTACTGTTACTTGAGCAATCACTGGAAACTCTGGATCAATTTCCTTTACTGCTCTCAACGCTTGAATAATTTCATCGGTTAATGTAAATGTTTCCAATATGATTAAATCAACACCACCATCAATTAATGGTTTAATTTGTTCTTTAAAGAAATCTTTTGCTTCATCGTAACCAATTTTACCAAGAGGTTCAATTTGAACACCCAATGGACCAACTGAGCCAGCGACAAAAATATTATCACCTGCAACTTCCCTTGCAAGTTTAGCTCCTGCAAAATTAATCTCATAAACTTTTTCATTCAGTCCATGTGGGGCTAGTTTGAAACGATTTGCTCCAAAAGTATTGGTTTCAATTACATCAGCACCAGCAAGTACATAATCACGATGCACCTGTTTAACAAGATCAGGATTTGTTAAATTTAACTCCTCAAAACATCGATTAATATAAATTCCTTTTTCGTAGAGATATGTACCTGTTCCTCCATCGAAAACAATTATTTCTTTGCCAAGTCTATTTTTAAAATTTCGCATTTACATTCACCATTTTATTGTAATAAATTTATAATAAAAGTTTATACTTGTCAAAATTTTTTCTTTTAATAAACAAATGAATCATCATTAAATTTTAAGCATCAAATTAAAATAAAAACAAAAAAAGGAAAAGATCATGGCAGTAAAAAAAGCTTATATGAAGCAAATAAAAGGTATTACTTTTGCAGGAAAGACAGATTCAAATATCTGGATTACAATGGATGGACCGGAGGAATTTGGTGGTAGTAATGCCGGAGTCCGCCCGAAAGAACTTGTTTTACTTGCTCTGGCAGGTTGTACTGGTAGTGATGTTGTATCAATTTTGCAAAAGAAAAAAGCAAAGCTTGAAGATTTCGAAATAAACATTAATGCGGAAACTCGAGAGGAACATCCTCAAGTATTTACAAAAATTCATATTGAATATGTTTTCTATGGAAATGAATTGAAAAAAGAAGATCTTGAAAGGGCAATTGAGCTATCATCAACCAAATATTGTTCAGTTCAAGCAATGTTGAAACCTTCTGTAGAAATCACTCACTCTTACAGAATTGAACAAAAAAATTAGTATAATAAATTTTTCAATGATGGATTTATATTCCTTTGAAATATAATTAGCTATTTTTTATAGATCACTATTTTATTAAATAAACTAAACGAGTTGTTGGATTGGAAATATGTGAGTATTAAATATTTGGCTGCCCCGCCAGGGCTCGAACCTGGAGTCTTCTGATCCAGAGTCAGACGTGTTGCCAATTACACCACGGGGCAAAGTGTAAAATTACTAACAAGCCAAAGCAAATTTATCATATTAAGTAAAATTCTCAAAAATTATCTATTCAACGATATTTGAAAACAATATGATTAATAAATCATGAGAAAAAATTTTTCTCAAATGGTAAAAAATTTGATTAAAAATTTTTAGATTAAATTAAAAAACAAACTAAAAATGAATTTTATAATCCAATCGATACTTTACACATTAATATCATCTATTTTGTTAGTGAGTGTAGATTCCCATGAATTTTTTGTTGAGAAGTTTATTCCCTTAAAAATCTCGGTTGATGGTTTTTCAATAAACGAGAATAAAAAATTTATTTTCCTTATTTCACAGGAAAGAAATGAACTAATTAAGATTGATCTGGATGGTGTTGTCATAAGGAATGTTGGTGGATTCGGATGGAATAATGGCCAATTTGATTTTCCGTCGAGTATCGTTTCAACCGCATTAGATATCTATGTATCAGATTATAATAATCATAGAATTCAGAGATTTGATAGTAATTTAAATTTCATTTCATCGCTTGAGCGCTCAGATCAGATAAATTTTGAATTTCCAATTTCAATTTCACTCTCCACTAAAGGTGATTTATACATTCTTGATTCAAGGAATAAAAGAATTTTAAAGATTAATGAATTTAATAGACTCGAAAGAATTTTTGGAAATTATGAAACAGGTAAAACTCTTTTCTCAAATCCAACATTGATTAAAGTAGACAATGAACAGAAAGTTTATGTCCTTGATAGAAAAAATATTTTCATATTTGATCAATTTGGAATCTATTTGAAGACTATCACACTACCAGAAAACTTTAAAGAAAATTTAGTTGATTTTTATCCAGATCAAAACAAATTCATCTTATTAACTTCAAAAAATTTATACAAATTGAATAATAATGAGATTGTAAAGATAAACTTAACAGAATATCAAAACCTGGAATTATCATTTAAGAGAATTGAATTTAAATTGGGGAGATATTTTATATTGACTTCAGAAGGTATTTTAATTTGTAAAGAAAAAAATTAAAAGCCGCAAGATCAAGCGGCTTTTAATACTTTCCCGGATTTTATACAATTTGTACACACTTTAATTGTTTTTACAGATTTACCAACTTTAGCCCTTACTTTTTGCAAATTTGGTAACCATCTTCTTCTTGTTCTATTATGCGCATGAGATACATTGTTACCATACATGGGCTTTTTACCACATATTTCACATATTCTAGCCATAAATTTTTTCCTTTCATTTTGAAAAGCAAATTTATGAACTGATTTTTTTTATTCCAAATAAAAAATCTCTATTAACTTTCTTAATTTCAATTAAGAAATCATGAAAAAGTCAACAAAAATAAATTTAATTTATCTACTAATTACAATTTCAAGTTTTATTTTTCTATCATTAACTTTTTCTTTCGTTTTTATAAAAGATTTTTACATGATTTCCTTTCTAAAAAATTTTTACGGTCAGATTTGCCATCAAATAGAAAAAAGGTCATTTTTTGTTTTTTCCAAGCCGATGTTAATCTGCTCAAGATGTTCAGGAATTTTTGGAGGTTTCTTAACTCTATTTCTATTCGTTACTTTCTTTTCATCATTAAGAAAATGGTTAGATAAATTGAACTATAAAATAATATTATTATTTTCATTACCTTTATTAATCGATTGGATTTTGAATTTTATTTTCAAAGTTGAATCTACTAATTTCGTGAGGTTTTTAACTGGTTTTTTATTTTCAATTATACCAGTTTATTTCATTAATAATTTAATATTGCAACAAGAAAGAGATGATTAAAAAAGAAAAATTTTTACCAGCATTAGTTTCTGGATTTAGCCTCGCTGTTATAAGTATTGTCCCAATAATCCAAGTTGCTACTTGCTGTTTATTTGCTCCACTCGCTGGGATGATTGGATTCAATATGTACTATTTACAAGTGAAAAATCGAGAAGGATTCAAGCTGAAAAATTCTGATGGTTTTCATATCGGTATTCTTATTGGAATAATTTCAGGTTTTTTCGAGTCTATTTTTCAAACTTTACTCATCATGGTCTCAAAAGAAAATCCTGTTTATGATTCAATTATTTTAATCCAGAAATATCTTCCTGACATGTATATCCCTGAAACTATCTGGAATATTTCAAAAGAAATTGATGAAAAAAGATTTTCACTAATACTAACAACTACTATATTTTTTAATGTATTTATTGTTAACTCAATTTTTGCAACTATAGGTAGTATGTTAAGTATCTCAAGTTTAAGAAAGAAACTTTCATGAAATTTATCATTTTAAGAGAAAAAATTTTTAAAAAGTAGAGTAATGATCGCAATTTTTCTTTTTTACATCCATTTCATTTTCGGTTTGTATGTTTTCACTAAAAGATGGCAAGAAGAAGGTTTGGGGGCAGCAATTTTAATTCTAATTTTTATCGGAATTATTTTTTCTGTTGGATGGACAATTTCTTATTTACTTGCATCATTAATTTTTCCCCCTGAGGGATTCGGTAAATTTTATAATAGAGATACAATTTCTTTGACAATAGTCACCATATTTGAATATTTCTTTTACAGAACTTATTTCAAAGTTTTATAAAATATTTTTAATACAAAAAGGTCGAAAAAAATTTCCCCCTGAAGTTAGAAGCAATAATCGAAAGATTAAATAAGTTTCATTACTATATAATCACAATGAAATGACAGTAAGAGTTCAAACTGTAAATCCTTTTTAAAAAAAATCTCACCTTAGAATCTGAAAATCCTGTAGATGTTAACCCAAATTTATCCACAAAAAAGAGGGTATACCTGAATATTCTCTATAAATTATTTGAATGAAAATTATATTTAATAAGGTTAAAAAAGTCAAATGTAGATCTAAAACCAAAGTAGGTGACAACAAATATCAAAATGTTACTTCATTGAATAAACAAAATGTGGAATATTGACCAATGTCACAGTTTGGATATTTATCAGATCATTTTAATAAAATACAACTTTAAATGAATGAATCTTTGAGAAGATAGATTTGCTTTATAAAAAATATCAATCATAAATAAGAATTAAATGGCAATTACAGAAAACTTTAATGATATCGAAACATTGGTTAAGAAAGTTCGGATACTAAATTAAATCTGGCGATAAATTCTTGAAATATCTGAAGGAATGATCTAAGAATTACTCCCCGTCTCCAAATCAATAATCAATCAAGGTGATCCGAGTAACAGATCAAATACACATAATTTGAAAATCAATTAAGCGAAAAAGTTAAAGTTATAATCATTGGATCAAATGAATAAGAAATTCAAACAAAAATATACGCATAACCAATTTATTGGCAATTTGGAAGCACATGCAAAATAAAACAAAGATAAAAATAATTTGAACTTCACAATCACTTTGAAATTTTAGTAAATACTGCAAATTGGTTAATAAAAAAGAAAGATTTATTATTCTCATTATCGCAATAACAGATTTTTGAGATTATCCTAATTAAAGAAGAATTCTTCAATTCATTTGCAATGACTTGCTCATTTAATAATTATTTCTAAAAACTCTTTCTATTAGCACCATTTTATTAAAATAACTTGTATTAGTTCTTTAACCAAGATCTTGATATTTAATGAGATTTTCATGAAAAATATTAAACGAGAAAATAGGATTTTAACAATCTAAATAAGAAAGGAACTAAAAAGATTTCAAGTAAATCGAACAATAAGAAAACATAGGAAGGAATGATTCAATCTTGATTATCATCAGGCGGTGTAATCATAAAAAGTTTAGAACACATTTCTCCTTTGAACTTACCTGTTTTTTTACAATTATGGAAATTTTTAATAACAGCATCGAGATCTTTAGCATCTTCAGATACAGAAAAATTCTCGAGAGCTTCTCCGCATTCGGTACAAAATATTATATCAGATTTTTCTTCTTGAAGTTCAAGTTCAAACTTCTTTTTGTTTATTTTCTTTTTCATCTTGTTTCTCTTAGTTTTTAGGTTCCCATTCTAATCCACCACAAGGAACATAGTTTTCAGTCGGATGTTCATCAAGTTTTGTACAAAGAACTGCTGTTTCATCAAAATAAAAACAACTGCTACAAAGTGTAGAATTAATAATCGGCGATGATTTTTCTTTAAATATATCATATTGAATCAAAGCTGGATGAATCACCACGACATAAATAGAAACAATTCCCAGTACCCACCAAGTTCCATAATCTATGTAGTAAAACAAAATCCACAATCCAGTAATTGTCAAAGCAAGGCGAACAAGCGCCCAAAAAACAATGTGTCCCATCTCAGCTCCAATCTCTTATTCAAAAATTTGAAAGCTCTTTGCTAGCAAAAATAAGCTTAATGCAGTTTAAATATCCACATTAAAATTCATCTTAAATAGATCATTTTCTTGATTTTGCTCATTGCACCCAATTGTAATTTATAGTAATAAATTCCACCACTTAAATTATAATCTTCTGCATCAAACACTATTTCATATTTTCCTGCTCTTGCAATTTGATCGAGAACTTTTACTATTTCTTTACCGAGTAAGTTATAAATACTCAAAGAAATATTCTTTGAATCTTGCTGATCTACGATAGATTGTGGGATTGTAAAAACAATTTTTGTTCTTGAATTAAATGGATTAGGAAAATTCTGAAATAATTCAAATTGTATAGGTAATATTTCATTCTCAACTGATGTTAATAAGATGTTAAGTTTACGATGTGAACTTGGTAAGCCCCAACCCAAACCATTATGTGCGGTTACTCTCCAAAAATAATCACCGCTCAAGTTATACCTTATAACATTTAGATTTAAGACAGTATCAACTAAAGTAGTATCAATTATTTTGTAAATAAAACCAGAATCAGATGCAATTTCCAGCCTATAAAGATCAACATCAGGAATTGATTTTGACCATACAAAACTTATATCAACTGGATTAACCAGAATTGCTTGATCTTGAGGATAAATTAATTGTACCTGCGAAGGTAAATTCAGCGGCAAAGTTTTAAATTTATTTATGTTTGACCATTCACTAGCAGCATAACTTGAAATTGCTTTTACTCTCCAATAGTACCATGTTTCTCTAGCTAATTTCACCAGCGATTTAAATGTATCTACTAATGTAGTGTCAGAAAATATTTTATTTGCAAAAAGACTATCAGTTGCTACTTCCAAGCCATAATTGGTAGCGTTGGAAATTCT
This sequence comes from uncultured Ignavibacteria bacterium, assembly GCA_937944105.1. Lineage (GTDB taxonomy): Bacteria > Bacteroidota > Ignavibacteria > Ch128b > Ch128b > Ch128b. The sequence goes on from CALDZP010000003.1 coordinate 77,933, forward strand.
ATTCCAGCTTAAATTTAAATTAACTGGTTGGTTTGTAGAGTTATCTGGAGGATACAATGGTGAGGGTGTTGCTAAAAATATATTTGCCTTTCTAATGGCAGCCTGGTAAACCTCTTTTGTGCTTTGATTCTGAATAAAGACGACAACATGAGAATTATAAAGTTTCCATGACGAATTCCAGTTGAAAATTCTTGTGAATGTCTTTGTTTCATTTGGATTGATTGTAAATACTTCACCAGTATGATTAGGATACATCTTTCTCATAACAAAATTATGAATCGGATCTCCATTTGTACCAGTATAATTAATATTAGATTCCACAATTGCAGTATGTAACACAAGATTTCCTGCGGGAATAGAATTATTATCTGCTGTAACCCTTATCGTTAAATTACCACCTTGCACAGAATCAACATTACCAAGGATTTTAATTTCGAACTGACTGGTAGTTATGATTGAATTTTGAATCAGAACAATCCAGTTACCGGCTGAAGAGGAACCATCAGCAATACCATTTACAATTCCTCTTGGTACATAGTTAGTGGAGTAATAATTTGTTCGTCCCTGATTTTCGGTGACATTTGCATGATAAAATGGATCATTACCTGGAGAAGGCCACCAAACATGATATTTAATAACCGCCACTCTGTCTTTATTATTGTAATTTTTTAACCAGTTATCAAAATATGGATTTTGAGATGCACAGGGTGGACACGTTGTGCTTGTAAAAATTTCGGCAAGAACTGTTCTTTCGAACGCATTTAAATTCAAGTGAACTAAAAACAAAAAAAATAGTGCAGTAAAAATTATTTTCATAAAACCTCCATTAAATATTTGAACTTAATGAAAGACGAAAGCCATCGAATGGTAAAACCTGTCGGCAGATTCCGTTTGAACAAACTGTTCCACCCCTCTCTTTGCCATAAGTGATAATAAGAGTATGATTTGTACTAATTCTCATACCTCCTTCTACAACTAACCAATTTTTTCGGTTTTCTTCTTCAAATTTATTAGTTGTAAACTCAAAACGAAATCCAAAAGTAATCATAGAATTAAGTGTTGTCGATGCTGCTAAAAGATGATTATAATATTTTTCAGATTGTGGAAAATGAAACACCCATTGTGATTCAGAGATTAATTTCGAGCTTATCTTATCACTCCAAACATATTGAATTTCCAGTGGAAAAGTTGTCAATCGCAATGGTTGAATAGGATTGTAAAAATTCATTTGATCATTTGTTGTTTCGCTTCTTCTATTTATTCCAAATCTCAAATACGAATCTGAATTATTCGGGAAGAAATATTCCAGTTCAAGATATATTTCCCAGAAAGGTGAACGCAATTTGTTTAATGATGGAACTAAATCGCTACCTATTTTTTTCTTTTCATATTGAAAAGTTGTTTGGTTTAATTCAAAATCAAAATGTCTTGATGCCATTGCAAAATTTGCATTGAGATTTACTCCATCGGAGAGATTAAAAAAAGCATCAAATTGAAAACCAACTTCATCATTAAAATCAACAACATGAGGATTTCGTTGCGTCAGGGAAAAAAGATGTTCTTTATGAACAATCGGTGGATTTTGAAATGGTAATGTTCGGGTAGGTCTAAATGGATCTGATTTTCTTAAAGGATCAACAATATCAAATCTATAATCTTTGAATTCAAAAGTTACTCCAAATCCTTCATTTGAATAAGATAATGATGTATATAAACCTGAACCTTTCGCAGTATCTTTGCCTCCCAGACTTGTTCTTTTAATTGCATAAGAGACAAATAAATCTAATGACCCCAGTCTTGACTTGATAAAAAATTCTGGGATGTTTACCTCAATCGTATCAAATTGTGAAATCAAACCTGGCAATTTTCCTTCTGACCATACATAGTTTGTTCCCAGAGTTAAATTCTTAACAGGAGAAATTTCAATTGAACCAGCACGAATTTTATATTTCTCAATCCTGTTAGTTAACAAATAAAGACTTAATGGTTCAAAGAAATTTAAGTCGCCTCCAACTAATTGAGCCCTTAAAAAATCGTTTTCATACTTAACTCTGATACCCTCCATTCCATTATCAAATGCAAGATTACGATTCTCAAAAAGATTAAGAGAGAGACCCCTTGCAAAAAGAGTATAAAAATCACCTGCACGAAAATTTAATCCATAAGATTCAAACTCAACATATTTCTTTTTTAGTCCAACAAAATCAAGTCCATATTCAGGAGGTTTACTGTATTCAATTCGAAAGCCTACTGTTGTTTTTGGAATAAAAATTCTGACATCTGAAAAATTTTCGAAATATTCTTTCTTCTGTTTTTTTCTGCTTTCACCAATAAACTCAAAACCCTTACCAAATTTCAAAGAGTTAAAGATAGAAGTAGCTATCTCTTGAGATAATAAAAACTTTGATGAAATTAATAAGAAAAATAAGATGAATTTTAATTTTAGATTGAACAACATACTCCTCCTGTTAAAAAATTAATTCTTTTTGCTGAGAATGTTTTCCCAATCCTTTATTATTTCCTTTTCATCACCAGGTACATAACTATTTCTAATTTTTACTATTTCACCTTTTTGATTAATCAATAAAGAATAAGGCAAGTTTTTACCATTAAACTTTTGAAAAACCTCCGAATTAGGATCTAACAAAACATCAAACGAAAATTTCTGTGAAGCTACGAACGATTTTACTTTAGCCATACTTTTAGGAGAATCGATATTAATTGCAAGTAACTTAAGCCCCTTAAGTTTATACTGCTCATAAATCTGATTCAATACTTTCAATTCAGCACGACATGGTGCACACCAGATAGCCCAGAAATTTAAATAAACAGGACCTTCTTTTAATAACTCGTAGAGCGAAACTTTTTCACCATTTATAGATTCGAGCTTAAAATCTGGAACAACTTTTTGTTGACCCCTTAAAGATAACGAGAAGAATATAAAAGAAAGAAAAAATATCATAAGTTTCATGTATCACCTCATTTTAATACAAGTATTTTCATTTCAAATAAACCATTTTTTTTATTGCCGAAAAATTTTTTGTCTTCAAATGATAAAAATAAATTCCGCTCGGTAAATCACTTTTTGAGGTTAATTCTGAAAAATTTAAATGATGTTTGTAAACTCCTGAATCTAAACTTTCGAAGTTAATCTTATAAATTATCTCACCAAGAAAGTTATATACACTTAATTCAACAATTGAATTTTCTGCTACACCATAAACTATAGTTGTGATTGAATTAAATGGATTGGGAAAATTTTGAGATAAAAAAAATCCATCTGTTTGAATGTGTGAATCTGAAACATCTGTTATTAATGTGGTAAAGTACCATATTTCAGATGAAGAACTCAATCCAGAAAAACTATTAGCCATCACTTTCCAGAAATAAGTTTTATTTGGAAATAAATTATCGGAGACATAAAATGTGTCAAAAATTGTTTGATTTACTACAGGATTAGAAAAGCTTGAATCTTCAGCAACTAACAATGAATAATTTTCAGCACCTTGAGAAACAAACCACTTAAACTCAACAGGCAACGAAACACCCGAAGCCCCCTTTGGCGGGGAATTCAAAACTGGTGGCAATGGAGGATTTGACTTTGTGGTAAAACTCCAAATTTGAGAAAATAAACTCCAGCCAGCATTGTTTTTTGCTCGTACTCTCCAGTAATATTTTGTTTGAGATTGTAGTTGAACAGTTTTTTGATTTGTTTGAATTGTTGAATCATTTAATACTAAACTGGAAAAATTTGAATCAGTTGAAATTTGAAGATGATAATTTGTAGAACCATTAACCTGTGTCCATTTAAGTAGCGGATTTATCACTACATTAACTGAACCATTTGCTGGTAAAATTAAATCTGGTGGTGAGGGTGGAAGTTGACCTGTAAGATTATAGGTAATTATCATTTTCAGTTTATTTATGATGTTAGGATTTGTTACAACTAAACTATCTTTACCAATCATATTTTTATTGACGACAATTCCCCCAAAAAAATCCTGGAGAAGTCCAGAGACGCCCGAAGGTAAATTCCATGAGATTGTAATTGTTGTACCACTTCCAATTTGATATCTTAATTCATGAATTCGTTGTCCTTTTGTTGTATCTGTTCCATTTCTATAATCTTTTAATACACCTTCACCGAGTTCTGGAATATCTATATCATAACCTACAAATCGTGCATCAAAAATACCTGAGGGTGGAATAGGAGGTTGTTCCATTTCATCAAGATGGGTATCTATTCCGTTTGTTGCTGTTGGATCAAGTCCGAAATACAAAACCCTGCTACGAAATCCATCAGAAACATTTAATGGAATATTTATTTGTGGTATTATTTGAGCAATCAAGTTAGCAGATAAAAAGAAAATAACCAGAAAAATATATTTCAGTTTCATGACTTCCATTGTTATTTATTTATGCTAAGATAAAAGATTTATTGATTACTTTCCCGATTTATTTAATAAGCTTCTAAATAATATTTTTAACTCACTTAAATTATTCAAAACAGGAACTCTACATTTATCAAGTTCTTTTTTTGATTGATGCCCTGAAGAAACTAAAATACAATCACAACCAAGTGCAAGGGATACTTCATAATCATGAACTGTATCGCCAATTAATATCACTTCATCTGAATTCAAATTAAGAATTTTCATCAATTTTTTGCCAAGGTTTATTTTACTTTCAGCATAAATATTATCAAGTCCAACGATATTCTTAAAATACTTATCAAGGTTATATTCTTTCACAATTTCAATTAAAGTGTTTTGAGAATAAGCTGAAAGGATTGATTGTTCGATTCCTGTTTCATAAAAATAATTAAGAATCTCAATTGCATTTTCAGCTAAACCAGCCTCATATTTTTTACCCTCATATCTCTCCATCCATTCCTTACCAATTTTGAAAAAATCCAGCTTATTTAGATCAAATCCTACCCTTCGATAATATTCGACGACAGGGAAAGTAAAAATTTCACGATACCTATCTTTTGTAATTCTCTGAAGTCCATATTTCTCAAGTAACCAATTTATATTATCAACACACAGATCAACATCATCCAAAAGAGTTCCATTCCAGTCCCAGATTATGTGATTCACATTTTTAATCATCAGTTCAATTATTTATTTAATGTTTTATCCCTTTTTGATGATCATTGCAACTTCTCTTGCCACATTTGAATTGTATTCAAAAGCAAGTTTTTTATGATTTATTAAATCTATTATCGTTCCAATGAAGCAAATTCCAGCTGTAAGTAAATAAAGTATTCCCATTCCAATTTGATTGAGAATAAACCGATGAATTCCACTAATACCAAGAAACCCCACCAGTGCAGTTAACAAAATTAGCATTGGTTCTTTTCTTCTTGTTCTATAAATATTTGAAAATTGTAACAGCTGTTGTTCATCGAATCCACTAACCAGATTCTGAACAAACATTAATTCTTCACCCTCAAGTTCGGGAAGGTAGTTAAGTATATTTGACATTTCGTTCTCTCCTGATATTTTTTATTAAAGTTAAGATACGATAAGAAATTACTATTAGTGCGAAAATCCCAAGTGGATGAGTTTTTAAAGAATTAATTATTTGAAAATTAAAGAGGTAAGATATAGATTTTCCAAGTCCACAACCAGGACACCAATTAAATCCGAGATGTTTTACTGGACAGAATGACAAATCAGTTTGGGCTAAACTATTGATAAAAAGATAAATTAGACCCATTGTCCAGAAAATCAATTCGATATTATTATTAATGAGTTTGAAAATCTTTTTAAATAATCCTTGCATCATTAATTATTTATTGACGATTAAATGTAACAAAAGTTATATTCACAATGCAAAATAAAAATAAAATAAAAGAGTAAACAGTATGAAACACGATTCCCTTCATAATTTTTTCTATCCAGAAAATATTTTATTAATTGGAGCTTCATCAAAACCCAGGTCTATTGGTTACGAGATCTTAAAATCTATTTTACAATTCGGTTTCAAAGGGAAAATTTTTGTAGTAAATCCAAAAAGCGAAGAAATACTTGGAGTAAAATGTTTTAAATCTATTGAAGAAATAAGTGAAGAAATCTCACTCGCTATTATTCTTGTTCCCAAGAATTTAGTTTTTGAAAGTTTAAGATCCTGTGCAAGCAAAAGGATAAAAAATGTCATTATAATCACAGCTGGATTTCGAGAGATTGGTGAAGAAGGTGCAAGACTGGAGAAGCAAATGATTGATTATGCACGAGAAAATGGTATCAGAATAGTTGGCCCAAATTGCATGGGGATTATTAACACTGATGATGAAATAAAACTTAATGCAACCTTTGCTGCTGAAGTACCACACTATTCCCCTGTCTCTTTTCTCTCGCAAAGTGGTGCTCTTGCTGCAGCAGTATTAAACACAATAAAAGAAACTAATTACTCATTTGGTCAATTTATAAGCATTGGCAATAAGGCGGATGTAAATGAAAATGATCTACTCGAATACTGGTGGAAGGATGCCAGAACTAAAGTCATCACAATGTACCTTGAATCTTTTGAAGATGGAAGAAAATTTTTTGAGCTATCTAAAAAAGTTACAAAAGACAAACCACTTATTGTTCTGAAAGCAGCAAGAACAAAATCTGGCACAAAGGCTGCTTCGTCTCACACTGGTGCTTTAGCAACACAAGATGATATAGTTGAAGCTGCATTAAGACAATGTGGAGTTATTAGAGTTAACACAATCGAAGAAATGTTTGAAACATCAAAAGCTTTATTGTATTTGAAGCAAATGAATGGTAAGAGAGTAGCAGTTTTAACAAATGCGGGTGGTCCTGCAATATTATGCATCGATCAAATTGAGAAGAATAATTTATTATTAGTCGAATTAGAGACTGATACCATAAATAAATTAAGAGAAATTTTACATCCCGAAGCAAGTCTGAAAAATCCAGTTGATATGTTACCAGCTGCTGATGCACAAACATATAGAAAAGCATTAAAAATATTAAGTGAAGATGAAAATGTAGATGCAATTATTACAATATTTGTTGAACCAGTAATGATTGAAGCATTTGATGTCATAAAAGAACTTGTCAATGAACAAAGTATTAATCCAAAACCAATATTGATTGTTACCTTTCCCCTCCCAGAGTTCTGGCAGAAATGGAAATCAGAAGGAAAAAATAATGCTGTGATTTTAAAATCTGTAGAACTCGCTCCAGCAATTCTTAAAAATCTCTATTCATATCAATCGAGAAAAGGAATTAGAACTTCAAAATCCATTCATTTAAATCAAGTTCAAAAGGAAAGATTGTTTGGCATTCTTAATAGAATAAAACAAAATTTAAAAGAAAGTTCTTTTCTAACCTCAAAAGAATGTTATAAAATTTTAAAAACACTCGATCTCCCTTTGCCAGTAAATAAATTCTTTACAAATAAAAATGAACTTATTAAAATTTTAGACTCAATTAAATTTCCCTGTGTACTGAAAATTTCAAGCAGTCGATTAACTCATAAATCTGATGTTGGTGGTGTTGCCCTTAACATTCAAAACAAATCATCCCTATTACAATCGTTTGATCAAATGCAGAAAGAACTCAAAAGGAAGGAGTTAATTAATTTAATTAATGAATATGAAGTTCAGGAATATTTTAATGGTGAAGTTGAAATTATTGTAGGTACTTATAGAGATAAATCTTTTGGGCCGATTGTAAATTTTGGTGCAGGTGGCAAGTTAGTTGAAATTATAAAAGACAAAAATCTTGCATTAGCTCCAATTTCAATTGAAGAAGCAATGGAACTAATTGAGAATTCAAAAATTTATCCTCTTCTTAAAGGTTACAGAGATATAAAGAAAACAAACATCTTCAAAATTGCTGAAATCATTCACAAGATATCCCTGTTAATTTTTGAATTTAGTGAGATTAAAGAAATAGATCTAAATCCAGTAATAATTAATGGCCCAAAAATAAAAATAGTTGATTATCGAATTTCATTATAAGCTCTTTTTCACTTAAAAATTTAAAAATCTCTTTATTCACTGAAAAATTAACTACTCTTGATGTATAATAAGTGTATTTTTTAAATATTCTCAAATAGTTGATTTGAACTAATTTCTATCTCTCACTTGTTTATTTATTTAGAGCTCTATATTTTATAATTGAGGTCTGAAGGATGTATGTGAGTACGCCACATTTTCCCACCATACATTCTTCCTACCTTTTATTGGTATAAATAAATGAATTGATTATGAAAATAATTTTCATCTTAATAATACTTTGTTCTACAATTATTCGAAGCCAAAATTTAGTTGCAATTGTAGATTCAGTAAATAATCTTCCAGCCAGTGAATATCTATCCAATCTCTATAAATCTGAAAAAATTTTCACTGAGAATCTTAAACTTGCCAGATCAATTAATTATAAAAACGGGGAAGCGAAATCACTAAATCTACTTGCAATAATTTATTATTTGATGGGAAACTATGAAAAATCGACGGAATACAATATCAAAGCGCTTCAAATTTTTGAAGAAGAAAAAAATTATAACTCCCTTGCCGATGCTTATGGTGAATATGGCTATCAAATGAAAAGGAGAGAACTAACTAAAGCCAGTAATTATATGTTCAAAGGTATTAAAATAGCCGAAGAATACAATGCAGAATTAGCAACTTTAGCAAAACTCTACGACAATTATGGCGTAATTAAAGAAATGGAAGGAAAACTTGATAGCGCATTATTACTATACAAAAAAGCACTTAAAATTAAGTATGAACTTAATGATTCTATTGGCATCCCATTCAGTCTTAATAAAATTGCAAATGCAAAAGCATTAGAAGGGAAATTCCCAGAAGCTTTTAGTTATCTTAAAGAATCTGATAAATTCAGGGCAAAAGAAAAAGGCGATTTTGGTCGTGCAGATAATCTGGCTTATTATGGAGATTTTTTTGCAATGGAAAACAAAATTGATTCTGCAATTATTTACTATAAAAAGTCTCTTGAACTCTCACTTAAAAATGGATACACATTTCTTACTCAATATATCTTCCAACAACTTTCTGACTTATATGCTAAAATTAATGATTATGAAAATTCACTACTTTACTTCAAAAAATATATAACCATGAAAGACAGTATTACTAACATTCAATCAAGTCAAAGAATAGCAGAGCTTGAAATTGCTTATGAATCCTCAGTGAAAGACAAACTAATTGCTCAGCAGAATCTTCAACTCAAACAGAGAGCTATTCTTTTTATTATAATTGGTACAATCCTACTTTTTATTACTTTAGCAATGTCGGGACTTTATGCGTATCAAATCCAAAAAAGAAAAGCAATTGCCAATGAATTAATGTATAATAATCTACTTGCAAAAGAAGAAAACAAAAGAAAAATTTTCGAAGAAAAACTAAGAATATCAAGGGAACTGCACGATAACATTGGTTCTCAATTAACTTTCATTATTAGCTCTCTTGATAACTTAACTATTAATGAAAATAGAAAAGATTTTAACAACAAAATCAAAGAGATTGACGACTTTGCACGAGCAACTCTAAACGAACTCAGAACAACTATCTGGGCAATGAAAAATGAATCTGGTGAACTTTCAACATTAATCTTGAAAATTCGTGATTACCTGAATCGAATTAAATCAGGGACTGAACATTTGTTGATAAATATTGAAAACAACACCACAAAAAACTACATATTGAATTCAAATCAACTTCTAAATCTTTTCAGGATTTTTCAGGAATGCTTTCAAAACATCTTGAAGCATTCTGGAGCAACAGAATGCAAAATAATTTTTGAAGATTCAATTAATGGATTTACAATGAAAATTTGTGACAATGGCAAAGGCTTAAAATTGAACGAAGACCTTGAAAGTTCAGGGCTGAGTTCTCTTGCTTTCCGTGCAAAAGATGCAAATGGTCAATTTACAATTGAAATCGAAGAGAATTCTTGCTATAAAACAATTATGAATTTTAAAGTTGTTGCAGAGACTTGAAATAATTAGTCATTTGCCGTATTTACATTAATTATTTAATGATTAATTTAATCACCAAAGACAATATTCAAATGAAAGCGCAGATTGCCATTGTAGACGATAACAGAGTAATTATCCAATCTTTAATTGAAAAACTTGGTCGTTTTTCTGACGAACTTGAAATTAAATTTACGGCAAAAAACGGCTACGATTTACTTAACAAATTAAGATCTTACAGAGATATTGATGTAATTCTGATGGATATTGAAATGCCTGAAATGAATGGAATTCAGGCAACTTTTGAAGTAAAAAATCTTTATCCTAAAATTAAAATCTTAATTCTTACAGTGTTTGATGATGATGAGACTATTTTTAATGCCATTCAGAATGGGGCTTCGGGATATTTATTAAAAGACGAAACGCCTGAATCAATTTTAAACTCAATTAAAATTGTTATGGAAGGTGGCGCAACAATGTCTCCTTCAATTGCCGCCAAAATTTTGAATCTTCTAAGCCAGTCTGAATTGAAAAAAGAAAACAAAAACCAGAAATTAAATAATGAAATATTTGATCTTTCAAAAAGAGAAATTGAAGTACTTGAAAACTTAAAACTTGGAGAAGATTATAAAAAGATAGCTAATAAACTTTTTATTTCTCCCGCCACTGTTCGAAAACATATTGAAAATATTTATTTGAAACTTCAAGTGCATAACAAAATGCAAGCCGTTCAAAAAGCAATTGAACATAAAATTATTAAATGATTTTTTGCTTTATCAAAATCTAAATATTTCAATAGATTTAATTTCAGTTCACTTAAAAAATACATCCATTCTCCACTTCACACTTTTTGCTGACTATTTCAGCTAATATTATTTTACATTTAAAAAAACGAGTTTGATATGATAAAGAAAATTGAACACATCGGAATTGCTGTAAAATGTTTAGAAGATTCAATTTCAAGATTTGAAAAATTACTTGGAACAAAATGTTACAAAATTGAAGAGGTAGAGGAGCAAAAAGTTAAAACTGCTTTCTTTAAAGTCGGCGAATCCAAAATCGAATTACTCGAAGCAACATCCTCTGAAAGTCCAATCGCAAAATTTATCGAAAAAAGAGGGGAAGGAATCCATCATATCGCATTTGAAGTTGAAAACCTTGAAACTAAATTAAAAGAACTTAAAGAATTGAGCTTTCAATTAATTGATGACGAACCCAAAATTGGTGCTGAAAATTTTTTAATTGCATTTATCCACCCGAAATCATCTAATGGAGTTTTAACTGAACTTTGTCAGGAACAATCAAAAATTAATCAAGGAATTGTCAAAAAATGAAAAATATCCTTACTGTAATTGTTTTACTCGCATCAAATCTTTTTTCTCAATCCACCGATATAGAAAGTTACTATCTCAAAAATGGTATGAAAGTTATTTTATCACCAAACAAAGAAGTACCAAGTATTTGCTTTAGAATTTTTTTCAAAGTTGGCGGAAAATATGAATTGCCCGGCACAACCGGTATCTCACATCTTTTTGAACATATGTATTTTAATGGTTCTGCAAAATTTAAGCCTGGAATGTTTGATAAGTTATTAGAAGAAAATGGTGGTTATTCAAATGGAAGTACATGGAATGATTTTACGAATTACTGGGAGGAATTTAATTCCAACAAACTTGAACTTGTTTTAGAAATGGAATCGGATCGTATGAAAGCGATGAAACTTGATTTAGAAAATCTTGAACAAGAAAGATACATCGTTATGGAAGAGAGAAGGCTCAGTGTTGATAATAATCCTAAAAACAAAATGGAAGAAGAACTTTACGCAACAGCCTTTGTTTCTCATCTCTACAGGCAACCTGTAATAGGCTGGATGAATGATTTAAAGAATATTACTCTCGAGGATTGTAAATTCTTTTATAAAACTTATTACTCACCAAACAATTCCATTGTAATTCTGACTGGTGATTTTGACAAATCCGAAGCAAAAAAATTCATAAGCAAATACTTCGAAAAAATACCAAAAGCAAAAATTCCCAATCACAAAAAAATTGAAGAACCTGAACAAAGAGTAGAAAAAATTGTAAATCTCATTCAAGAAGTTGAGTTACCATCCATTTTAATTGGTTATAAATCTTGTTCTATTAATGATCCAGATTTTTATGCAATGGATTTGCTCGCAAATATTCTAAGCACAGGATTAAGTTCGAGATTCAATAAAATATTAAACGAAGAAAAAAATCTGATCACCGAAACTTACGCATACCAGGATCAAATGGAATCTCCGGGACTTTTCAAAATTTATGCTCAAGCAAGAGGTGAAAAAGAATTTGAAAAATTATTAAAAGAAATAGAGTTAATTCTTGAAGATATCAAAATAAAAGGAGTCACATCAAACGAACTAGAAAAAGCAAAAAATTCTAAAGTGATTGAATACTTTGATTCATTCAAAACAAATCAATCTTTTTCATTTGCTCTTGGTTATTATGAAATCTTAACAGGAGATTATAATAATCTATTTAAAATTGTCGATCGATATGCACAAGTTACCTCAGATGATATCAAAAGAGTTGCTCAAAAATATTTCAATAATCAAGCAAGAACTATAATAATTTCAAAACCAACGAGTAAGGAACAATGAAAAAATTAATTTACCTGATTTTTATCTTTTCTATCTCAATAATTTTTGCTCAAAGCAAAACCAGCATTCAAGTAAATACCCTCGAAAATGGACTCAAATATGTTATTATACCGGATAAAAAACTTCCTCTTGTACAAGTTAGAGTTATTTTCAATGGTGGTGCAAGACTTGACCCCATTAAAAATCAAGGACTTACTTATTTAACCGCTCAATTACTTTTAAAAGGCACAACAAAAAGAACAGCTAAACAAATTGCAGAAGAATTTGAATTTTTAGGATCAACGATTGATATATCCACAAATTATGACTACTCAATGATATCAACTGAATTTTTAAAATATAATTTTGAGATTGGAATGAATACTTTAGCTGAGATAATCACAGCACCAGCTTTTGACGGTAAAGAAATTGATAAAGAAAAAGATAAATTAATCTCAGAACTAAAATCATCTCTCGAAAACTCCTCTTATTTAGCCAATCAATTCTTCAGCAAAATTCTTTTCGAAGGACATCCTTATTCCAATTCAATTAAAGGCACAATAAAACAAGTCAATGACATTTCCGCCAAACAGATTAGAAAACATTATAAAAATTATTTTATACCTAATGAAACTATGTTAATTATTTATGGAGACATTGATAATGAACGAACGGAGTTGCTAATTAAAGACCTCTTTCAAAATTGGTCAAAAGGTGACAAGATCAAATTTGAAGATAAACCAATTAACAAATTAAACAATTTAAAGATTGTTCTCATTGATAAACCTGGACTCACACAGACTCAAATCAGAATTGGAAATATTGGGATAAATCAGACAAACGCAGACGAAATTCCAATTTCTATTGTCAACACAATTTTAGGAAATGGATTTACTTCACGACTTGTAGAAGAAATTCGAGTTAAAAGAAGTCTGACTTATGGTGCAAATAGTTCATTCCAAAAATTTCAACAAAGCGGGATGTTTTTAATTTCAACATTCACAAAAAATGAAACCGTCGGCGAGGTAGTTCAAATAATTCTTGATGAATTGCAGAAGCTCCACAAACTTGGAGTTAACGATTGGGAGATCAACAAAGCAAAAAATTATATGATTGGAGAACTATCTCGTCAGCTTCAATCACCCGAAGGATTTGTTAATTTTTTAACTCAGATTCTTTTTTATAACAAAGATTTCGAACTACTAAATAAATTTTCCGAAAAGATTAAAAATACATCCACCATAAAAATTAAAGAAGTAATAAATAATTATTTCCCAAATAATAATGTTTTGATTCTTGTTGTAGGCGATCAAAAACAAATTAAACAACAGCTGGAAAAATTTGGAGAAATTCAGCAATTTAGTTATGAAATTTTAGTGGAGTGAAAAATGAAATCTAACATTTTTACATTAATCTTTTTTATAATCATAGAAACTATTTTTTCCCAAACTGCAAATCAGTATGTTCCATTAGAAGTTGGAAATATCTGGATAAATAATTTTTATTTGCTTGATTCAACAGGGAATCCTATCGGACAACCACAAATAATTGTCGACTCTTCCATTGCTTATCAAGAGTTTCTCGGTAAACAAACTCTTTTTGTCATTAGAAAACCTGCTGGAGCTCCAATTGGTGATACTTTGTGGATTGCACCTTCAGGTCAAAGCATTTTTATTCATCAGAGGAGTATCGAATTTGATACAATTGTAACTTTCCATTTACCAGATTGGTTTGAATATTATCGGTTTGGTTCATCATTGGGAAGCTTTTATACTATTTATAGATTTGATACAACATTAACAATTCCTCAGCTTGGCACTATACCCTTAAGAATTTTAGTAAGAGGTGCCAGACTTGGTATTGATACTGTAACAGTTCCAGCAGGGTTTTTCAATGCTGTTAAATTTAAAATTGAAATCAAAGTTCAATATTTAGTTTCTTTACCCCCACCTCTTCCACCATTTGCAATTGATATTTTAACAATCCCAGTAAATGATTGGCTTGCTCAGGGAAGGTACATTGTTAAATCTCTTCAAGAACCTTTCAGTGTTGATACGCTGGGAATAACTATACCAGGTTCATTGTACGAACTTGTTGAATTTCGTTCAGTAACTTCTATAAAAGAAAACAACTTCTTACCAGAAAAATTAACGCTAAATCAAAATTATCCCAATCCATTTAACGGTAAAACCATAATTTCTTTTTCTTTGCCTGAGGCAATGAAAATTAATCTGGAAGTATATGATTGTCTTGGCAGAAGAATTTCTGAATTAATCAATGATGAATTTAAATCGGGTGAGCATTTAGTTGAATTTGATGCAGAAAAATTTGGTTTACGATCGGGAGTTTATTTTTATTCATTGAAGACAGAACGAACAATAGTTACCCGTTCTATGATCTACTTAAAGTAAGTTTATTGAGAATTTAATTGTTAACTGATGTTATAAATGAAATTAAAATGTTTTTCCAAAATTAATTTTTAATTTCAAGTAAACATTTTTAAAAATTTTTCTCAAAATCATTTTCTTGCTTATCTGTATTGTTATTTCAGATTATAACAGGAAAAGCAATCTTTTCTCTTATTCCAGTCATTGCGAGCGGAGCGAAGCAATCTTTTCTGGTTTAATGACTAATTCCCATTTTTTTGCTTCTGTGAAAGATTGCTTCGTCGTTTCACTCCTCGCAATGACTGCTAAAAAGGACTGTCATTGCGAATCCCAATGAAAATCGGGAAAGCAATATTTTCTCTTATTCCAGTCATTGCGAGCGGAGCGAAGCAATCTTTTTTGGTTGAATGAGCAATTCCCATTTTGTTGCTTTTGTGAAGGATTGCTTCGTCGTTTCACTCCTCGCAATGACTGCTAAATGAAAATGTCATTGCGAGTCCCGATGAATATCGGGAAAGCAATCTTTTCTCTTATTCCAGTCATTGCGAGCGGAGCGAAGCAATCTCTTCTGGTTTAATGACTAATT
>CALDZP010000004.1 GCA_937944105.1 uncultured Ignavibacteria bacterium
TCCATTTAGCAGTCATTGCGAGGAGTGAAACGACGAAGCAATCTTTCACAAAAAAAAACAATTTGAGAATTGGTCATTCAACCAGAAAAGATTGCTTCCCCGCCTTTGGCGGATCGCAATGACTGTTTCATTTAGCAGTCATTGCGAGGAGTGAAACGACGAAGCAATCTCTCACAATAGAACAAAATGAAAATTGGTAATTCAACCAGAAAGGATTGCTTTTCCGATTTTCATCCTAACTCGCAATAACTATTCCTTGAATTAATCATTCTGATAAATCGTAAGCTGAAACAAAACCATGTTTTTCGTTTTTCATATAAAGACGAAAAAAATCGCTACAGTTAAATAGACAAAATTAGTTTTTAGATATTTCGAAAATATTGATTTTAAAGTGTGTTTTGCTTTGTATTGATTTATTCTTATTTAAAATGAGTCCTCGCTGATATAGTCAAAGTTGAGAAAAAATGTTTCATAAGCAAATCTTATTAAAATAAGACATCATTCAAACAAATTAAATAGTTCATCCATTCGAATAAAAATTAAACAAGCTCATCTTTCAAAAATCTCAACAAAGCTTTTCATTTCATCGATTAGTTTATCAGTAATTTGTTCCCACTTAAATCGCCATGACCAGTTGCCATCTGGTTTACCTGGAAAGTTCATTCGAGCTTCAGAACCAAGTCTTAAAAAATCTTGCAAGGGAATAATCACAATATCAGCAACAGAAGAATAAGCAAGACGAATTAAATCTTTGCATACATCGTTACCATCTGATCCAGTATATTTCATAAAAAATTCTTTTGTATCAGTTCCGTCATTTTGAATTGATTGCCACCAACCAAGAGTTGTATCATTATCGTGAGAGCCCGTATAAACTACACAATTTTTAACATATCGATGAGGTAGAAATTTTTTTTCACCATTTGTGCCAAAAGCAAATTGAAGAATTTTCATTCCTGGAAAATTAAACTTATCCCTTAATTCGTATACCTCAGGAACTAAGATCCCCAGGTCCTCGGCGATAATTGGAAGTTTACCAAAATACTTTTCCAGAGTTGAGAAAAATTTTTCGCCAGGACCTAAAACCCATTCACCAGTTTCAGCAGTTGGTGCATCACCCGGAATTTTCCAATAATTATAAAAACCACGAAAATGATCAATTCTAATTATATCAGTCATCTTAAGTAAAGATGAAATTCTATCACGCCACCATTTATAATCATCTTTTTCCATTAAATTCCATCTGTAATGTGGATTTCCCCATCTCTGTCCAGTAGGTGAGAAATAATCTGGAGGAACACCAGCAATGAAAAGCGGTTTACCATCGGGACTTACTTCGAAAAGATCACGATTTACCCAAACATCAGCAGAATCAAAAGCAACAAAAATTGGTAAATCTCCAATGATTTTAATTCCTTTTGAATTAGCATAAGATTTTAATCCAATCCATTGCTGAAAGAAAAGGAATTGAATAAACTTATGAAATTTAATTTCTTCATTCAGTCTATTTCTGAAATAGTTAACAGCTTCTGATTTTCTTTGAGATATTTCAGAATCCCATTCATTCCATGGTTTACCTTCAAAGTATTCTTTGATGGCAATAAAAAGAGCAAATTCATCAAGCCAATCTTTTTCTTTTTCACAAAATTCTTCGAAAGATTTTTTGATTTTTATATTATCTTTTTTTTCAAATCGTTCATAAATTTTTTCCAGAGTTTCATATTTATATTCAATTACATTTCCATAATCAACTTTATCTTCTGGCAGATTGGGTATATTCTTTAAAATTTCTTTATCTGCAATTCCATCATCCACGAGTTTTTGAAAACTGATTAAAAGTGGATTACCAGCAAAAGCAGAAAGACATTGGTAAGGTGAATCACCAAAACTTGTTGGTCCAAGTGGAAGTATTTGCCAGAGCTTTTGTTTGGTTTCAGCAAGAAAATCTATAAACTTATAAGCATCAGGTCCTAAATCACCAATTCCAAATTTGGATGGCAACGATGTTGGATGCAATAAAATACCGGCTGATCTTTCAAATTGCATAAAAACCTCATTCAATAAGTTTGAATTATGTCTTTTGTGATAAATAACAGAATTTATTTTTCGTCAGGATAAATTTTCAGCTACACTTTATTCGATTTACAAAATTAATTATTCCTGGAATATTTTATTGCTAAGAAAGTAATTTTACTCAATTTTCAACTTTATTTTCGATGATCACATAACTTACCGAATTTGAATACTTTATAATTTTCAGAATAAATTTTTGTTGAAGTTTTTCATACTTCTGAAATCAAAAAAATTTTCCAAGAAAAATTTATCTTTGAAAAACACCTAGAGAAATATGAAGAGAGTAATTTTATTTATCATCACAATTTTTATTTTTATTTCCTGTAATAAACAAAAAGTAGATCCAGAATATTTAAGAGAAATTACAAAATACAGATTAGAAAAAGATGTGAGTTTTAAAAACGATCCTGATTCACCATTTAATAGAGATAAAACAATCAAATTTACAGGACTTAAATATTTTGAAGTTAATCCAGACTTTGTCTTTAAATCGAAATTATATCGTTATGCAATTCCAGAAACAGTAATTGTATTAGGTACTAAAGGTGAAGAACGCACTCAGATTAAGTATGGTTATTTTCAGTTTAATTACAAAGGCAAAACATATAAAATTAATGTCTACAAGTATCCTGAATCATCAATTAAAGAAGGAAAAGAATTTTTAAGAAGTTATCTTATTGTTTGGTTTCGTGATTTGACAACTGGAGATGAAACATATGAAATTGGTCGTTATCTTGATATCGAACCAGAATCATCTGATCCAGATTATCTATATAATCTTGATTTTAATAAGGCATATAACCCTTACTGTGCTTATACTCCAATTTATTCCTGTGCTATACCGAGAGAAGATGATTTTATTAACCTCAGAATAAAAGCAGGTGAGAAAAAATATCACAATAAATAGGTTTGGCTATGAATCATTTAAAAATTTTCAGCTTAATCTTTTTCTTTTTAATAAGTGGAATAATTGCTCAGCAAAAATTTGCCGACTTAGGTGATTTTCAATTAGAAAGTGGCGAAATTATTTTTGATTGTAAAATTGGATATCGAACTTATGGCAAATTAAATGAAGAAAAATCTAATGCTATTTTATTTGCAACATGGTTCGGTGGCACAAGTCAGATGCTCGGGAATTTAGTTGGTGATGGAAATGATAAACTATTGGACTCAACGGGCTTTTTCATTATTTGTGTTGATGCACTGGGCAATGGAATTTCTACATCTCCCTCAAACAGTCAGAAGCAAAAAAATGAGAATTTCCCTGCTTTTACTATGCGTGATATAGTTAATGCTCAATTCAGGTTATTGAAAGAGCATCTTGGTATAAAAAAACTTTTTGGTGCTGTTGGTGGTTCTATGGGAAGTATGCAGGTACTTCAACTGGCAGTATCATATCCGGATTTTGTTGAAAAGGTAATTGCCTATGTTCCAACTCCATGGTCAAGTTCTTATGATATGCTTTTATGGTCAACTCGCGAACAATTAATAACATCAGCTCATAAATGTGGAATGAGTGAAAAAGAAATTTTCAGAACCATTAACATGTTGACCCAACTTGTTGCTAGAACACCGGATTGGTATGTAAAAAATAATCCACGAGAAAAATTTAATGAAATCTTGAAAGGTTTCGATAAAGATGCACCTACACACTGGAACAGTTATGATTATCTCTACCAACTTCGTTCAATGATTTCGCATGACATTTCAAAAGGATTTAAATCTAAAAATGACTTACAGTCTCACATTAAAGCAAAGTTATTTCTAATCATAGCTACTCAGGATCATATACTTCATCCATCTTCTTCTCTTGAATTTGCGGAAATTATGAATTGTGAAAAACTAATTCTAGATAGTGACTGCGGACATCTTTCTGTTAATTGTCAACTTGACAGTGTAAGAAAAGAAATCAAAAAATTTTTAAACAAAAATTAAAAGTGAGGTAAAAAATGAAGTTCAATAAAAATATTATACTACAGATTCTTTTAATATTATTTGTTTCTACATTGAGCTACTCTCAGGTAGATACAATCATCACACCTTACAATGTTGTAAAAATTAAATCAATTGGAGAGGTGGCTTTATCACCAAATGGTAAATTGATTGCTTACACAGTAATTGTTCCAAGAGAAGTTAATGATGAACCAGGCTTTGCATATCGTGAGCTTTATCTGATGAATAATGATGGTAGTAATAAAAGATCTTTTATAACTGGAAAGGTAAGTATAGGGAATATTACATTTTCACCAGATGGAAAATTTATTGCATTTACTGGCAGGTTTGAGAATGATAAATCAACTCAAGTTTATGTAATTCCTATCGATGGTGGAGAAAAATTTAAATTATTTGAAACCCCTGAGAGTGTAATTCAATTCAAATATTCACCCGATGGAAAGACAATTTATTTTACTTCACAGGAAGCTGTACCTGATAAAATTAAAAAATTAAGAAATAAAGGCTTCAATCAAATCATTTACGAAGAAGACTGGCAACATATAAATCTTTACAAATATGATCTTGAAAAGAAAAAAATTGAACAACTAACAAGAGATTGTACGGTATTTGAGTTCGTTGTTTCAAATTCTGGTAAATATATAGCTGCAGCAATTGCACCAAGAAATCTTGTTGATGATTCCTACATGTTTAAAAGGCTTCATCTAATTGATTTATCTAATAATCAAAAAGAACTTTTAATTGATAATCCTGGTAAACTCGGAAATTTTGAGTTTAGTCCAGATGATAAATATTTAGTCTTCAATTCTGCTGTCGATATAAATGATCCAGCCTCAAGTAGTATGTATGTGGTTGAAGTACCGAATAAAGAAAAAAAATTTTCTGAACTTCGAAATTATTCTGAAAAATTTGAGGGAACAGTTAATTGGGTTGGATGGAAAGATAATCAAACTTTACTTTTCACAGCAGAAGAGGGTGTATATATTCCCCTAAGTGAACAGGGTTTGAATTCTCCAAATCGTAAATTAATTACTCCTGCAAACACAGTTGTTAGAAAAGTAATTTATGATCAAGTATCAAAAAAATATTATCTGGTAATTAGTAAGTTCAATCATCCTAATGAGATTTATTCTTTTGATGTAAAAGGAGGATTCAAGAGACTTACAAATGTTAATCCGTGGCTTGAAAATGTAAGATTTGCAAGACAGGAAGAAGTAAGATACTTTGCTCGAGATGGATTAGAAATTACAGCTGTTTTAATTTATCCATTGAATTACGAGCCAGGTAAAAGATACCCATTAATTGTAAATGTGCACGGTGGACCGGAAGCAGCTGATCAGAATGGTTGGGTAACTTCATATGGCAACTGGGGACAAATGGCAGCGGCTCGAGGTTATTTTGTGTTTATGCCAAATTATAGAGCTAGTAACGGTCGAGGTGTTGAATTTTCAAAAATGGGCCAAAAAGATCTTGGTGGAAAAGAGTTTGACGATGTTATTGATGGAATTGATTATTTAATTGATCGAGGTTTTGTAGATAAGGATCGTGTTGGTATTGGCGGTGGAAGTTATGGTGGTTATTTCTCTGCATGGGCCGCAACTAAATACTCCGATCGATTTGCTGGGGCGGTGATGTTTGTTGGGATTTCAAATCAAATCTCAAAAAGAGGAACAACTGACATTCCATACGAAGATTATTATGTTCACTGGAGAATCTGGTCGTGGGAAGATTTTGATTTAGTTTGGGATAGAAGTCCACTCAAGTACGCAACAAATTGTAAAACACCAATATTGATTCTGCACGGCAAAGATGATCCTCGTGTAAGTGTAACTCAGTCAATGGAAATGTATCGGGCATTGAAAATTTTGAATCAAGCACCTGTAAGACTGGTTTTGTACCCCGGTGAAGGACATGGAAATGCAAGAACTCAATCTCGATTAGACTTTGCAATTAGAACATTAGAATGGTTTGATTTTTATGTGAAAGATAAAAATCCTTTTGACAAAATTCCGGATAAGTATGTTGACTATAAAATTGAATAAGCTCAAATTAAATTTTTGATTTGATAAATTTTAATTGCAATGGCACAGAGTTATGTTTTAGAAAATTTTTTTTGAATCTCTGTGACCATTGCAATTTTATTAAATTAAAAATGACCTTTTAATTTAAACCTGCTGAATGAATTGCGTTAAACAGAAACTTGAAAGTTCCAAAAGTTTGATGTCGATTCTGAACCTTAACTCCAAGTAACACCACATTCCCCTTCTTCTGTTTTATATTTACAATCGCTGCACGATTATAAAGATAATCTTCACCTAAAAGGAATCCTGATTTTAATAAATCCTTTGTCGGGAATCTTGCTACAATACTTCTATCGTATTGACCAAATGGTATTGTAGTTGCAAAAGCAATGTTGTTATTCATATAAGCAATAGCTTCTTCTTCAAAACCATATCCAATAGGATTATTATTATCAACTGAAATTCTAATCAAAGAACCCGGGCAGAAAAATTCATCGCTCTTAACATTTTTTAAGATATTCGTTACACGAAGTCCTAAATCTTCAATAGCAAAGTTACACGCTTCACCTAAAGTTATTACAGTACCACCGTCTTTTTCAATAAATGTTTTAAGATTTTCGACTCCAGTTTTACCAATTCCACTATCATATTCTGGTGGTTTAGGTCGATTAAACCTCGCATTTTCACCAGTAAATTTACCCTCTTTAATCAAATCAGCGCTCATATCAGGAATTATAATTACATCATACCGGTCTTTTAATCGTTTAGTTTTAAATTCTTTATTATCCATCGTGACAAAATCAAATTCAAAATTTTCAAGAAGCAATCTTGTCCATCCTTCATCCATGTTCGCAGTGTAAGGTTTGTAAAGCCCTATTCTAACTTTTTTGATTTGTTTTAATATTTTTTGATCGATATGTTCTAATGAATTTATTTCGATGTGTAGTTCATCAGCTAAATTATCAACAACCTTTAGCGTTTGTGAATTTACTGGAAATATTACAGAACCTTGATTAAAAATTTTGTCATTCAATAAAATCTTTTCTGTATTCCAATAAACAGGAATGTTTAGTTTATGAAGTCGATTAATCAATTTACTGTTTATATTCATTCCCGATTTAACAATAAAATATTTTCCCGATTTTGATGAAACTTTACCTTCACTATAATTTGGACCATTTAAATAATCAACTTCAATTTCAAATGGTTTATTAATCGTAAAAAATTTAACTCCCATTAAATAAGGTAAAGTCCAGCCAGCAACATCGTAAGGTTGGATGGGAGGTTCTTTTTTAGATTTTCTCAAATCAGGATAGTATTGCTCTTCAAATAAATCTTTCACATATCTTCCATACGGTTGAGCTAAGAAAATCACATAACTATTGGCAGGATAAATTACATTATCAACCTTAAAATCTTCTTTTGAAAAATGAACTTCCACTCCACCCAATTGCAATATTTCAATCATTTTGGAGACAGTAACAGGATCATTTTGTTCTCGTGGAATAACATAAGCAAATGGATTTCCTAATTTACCTTTTTCAACGGCATCTTTTCCCATCAGATAATAATCGAATAAAATATCTTCTTTATATTGAGATGCAATATCTATTAAACTGAATGTTAAAGCCAATTCATAATTTACAATATCTCTCAAACGCCACCATCCTCCTCGCCATGGATTTGGATAATTTGTTCGAATATCATATGGAGTAATTTCTGGAGTAGCTTTTATTTCTGATGGGTCAATATAAACAGGACTTGCAATATTACAACTTGCCACTTCTGAAAGTAAAGCAATCTGATTATGCCATAATCCACAATCACTCGCAGGACCCTGCCACCAACCTTCAAAAATAGCCTGATCAATTATTCCGTTATAACCTTGCTTTTCAAGCTCAAGAGCTGTGATTCCACCTATAACTTTTTGCCATCGCCAGATATACGGATGTACATTTGGATTTAATGGATCTTTGTATGGAACCAAAAAAAGTCTTGCCCCACTACTCCCCATTTGATGTTCATCAAGCCATATTTGTGGTATCCACTTACGATATGCAATTTCTATTACATTTCTTGTTTCAGGTAAATTGAACATAAACCAATCACGATTATTGTCATGACCTGCATAAACATGATAAAGCCAGGGCATTGGACTTGATTCATATTCAGTTCCTAAATATTTGTTATACCAGTTGACAATCATTGTTGTACCATCTGGATTAATTGATGGCATGATTATAAATATCACATCATTTAGTGCTTTGTTAGTTTTTTCTGGTGCTGTTTTTGTTATCAATTTATAAGCTAATTCCATTGACATTTGTGAAGAAGCAATTTCAGTTGAGTGAATATTACATGTGACAAGTACAACAATTTTTCCTTCTCTTGAAAGTTGCCTTGCAATCTCATCGTTCAATTTTCTTGGATCAGATAACTGTATCGATATTTGTCGATACTTTTCCAGATTTCTAATGTTTTCCTCAGAACTGATGATTGCCATGAACATATCTCGCTGTTGCACTGTTTTACCAATCTCTTCATAAATAAGCATTTTTGAGTTGGCAGCAAGATGTTTGAAATAATTCTGGATTGTCTCATAGTCTGCAATTTTATAGTCAGCACCGACAGGGAAACCTAAAAATTCTTCGGGTGATTTAAGTTGAGCAAAAGAAACCTGAAAAATTAAAAGACAAAAAAGAAATGAAAATTTTTTCATCTTAACTCTCTCTTTTTTTTACTGATATTTTTTTGAAACTACTAAAAATTTCAAAAATTTGATGATAAAATTTGTGAAAGAGGTTTTATAAAAATCTAACTTTCTACATAAGCAAATTTTTTACACTTCGCAAAATGAAAACAATTGAATTTTTTATCGACAGGAATTTTTGAAAACTATTGGCAATAGAAGTGAATTTTGTTGGTCACTTCAACTCCGCTCAATAACACACACAATTGGTTGCCAGGCAGAGCCGAGGCAACCAATTATTTTGCTGAACCTGAATTTATTTTTTTAAGGTATGTCATCTCAACTCCGCTCAGTGACCTGATTTGAATGTTGCCGAGTACTCTACATATGTTGTCGGGCGGAATCGAGACAACCGATGTTTTTTGTGACAGTGAAAGCTATTTAAGGACAAGGTCACCTCAACTCCGCTCGATGACCGATTTTTGATGATACCCGATAATTGAAATTAGTTTATTACTACTTAAAATTTGAGAATTAAAAATCTTACATTCCAATGAAATTAATTATTTCTTCAGCACATTTTTCAAGTGGCATAGTGGATGTATTGACCTTAAAGTCAGCATATTCTTCGTATAATGGAATACGTCTTTGATATGTGATGCTCAAATCATCTTCTGCATCAAGCGTTGGATTTAACTTTGGTCGATCAGGATCATTTAGTATTCTTTGTTTTATGTCCTTAAGACTTGCTTGAACATAGACAATATAACCGTTCTTTTTAAGATTGTCTATATTCGATGGATTTTCAACTGCCCCGCCACCTGTATCAATTACAGAATTATCTTTTTCAGAGACCTGTTCAATAATTTTTGATTCAACATCTCTGAAATAGTTCCAACCCTTCTCCGCAACTATTTCCCTGATTTTTTTACCTTCTTTTTCTTCAATTAATTTATCAATTGTATAGAGTTCCATTTGAAGTTTTTCTGATAGTAACTTGGCAAGTGCTGTTTTGCCAGCTCCACGAAATCCAATTAAGACAATATTCATATTTTATATGCTTCTCTTAATTTGTTGAACTCTGACCAGAAATTTGTAAAAGATTTTTTTACACACTCAGGATTTTTAATTTTTATACCAGGAATTTTTAATTGAACAATAGCAAAACTCATAGCTAAACGATGATCGTTATAAGTTTCAATTTCAGCAGGAACATAACTTTCGGATGGTATAATTTCTAGAAAATCTTTGCCCTGATTTACCATAACTCCAATTTTTTTTAACTCTGTTGAAAGTGCTGAAATTCTATCCGATTCTTTATAACGCAAATTTTCAATATTCTTGATTAGTGTTTTACCTTCGGCAAAAATTGAAACTACAGCAAGTGCTGGAACAGAGTCAGGTGCATCGTTCATATCTACTGAAACGCCTTTTAATTTTTTCCCTGTAAGTATAACATAATTTTTGCCCCACCTAATAGTACAACCCATTCTCTTGAGAATTTTAATGAATTTGATATCAGCTTGTAAAGAGTTTTTATTAATTCCATAAACTTTAATTGATTTTTTTAATACAGCAGCTGAACCAAAAAAATATGTTGCCGAAGAAGAATCTCTTTCAATATTAATTTCTGCAGGTTTTAATTTCAAGTCACTTCTTAAATAAAATGTTTTAAAATTTTGTTGATAAACTTTGACACCAAATTGATTTAATGTATGAAGAGTCATCTTAACATAAGGTAATGAAGACAAGTCATTGTCAGATTCAACTGTGAAGTCTTTGCCCAGCACAGGCATAATTAAAAGAAGAGCAGATAAAAACTGGCTACTTATTTTTGGATTAATTATGACTTTTTTAGGGGAAAAATTACCACCCGCAATTTTCACCGGTGGAAAGCCATTTTTTGAATCAATTTTTACATTCAATTGTTTTAATGCTTCAACAAGGTCACCAATTGGTCTTTGAAGCATTCTTTTTGAACCTGTGATTATCACTTCACCATGATTTAATACAGATAGAGCAGTTAAAAATCTAAAAGTTGTCCCGGCATTTCCACAATAAATTTTTGTTTTCTTCTTTGAAAATTTTCCACCATTGCCATTAACAATTACATTATCACCATCGATGTCAATTTTAACACCCAATTTTCTCAATCCTCGAATCATATAAATTGTATCTTCACAAAAAGGAAAGTTTCTCAAAAAAGATTTGCCATCTGCAAGCGCAGCTAAAATAAGACAACGATTTGCGTGACTTTTTGAGCCCGGTGGTATAAATTCAAACATGATTAAAATTGCTTATCGTAATTCTCTAATAAAAACTTTCTTGCTTTTCTAACCGAAAGATTTTTACCTGTAAAAATTTTGAATTGATGTATTGCTTGTCGAATAAAAAATTCGAAACCGTTTATCATTTTGATTTTTTTTGAATTTGAAATAGAAATGAGTTTTGATTCTTTGAAGTTTAAGTCTAAATCTACAACAAGCTTAATTTTATTCATAGAAAAAATTTTTTTTGCAAGATTCAAAGCGAATAAATTGTTTCCCGGTGTAGTGTTAATTAACACATCAATTTGTTCGGGAAGTTTATTTTTATTTTTGATTACCTGAATTTCCATCTCTTCTGCAAGCTTTTTTGCTCTTTCAAAATTTCTATTAATAACAAAAATTTCATTATTGAATTTTTTTAGTGTATAAATAATCGTTCGGGCTGAACCACCAGCTCCAATAACGAGCACTTTCGAATTTTGAAGTTTCTTTTCTCCTTTGACAATTTCCTTAAATCCTAAATAATCCGTATTAAACAAAATTGGTTTCGAGTCTTTAAAAATTGCAGTATTCGCTGAACCAATTTCTTTAATAATTTTTGATGAAATATTTGGAATTTTAAGTATCTCTTCTTTAAATGGAATAGTAATACTAATTCCTCGTATATAATTTTTGAAATACTGTATAAAATTTTCTAAATCGTTGACCAAAAAATTCAAGTAAATTGCATTAGAACCAGTTTCACTAAATCCGAAATTGTGAAAAAGCCAGCTCTTGCTTTGTTTCAATGGATTACCAGCTATCCCATAAATTCGAGTTGAAGGATAAATATTTTTAACTCTAAAAATTTTTGTAAGTAATTCCAGTGAAATTTGACCTGAAGCTGTCGCTGAATCAGATTTAAAGGATGAATAGCAAAACAAGGAACCATGTTTATAAGCTAGTATTCTTGCAGATTTTCCGTATTCACCCATACAATGAGCTATTAGTGGAATCGATTTTCTATTTGCAATTTCAAGCAGTTTTAATATAGTATAGTTATCATCAAATGAATTTGCGTAAGTAACAATTTTGTAATATTCCGCTGAAATTTTTCTTGAATAATCGAGTATTTGAATTAAATATTTGAGCCTGGGTGTTTTTTCATAGTTATGATAAGAAAGAATTAATCTGGTTTTTTTTATTTCTTTCTTTAACTTATTGATAAAATTCCTTCCAAGATTTATATCTATATCAATGTAATCTACATCATGTTCAATGGCTATTCGATATTTCTTTGATGCATCTTTTAATTTCGAATAAGAAAAATTGTTAATTCGATATGTGAAAATTTTCGGAAAAGATGTGGAGTTTAAAATTTTTATTAGTTCTTTGTGATTAATTCTTTCGCCACGAATTTCTAAAAGGTCAGCACCAAACTTGTGACCATACTCAATAACTTTTTTAATTTCACGATATGATTTAGGTTGATAAGATAAGACTATCATAATTAATGATTATATGCAAGTTCTATAATTTCCGGCGCAACAATTTTGTTGTAATCACATTTTCCAATTTTACGCAATAGTGAAAATGTAATTTGATCATTAATTCTTTTTTTGTCATAACTCATTTTTTCGAGAGCTTTTTCAAACTTATATTTTTTTCTGTATTGCTTATCAAGTTTTAATTTATCGACAATATATTGAATTCTAAATAAATCTACTTCATTAAATTTATTTTGTATATGTGAAATATAACTCTCAACTATTATTCCTTCGGCAACTGCAAAACCATGTTTTAATTTATATCCGCTTAATGATTCAATGGCATGACCAACTGTATGACCAAAGTTTAATATTTTTCTTAAATTTTTCTCTTCAGGATCTTTTTCAACAATTTTCGCTTTTACCCTGATTGATTCTTCAATTAACTTTTTTATTACATTATCTTTTCGAGCAACAATAGAATTTAAATTTGATTCTAAAAAATCAAATCCATCTGGAGAACCAATTAATAACGATTTTAAAATCTCAGCAACTCCATTCATATATTCTTCTTCTGGCAGAGTATTAAGAAAATTAAAATCAATAAACACAAGTGACGGCTGATGAAAAGTTCCTATTAAATTTTTAGAATGTCTCGTATTTATTCCAGTTTTACCACCAATTGAACTATCAACCTGTGCTATTATAGTTGTTGGTACCTGTACATATCTAATTCCTCTCAAAATTATTGAAGCTAAAAATCCAGATATATCTCCAACAACTCCTCCACCAATAGCAACAATTAAAGTATTTCGTGATGGTTTATAATCGATGATTTGGTTTTCAAGTTCATCCCTAACTTTTTGAGATTTACTTTTTTCTCCTGAAGGAATTATGATAAGCTCGAAATTTTTTGAGGATTTAATTAACTGATCGTGAAATTTGTTTTTGTAAAGGTTATAAACATTCTCATCTGTTATGATGATAGATTTATCAGGATTTAATTTATTATTTATTAAATCTCTTAATTTTCCTAAATGATTTTCACCTGTAATTATCGAGTAGGATATATTCTTCAGGGATTTTAATGAGAGTTGAAATTCCATAACTATAATTTTCTTCCTACAGCCTCTGCAACTTTTTTTGCACGAGCAAGCAAGTAATCAAATTGTTCAAGTCTTATTGCCTGTTCTGAATCAGAATATGCCAGGTCAGGTTCATGATGTACTTCAACAATCAATCCATCTGCACCAGCAGCAATTGCAGCTAAACTAACTGGAATAACAAGATCCCTTTTACCTGTAGCATGACTTGGATCAACAATTACTGGGAGATGAGTTCTCTGTTTGATTGCTGGTACTATGCTTATATCAAGTGTATTCCTTGTAAAATCTGAAAATGTTCTGATTCCCCTCTCACATAAAATTACATTTTTATTACCGCCCATTAAAATATATTCAGCACTGAATAAAAATTCTTTCAAAGTTGCCGAGTAGCTTCTTTTTAATAAAACTGGTAGATGCGCTTCTCCAACTGCTTTAAGTAAATTTATGTTGTGCATATTTCTTGCACCAATCTGAATTATATCAACAACTTTTTCGAATTCATTTATATCATGATGATCCAGAATTTCAGAAATAACCATCAAACCTGTTTCTTCTTTTAATTCTTTTAACAGTTCAAGTCCCTTATAACCTAAGCCTTGAAATGAATATGGACTTGTTCTAAACTTAAATGCACCTGCTCTAATTATTTTAATTCCAGATTTTTTTAAGTGATTTGCTATTCTGAATAGTTGTTCTTTGGATTCAATTGAGCAAGGACCAGCGATAACTGTTAAATCTTTACCGCCTATAGTAACGTCACCAACTTTAATTTTGGTTTCAAGGTTATTAATATTTTTATATACTAATTTAAAGTCCTCGTTTAGTGAAACTACATATTCAACCTTTGGAAGAGATTTAAAGATTTCAGAATTGATATCATAACTTGGTTGAGTAAGTATAACCGTTTTATCTTCATTTTTAAGAATAGAAAATTCCAGTCCGAGTTTTTGTATGAGCATTAATACTTTTTCAATTTCTTCATGCTTTGCGTCTTGATTCATTACTATAATCATTAATTCACCTTTTTAATTTCAATTAATTTTATATTTGCATTGTTATATCGTCGAAAAATTCAAAAAATTTTTCTCAAATTATTAAGAATAAATACAAAATTAAAGACAGGTTTATATGGACACTAAAATTCTACATGTAGGACATAGCCCCGATCCTGATGATGCTTTTATGTTTTACGGGCTTGCATTCGATTTTGTAAAAATCGATGATTATAAGATTAAACATGTTCTTGAAGATATTCAATCTTTAAATATCAGAGCAATGAAAGGTGAACTTGAAATTACAGCTATTTCCGCTCATGTTTATCCTTATGTTGAGGATAAATATTACATTATGCGAACTGGTGCAAGCATGGGAATTGGATATGGTCCTATTGTAATAAGTAAGATGGATCTCGATTTAAATAATTTGAAAAATAAAAAAATCGCTCATCCTGGCGATTTTACTACTGCGACTTTACTTGCTAAAATTTACATCGACGATTTTATTCCAGTTGCTATGCCATTCGATGAAATTATGAATGCCGTCGAAAGTGGTGAAGTTGACGCTGGTATCGTTATTCACGAAGGTCAAATAACTTATGAACAACTTGGCTTTAATAAAATTGTTGACTTTGGTGAATTATGGCAAAAAGAAACTGACCTTCCATTACCACTCGGTCTCGATGTTGTGAGAAAAGATCTTGGTCTCGAAATGGCTCAATTGATCTCCTGCAAATTAAGAGAATCAATTGAATACGGTTACAAAAATCTTAATGATGCTGTAAATTATGCACTAAAATTTGGTAGAGGATTGGATTTTCAGCTCGGTGAAAAATTTATAAAGATGTATGTGAATGATTTAACAATTGATATGGGTAAACAAGGCGAAGAAGCTCTAAAACTTTTATTCGATAAAGCTTATCGGAAAGGATTAATCAAAAATCCCGTCAATGTCTTTTTAGTATGAAACAATTCATCTGTATTATTCGTCATAATTCATTAAAATTAAAAGGTAATAACAAATTCTTGAATCATTAACAAATCAATGGAGTACCAAATGAATAAGAGAAATTCTACTCAAATTTTTCTAACATTTTTAATCGCTTTACTTTTTTTAGCAGGTTGTTCTACCACAAAAGATTTTGTTTATGAAAAGCAACCAGGTTTTGAAAAAGTAAAAGCAGGAACTTTTGATAATGGTAAGATGTGGACATTTGACTTTCCTCCAGTTAAGTATTTTGAATCGCAATATAATTTTTCACCAACTGATGAATGGTTTGAAAAAGCTCGACTTGCAGCTTTAAGATTACCAGGTTGTTCTGCTTCATTTGTTTCTGAAGATGGATTAGTAATGACAAATCATCACTGTGTGAGAAGCGCACTTGATCAGGTTAATCAAGAAGGAGAAAATTTACCTGAAACCGGATTTTTTGCCCGAACTCTGGAAGAAGAAAGAAAAGTACCTAATCTTTACATTGATCAACTTGTTCTTATCGAAGATGTAACTGATCAGGTTAAAACGGCTTTTGAATCTGGAAAAAATGATGAGGAAAAAGTCCAAAATCGTCAAAATAAAATAAGAGAACTGGAAAAAGAATATTCTAAAAGAACCGGGTTAATATGTAATGTAGTTACATTCTTCAATGGTGGTAAATATTCAATGTACGGGTATAAAAGATATACTGATGTCCGTTTAGTTTTTGCTCCTGAAACTCAAGTTGCTTACTATGGTGGTGATTATGATAATTTTACTTATCCAAGATATGATTTAGATGTTGCTTTCTATCGTGTTTATGATGAAAATGGAAATCCACTGAAAACTAAAAATTACTTCAAGTGGAATAAAGATGGAGCAAAAGAAGGTGATTTAATTTTTGTAATTGGAAATCCAGGAAGAACAAACAGGCTATACACAGTAGCTCAACTAAATTTCCTCAGGGATTATGCTTATCCATATCAACTGGATTTATTAAAAGGATTAGTTGATATTTATTCAGAGTACTTGAAAAAACACCCTGATCAAAAATTGAAATATCAATCAATGTTGTTTGGATTTTCAAATTCATTAAAGGCTATCACAGGATACCACGGAGGCTTAAAAGATCCTTACTTAATGGCAAAGAAAATTGATTTTGAACAAAACTTTCGAAATACAATTAACTCAAATGCACAATTGAAAACCAAATACGGAAAAATCTGGGATGAACTAGCTGAATTTCAGAAAGAAAAAGCGAAGTACTTTTATAAAGTCAACGCTTTGAATTTAAGAGGCAGAGCGGGTAAATCCCTTTATTTCCAGATTGCTTCTGATTTAATTGAATATGCTGAACAGGTAAAATTACCGAATGAAAAAAGAGCACCAAAATATCATGATTCTGTTCTGCTAAATACAAAAGAAAAATTAGTTCCCAAAAATATTGATCATGAAATCCAGCTTGCAACTCTTACTTTTCAATTAAAAGATTTGAAAAATGCCTTTGGTAACGAATTAAAGGAATTAAATGAGCTTTTAGCTGGACTCGCACCTGACGAAGCTGCTGTAATGCTGGATGGTAAAACAATTGTTTTTAATAACGATGAAGTTGCAAAACTTCTCGATAATCCAGAACAAATTCTTAAATCGCAAGATCCTTTCATTAAGTTTGTACTCGGGACTAAAAAATACGCAGAGGATTTAAGTAAAAAATATCAAGAAATTCAGCAAAAAGAGCAGGCAAAAGTTCAATTGCTTGGTAATGCAATTTATGATGTATATGGAACTTCACTTCCACCAGATGCAACTTTCACTTTAAGAATTTCTGATGGTGTTGTAAAAGGTTATGAGTACAATGGAACAATTGCTCCACCAATTACAACTTTCTATGGCATGTATGATAGATATTTTTCATTTAAAGGGTACCCAGATTGGGATTTACCCGAAAGATGGAAAAATCCACCAGCAGAATTTGATTTAAGTACTCCAATTAATTTTGTCTCTACAGCAGATATTATCGGTGGGAATTCTGGAAGTCCTCTTGTAAATAAAAATCTTGAAGTTGTTGGTCTTGCATTTGATGGAAATATTGAAAGTCTTCCAGGCAACTTTATCTTCGATGATACAAAGAATCGAACAGTTGCAGTTCATACTGCTGGAATGACAGAAGCACTTCAAGATATTTATGGTGCTGCAAGAATTGTTAATGAATTACTAAATGGAAAAATAGTCGAATAGTTTCTTGATTTAATTTTTTTTCTTCTCATAAAAGGATGTCATCTTTAAGTTATTAAAGGATGACATCCTTTTTTTTATAATGCTGATCATTTTTAATTCAATGTTTGATAATACCATTTTGATAATGCCTTCTTCTGGTTAAACCAACAATTACTAAAAATAGCAGTAATTTTAAATAAAATAATCCTTAACTCATTTATCTTATTGTTTCAATGAGATTAATTGAAAAGGCAATCGATCGGATAAATATTAAAAACACATCCTAAAAATGGTTAATATATTCAATCAAGATTAAGTTGCTTTTTTTGTTTCCTTAAATTCTAATTCAAAGCTAAATAAAAGCAATAACACATGTCTATTAATTTAATGTCATATCGAACATGTTTTGATATCAAAAAAAATCATTCTAAACTTAAATAAGTATAAAAAACCTCTCTAAGCATCATCCAAAGCTTTATTCAGGATCTAAAAACTGTAAATGTCGTCCTGAACTTGTTTTGTAATCTAATTTACATTCAATTCCTTCGGAGTTGTTTTTATGTGAATCTCCCCTTAAGAGCTTGTCAAAAAATGTCATCCTGAACTTGTTTCAGGATCCAGATCCTCAAATTGTCCTTCCGAATTTGTTTCAGAATCTAAAACCTAACAACATCATTATAAACTTAATTCAGGATCTAAAATCTTAAAGTATTTTTTCAAACTCCTTTAGGAATTTAGAAATGTTATACTGAATTTATCGCAGATACAGTTGGGAAGAGACCATGATACCAGTAAATTGGGAAAGGATAACAATTTTATAAATGAAAATTTGATTTAAGTTAAAAAGTTATCATTATTTAATTTGAAAAGAATCCTGAAAAAAAATTCAAAAAAATCTATTGTTCCCCTTTCTCACGCTTTTCGAACATTCTTAACCAATATTCTATTTCTGATTTACTTAATTGATCAGGTTTATCGCTAGTCTTTATATTTTTATTGTTAATCATATCTATAAAATCATTTGATGAAACTAATTTACATTGATATAATCTGGCTTTGTTACTTAATTGCAAATCATTAGTGACTACTACTATTCTTTTTTTGTTTTTTGATTTTTCTATTGTAATGATAATGGTCTCATCAGCAGTTTTATTTTTTGCGTATTTTACATTAACATTATTGCTGACTTTTATAAATGAATGTACAAAATCAAATCCATCAAAAAATATTGTAACTTTATTTCCTGTGTCTTTGAAATGGTCAACAACTTTCTGTATAAAAAAATTTTTTGCATTTTCTTGATTATCAGAAAACATTTTTGACCAATCATGATGAGCATGAATCACATTATTCCCATCAATTAAATATTCTAACATGACAAATTCCTTATCTTGTGAATATTCCACCCTGTTTGGTGATTTTCAAATCCTGAAGTTGTGGAGCTTTAACTCTTATCTCTAACCTGTATCCGCGATAAAATCCAGTCGGATACCAATCAAAATTCATATTCCAGCAATGCAGATCTCTTGATATTCTAACAGTTGGCGCAGTTAATTTTTTTTGTTCAAAATCATATCCCCCATTGACTGAAAATTTCCATTGAGTTGTTAGATTGAAACTTAAAGCAAAATTCATACTGGCAGATTTTATAACATAATTTGGATTAGTTTTACTTTCTGAATAAGAAAATCCAAGTGACAGATTCCATGGAATTGAATAATCAGGTATTTCTTCTCTTCTTTGTAGATAAAGATTAGTAGGGAAAGCTTCTACTTGTTCAAGAGTATCCTTAAATTCTTCCGAAGTTTTTTCTCTTTTAGATTTTATTTGTTCACCCGATAAAGACAAATTAAAACTCAAATAAAAATTAGTTAATCGAGCTAAACCAAGTCCTTCATTAATCATAAATTTGTTAATACGCCTCTGTTTTTCAATATCAAAGACATAAGGATCATAAGTCAATCCACCATTAACACTAAAATTATTTCCAACATTAGAATAAAAACTTATATTCAAATTAGAAAGCTTAAATTCACTGGCTGCAAAATTATATGAAATTCCTGCACTCAGATTCATCAATTGAATTTTTCTATCCTGTTGAGAAGTATCAGATTTAGCAGGTTTTAATTTCATTTCAAAATTGTTACCAATATTTAAGCCAAGGCTTTGAACTTCTCCTACCCCAGGGCCACCAAAAATTTCTCGTTCATAAAAACTGTATTGAATAATTTCTCCTTTTGAGTTAGCATAAGAACCAA
The DNA here is from genome assembly GCA_937944105.1 of uncultured Ignavibacteria bacterium. Lineage (GTDB taxonomy): Bacteria > Bacteroidota > Ignavibacteria > Ch128b > Ch128b > Ch128b. Next base: position 20,019 of record CALDZP010000004.1, read on the forward strand.
AGTAACCCCAAAATGGTTTGGAAAAATCTGGTTGATATGAATAATTTATTGATGGAGTTAAAGTATGACGAAATGCGGTAATACCCAAAATATTTGGTCGCATAATTCCATAAAGTTTTGTGTTAATTCCTGTGCTAAATCTGAAAGTTCTCACAGCACTGATCTTTTTTATATCATTAGTAACAATTGAGTCCTGACCGGTAGAACTTAAATAGGCAACTTTTTCAATTCTCTTGTTATACCAATTTTCTGTGTAATTGAATGAGTTTGAAATATTGAAGTAACCAATCTTATTAGAAATAAATATAGAAGCATTATGATTTACACCACCCCGAATCTTTATATTTCGAGCAATGATTTCTCTTCTATTTGAAAGTTGCATTCCATAATTAATACCAATTTTCTCATACCATTGTTCTTCTAATAATCCACCTTCTTTAATTTTCTTTTTAATATCTTTCTTAAATGGATAAAAAGGTTGAAATGAAAGTCTTAAATCTGGTAAATTCTCTCTTATGTCTCCTGTCCTTAAATTTTGATTTCTACTGTAGTAAAGTGAAATACTTATTCCTGCATCTTCAAAATTTTTAGAATAACTTGCAGATGAATTTATCTGATCGTTAAGGATTTCAGTGAGAGAAGAACTTTTATTTTGAAAATAAGAATTAGAAAGAAAATTTAGATTAACATTAATTCTGGAAGTTGGATCAATCTCCTGATTGTGACCGAAAAAAATTCGGTATTCCTTTCTTTTAATATAATCAGGATCCTGAGGTTCACCGTAATCATTATTAACATAGGAAAGTTCAAGTTGACCATTAAAATCATATCTTTTAACATACCTATATCTCGTGTTTATAGCGTATCCTCCCTTTGTATAAAGATCTCCAAAAATTGCTAAATCCATATAATTACTTATTGCCCAAAAATATCCAATATGAGATAAATATCTTCCAAAATCCTGACGATATCCAAATGCTGGAGTAATTATACCACTCCTTCTTCCAGATTGATTTGGAAATACAGCAAACGGTAAAGGAATTGGAAATGGAATATCTGCAGCATAAAACCATATCCACTTTGCAATAATTTGCTCTTGATGTATGATTTTCATTTCCGGACTAAAAAAGTAAAAATGTGGTTCATCGGCTGTACAGGTTGTGTAAATTCCATCTCTCACCAGATATGTTTTGCTTTCAATTTTCTTAATCTTTTCACCATAATATTTTTGTCCATCCGATTCAGTCTGAGCATGTGAAATTGAACCCTGTTGAGTTTTGAAATTGTATTTAATTTCAGTTCCTTTATAAATTTCACCAGCATCTTTTAATATCGGTGGATTGATAAGTATAGATTTATTTGTATCAACTGAATCTTTTCCCAGAACTCCAAAAGATCTAAGCACATTCGAATTCCAATCGATTTCAATTTGTGCTGAACTTAATTCCATTGTTTTATATTTAATATTCGAATTCCCATACAAAAACATTTTACGATTTTTTATGTCATAGATTATGGTATCAGATGAAGAATAAAAAATTACATCATCAATACCGGATTTTTTCTTTAAAGTATCTTTTTGAATTAATGTATCCTGTTGAGCGAATAAAAAATTTATATAATAAATAAATACCAGAATAAGTTTTAAAAATTTCATTTCATTCTAAGATTACTTAAAACAAGTGATGCCGCACCAAGAATTCCAGCTTTATTTTTTAATTGTGCAGATAATACTTTTACATTTTTAACAATATTTTTTACACCATGTTCTTTAATTGAATTCTTAATAGAATTAAGTAAAATTGGACCAGCATTTGATATTCCACCACCAATGATAAAATGCTTAATATCAAGTGTATTAGCGATGTTTGCAAGTCCAATCCCGATATAAAAACCAGTTTCCCTCAATATCTTAATCGCTAATTGATCACCTTTTAATGCTGCATCATTAATCACTTTAGGTTCAATTTTTTCAAGATCATGTTCAACAAGTTTTAAAATTAACGAGTCGGGATATTCATGAAGTTTATGAATAGTTCTTTGTTTTATGTAACTATTTCCGGCATAAGCTTCTACACATCCTTTTTTGCCACACTTACATAAAGGACCTGAATAATCAATGGTAATATGCCCAATTTCACCGGCTCCACCACTTTCACCTCTAAATAATTTTCTATTGATTATTATTCCACCACCAACACCAGTTCCAAGTGTTACCATCACAAAATTTGTTAATTCTCTACCCCGACCGAAATATAATTCACCTAATGCAGCACAATTGGCATCATTATCTATGAAGATGGGTAAGCCAAATTTAGTAAGTGTCTTTCTAACTTCGACTTTTTTCCAGTTAGCAAAATTTGGTGCAGAAGTCACTATTCCATTTTCTACATCAACAACCCCTGGAAATCCAATTCCAATTCCCGAAAAATCATTAAGAGAATATTTATTAAATATTTGAATGATACCAGTTTCAACTTGTTTTAAAACTCTTTTTGGATTTTCATAAGCAAATGTCGGTAAGGAAATCTCACTTAAAATTCTATTATCCTTAACCACACCAAATTTAATTGATGTACCGCCAACATCAATTCCAAGAATTAATTTTTTCTTCATTGAATTTTATCCAATTTAATACACAAATTTAATTAAAAGTGATCGACAAAGATTAAAAAAGAATTAATGTCGAATTATGTTCAGGAATTTATCAATATTATATAAATGATATAGATGATCTTTAGCCGTATCACCATAAAAACCAAAAACTCTAAAATTTCCATTAATTGCATAATATTTTTGAACAAAATTATGATCGAACATCCTTTCAGAAAAAATTTTTTCTGTTGAAGTAGAATCAATCAAATATTGAGCGGTCTCTGTTGTGCTTGAATATCCTTCAGGAATTATTTCTGAATGAGTTAGAATAAAATGTTTCTTAAACTTTGTGGCGTCTCTTGCAAACCTTAAAAAGTCTTTCATTTGAGCAGAATTAATCAATCTATCACTATCAACCTGTACATAATCGGTATGAAGACCATCAAGTATTATGATACCATCGACTTTTTCATAATACCTATCATGCCGAATAATTTCTCTAATTGCACCATAACCTGCACTAAATGATGTGAGAAAGAGTTTTATTTTTTTATGATAATAAGATTTTCCTGTCAATGTTTTAATAGTTTCAATAGCTTCAATAAGAATAGAATCCAGTAAAGTTGAGTCAGAGAAAGCTTTTTGGTAAGGACTGGAAAAAATCCCAAGATGAATAGTAATCAAAATAGCTCTCATTCGTGATTTAAGAAACCCATCATGAACAGTTGACGATTTACCATGGAAATGAATAAAAAGAATTAAAGTGTCAGAGGAATCATTAAAATCTGAAGGGATAAAAAGCTCACCCGTTTTCAAAGAATAAATTTTATGCGTATTTATTATTTGCCCCCACAAAGAACAGAAAAGAAGAAAATAAATTAGAAAGGTAAAATTCTTGATATTTTCAATTAAATATCTTTTCAAACCTTCACAAAGATAATTTTTATGGCACCATAAATTTAAGATAAATAACACCTTTATAAAAAAACTTGAATTTAATTTTTCACAAATATAAGTTTGAAAAAAAGGAGTTTCTATGCCTTCAAAAAAAATTTTAATGCTTGTTGGCGACTTCGTTGAAGATTACGAAGTCATGGTACCATTTCAAGCCCTGCAAATGGTTGGACACACTGTTCATGCAGTTTGTCCTGGTAAAAAAGCAGGAGAAAAAGTACGTACTGCCGTCCATGATTTCGAGGGTGATCAAACTTACAGTGAAAAACCCGGTCACAACTTTTCATTAAATGCAACCTTTGACAATATTAACCCTTCGGATTATGATGCTTTAGTAATTCCAGGTGGAAGAGCACCAGAATATATCCGACTTAATTCAAAAGTAATTGAAATTACAAAACATTTTATCGAAAAAAATAAGCCAATTGCTGCCATCTGTCATGGGGCACAGTTACTCGCAGCAGCTGGTGGAGTAAAAGGTAGAAAAGTATCCTGTTATCCAGCCGTTGGACCGGAAGTGAACGCCGCAGGTGGGGAATATCAGGACATACCTGTGGATAAAGCCTTTGTAGATGGAAACTTAGTAACAGCACCAGCCTGGCCAGCGCATCCTGAATGGTTGGCAAAATTTTTGGAAGTATTAGGTACCAAAATATCCTGAGATATAAAAATTGACCTATTTATTAAATAAAATTGATTAAAAGTTTAAAAAAAAAGAACCGCCTGTAAGCGGTTCTTTTATTGAATATTTAATTTGTTTTTCAATATGATTTGCTCTCAACTATTTCTATGGAATCAGTAATTTGAACTAATTCGACTTTTAAGTTTCTAACACCAGGTTGAATGATTCCAAGAGCCCTGGCTGAGGCATAGGAAAGATCAAGATCTCTGCCTTCAATATAAGGTCCTCGATCGTTAACCCTAACAATAATAGATTTATTATTTTGAGGATTTGTAAGCCGCAGAAGAGTCCCAAATTTAAGGCTTTTATGTGCAGCAGTTAGTTCAAATTGATTATAAATCTCACCATTTGCAGTTGTTTTACCATGGAATCCAGGTCCATACCAGCTTGCTTTCATGATTCCAAGGGGCTTGTAAATAATTACAGGAACCATTTGAGTGAATTGTTGGTCCTGTATCTGGTTCTTTTCTACCAAATTTGTCTTTGACTTTGCAATTTCCACGGTATCGGTTTCATTTATAACATACGAAAAACCAAGTAATGATATCAGAACCAGAATTAAAATTATTCTATCAACGAACTTCAAATATCCTCCATTAATTAGTTATTGATTAATTTATTTATCCCTTAGTTGCTATTCAAAGATATACAAGGTATCCTTAATATCCAATAGATTTATTGCTTGTGTTAATTATTTTGCTTTTCAAATAATATTCACATTATAGACATAGATTAATTTCATAATTATAAAATCAGAGGTCTTGGTAAGAAGGATGTATTCATTTTTAATGGAAGTATTAAAAAAGGAAGAGTTTCCTTTTGTTAAATTTTAGAAAGCCAAAAACAAAAGAAAACTTTTTTGAGCAATTATAAAAAATATTTAAAAATGTCCGTATTTGAGTAATTTAAAAAAGTGTTGAATGCAATACCAATTATTTCATTAAATCTATTTTTGTAACATTTTCAAGTTTTAATTCAGTGTTAAGATTAAATCTGAGGCTTGAAAATTTTTAGAATATTTCAGACCAATAGATGATTTTACAAATTTGTATTTGGGAGAGATTTATTTTTGCAGTTCATAATCTGGAATTGATATTGTAAACTCTGTGCCAAAACCATCTTTTGAAATGAAAGAAACCTTACCCTTTAGAAATCTTTCAGTCAATAGTTTTATGCTGTAAGTACCTAGACCTCTACCTTTACCTTTTGTGCTAAAAGACCTTTTAAATATTTGTAATTGCACCTCTTCAGGCATTACTTGTTCATTGTGAATTTTTATTATTGTTTCTGTTCCAGATTTGATCGTCTGAATTTTAACCCTTGAGCCAGGTGTTGAAGCTTCTATGGCATTTTTCAAAATGTTCAAGATTACTCTTCTTAAGATAGTTTTATCAGTTGTTAATTCTAAAAAAGCATTTGATTCATTTAAAATGATAACATTTTTAGAATCAATCTGGATTTTATATAGTTCCAAAAGTTCGTTTATAACATCAGCTAGAAAAAATTTCTCGATATTCATTTCAAGTATTCCTGACTCTGCATATGAAATTATTCTCTGGCTATTAACTTCATCAACCAATATTTTCATAAAATTAAGAGCTGTTTTTATGAGTTCATTCTTTTCAAACTCATTCGACTCAGAAAAATACATTTGCAAAAAACCTATTACCCCATTAGCAGTATTTAAGATATCGTGATAAAAAATTCTTTCCATCATTTCCCGTCGTTTTTCATGGCTGATATCTATCAAAGTAAAAATTGAAAATTTTTCATTCCCGATTATTTTGGGATATGTCCATACTCTAAAATCATATGCGTCGTCTTCGAATGTCAGAATTTTACATTCTTGTATGTCTTCTCTACCAGCAAGACTGGCAGCAATAGCGTGAGCTGCACCGCATGTTCTGCAAAATTGTGTAGTTCCACATCCTGCATTTTGATTCGAATATTTACATTTAAAGATTTCTCCTGGTCTCAATCCTATGATATTATTTTTTAAAGAGTCAGAAAAACTCTGCAGTAAAGCTTCATTATAATAAACAATTTGTCTTAGTGAATTTAAGATCAAAATAGGAAATGGAATTTTTTCTACTAATTCCCTGAATATTTCATCTTTTACCACAAGCGATCTTTGTTTTTCGATTACTTCTATTGGGAATCTTTCAGCAGGTAAATATTCAGTGTACATTTTTTTCCCTTCAACTTTCAATACAATATAAAAAAATCATAATTTAGATTTTGAAAAATAAAAATTGGAGTCGAAATGAAAAGAACTTTAATTTTCTTGTGCTTATTTATTTTTGTCTTTAATTCTTATTCCCAACCTGTAAATAAAAAATTTACACTTGAAGAAATCTGGAGTAGCTCAAAATTCTCTTCTCAGTCTTTAAGGCTGGTAAAATGGATTGACTCTGGTAATAAATTTACATTTTTAGAAATCGATCCTAAAACCCGAACGACAAATATTATGCTTTACGATGTTAAATCTAAGAGCAAAAAACTCTTTCTCAGTTCCGATGAGCTAAAAATTGACAAAGAGTCTAAATTTACAATAATGAATTATGAATTTTCTCCTGATCAAAATTACATTCTATTTACAGGTCTTTTACCTGCCCGTTCAATTAAAAGTGGTGGAAATATTTTTCTGTATAATAGAAACACAAAAGAGTTTTACGAAATAGAAACTAATGGGAATGTAATGAATGTGAAATTCTCCCCTGATAGCAAAAAAATCGGTTATGTGAAAAATGATAACATCTACATTTACGATATTTCAAGCCGAACAGAAAGACAATTAACATTTGATGGAAATGGAATCATAATTAACGGACATTTTGATTGGGTCTATGAGGAAGAATTTTCAATTATAGACGGATGGATATTTTCTAACGATGGAAAACAAATTGCGTTCTGGCAACTTGATCAAAGTCCTGTTCCAGAAATTGAAATTCAACAGTTTGATTCACTTTATTTTAATTCTATTAAGATGAGATATCCAAAAGCTGGTTCTCCTAATTCAATTGTCAAAATAGGTGTTATTAATCTTGATGATGGAAAAATTAATTTCATGGATCTGGGAATCGAAACTGACATTTATATACCAAGAATTTATTTTACTAAAAGAGAAAATGAACTTGCATTGATAAGATTAAATCGTCTCCAAAACAAACTTGAACTTTTACTTGGAAATACTATAACAGGAGAAACTAAAGTAATCTACACAGACACAGATTCGTGCTGGGTTGATGTCGAGAATCTTGAGGTCCATTTCTTAAACGACAAAAAACATTTTCTAATCACTTCTGAAAAAGATGGATTTAAGCACATTTATTTATATGACTTTTCAGGAAACTTAAAAAGGCAAATTACTCGTGGCAACTGGGAAATTGATAAACTCGTTGATGTTGATGAAAAGAATGAACTTATTTACTTCACAAGTGGATTAGGTAATCCTCTTGTTCGTAATCTTTATAGAATTAAATTTAATGGTAAAGATTTAACTCGCATCACTAATTTTGATGGTACCAACTTCATTAATTTCTCACCAAATCTAAAAAACTTTATTGTAACAAATTCTTCAACCAGATCAGTACCAAAAATTTATTTAGCGGATGTTTCAGGTAAATTAAATGAATTACTAATTGATAATAAAAATTTAGAAACCACTCTTAGTGAATACCCTTTTTCTAAACCTGAGTTTTTGACATTTACAACAAGTGATGGCATGACTCTAAATGCAATGATGATTAAACCCGTTGATTTTGACCCAGAAAAAAGGTATCCCGTACTTTTTTATAACTATTCTGGACCTGGCAGTCAAATCGTGCGTGATATCTGGGGAGGTGCGCAATTTTTGTGGCATCAGATGCTTGCTCAAGATGGTTATATAATTTTTATGATTGATAACCGTGGAACTGGTGGAAGAGGAAAATCTTTCAAAAATATAGTTTATAAAAATTTAGGTCATTGGGAAGTAAATGATTTAATTGAAGCTGTAAAATTTTTACAATCATTACCTTATGTGGATAAAGAAAGAATTGGAATATGGGGATGGAGTTATGGTGGTTATATCTCTGCATTAACAATTTTAGAAGCAAATGAATTTTTCAAAACCGCTATTTCGGTAGCGCCAGTCACAAATTGGAAATTTTATGATACGATTTATACTGAAAGATATATGTCAACGCCTGACTTAAATCCAGAAGGATATGAAAAAAGTGCAGTTACCAACAAAGCTGATAAGTTAAAAGGAAAACTTCTTTTAATTCATGGCACAGCTGATGATAATGTTCATTTTCAAAATACTGTGGTTTTAGTGGATGAATTAATAAAGGCTAATAAACAGTTTCAGGTGATGTTTTATCCCGGCAAAGATCATGGAATCAGTGGTGGTAAAACAAGACTTCAATTGTTTACATTAATAACTAATTTCATAAAAGAGAATCTTTAAGAAAGAACATTTATTTGAAGACTGGAATTAAATTTTTTTATATTTTATTTTATAGTTAAATCTACATTACATCAACATTAAGTTAAAACAAAAAGTGAGGGTCATATGAAAAAATTAATTCTTATTGTTTCTTTCTTCTTATTTATTTCAAGTTCTTTTGCTCAATTAAATTATGGTTTTAAAGGTGGATTAAATTTTGCAACTTTTGGTGGTTCTGATGCAAGAGAGGCCAAAAGCGTTACCAAATTTCAATTTGGTACTTATGTTAAATACTCACTTCCTGTTTTATTCGGCTTTCAGGCTGAAGCACTTTATTCAATGAAAGGTGCACAAGCTAAAACAACAGATGATGCTGGAAATAACTGGACAATTTCTTATAACTTAGATTATTTAGAGATTCCAGTATTAGTACAGCTTAGTATACCTCTGGCAGTACCGGTACCTGTTACTCCTTACATTGAGGTAGGTCCTTCTTTAGGAATAAATCTTTCCTCTAAGGCTAAACTTGAAACAGTAGGATTTTCACAAGAAAAGGATATCAAAAATGACATGACCAGTACGGATTTTGGACTCGCATTAGGTTTTGGACTGGACATTCTGAAAAAATTTGGTGTTAATTTGAGATATACTTTTGGATTTAATACTATTGATAATACAGCCAACCCCGACGACTTAAAAAATAGTTTAATAGCATTAACTCTTTACTATGGATTATAAAGTTTAAAGGTGAATTATTTGTTAATGAATTTTATCAACCTGTCCTGATTATTTAGGACAGGTTTATTTTTTTAATTTCATAAAAGATATTAACAGATAATATTATAAATGGGACTCATTCATGAAAAAATATTTTCAATAAAAAATTTATACCATTAATGAGGTATTTATCAATGATTAAAATTATTTTCGGCTTGATTTTCTTAAGTCAAATTTTACACTCTCAAAGTTTCAATCAGGAAGTTAATTATAAAATTGATGCTGAATTACTTCCGGATTCAAAAATATTAAAGGTAAATTCTTTAATTGATTACAAGAATAATTCACCAGATGAATTAAAAGAGATATTTCTCCACATTTATTGGAATATTTACAGTGCAAATAGTTATGCACGAAAATTAGCAGAACTACAAAAGGACTATTATTCACAGCAAACAACTGATGTGGTAATTAAAAAAGTCTTATTAAAACAAAACGAAAATAATATTGAAAATACTTTTGAACTGGATAACACTGTAATGAGAATACCACTGATACAACCACTTAAAACTGGACAATCGCTAAAAATTGAAATTGAACTGGAAGAAGAAATTCCACCTGAAGGTTTAAGAATGGGATATCACAAACGGTATTTTTCGATTGCTCACTGGTTTCCATCTGTTTGTGTTTATGATAAATTTGGCTGGCACAAAGACCAATATCTTGGAACCGGGGAATTTTTTGAAGAAATTTCGAATTTTGAAATTAATCTCACTTTACCCGAAACATACCTTGTTTTTCATACCGGAGATTTAATAAATCCTGAAGAGGTTTATAATGAATCAATTTTGAGAAATCTGGAAGTCGCAAAAAAATCTGACACAACAGTTAGAATTTTTACTCCAACTTATAAGATTCAAATTAATGACGAAAAGAAGAAGACGTGGAAATTTAAAGCTAATAATGTTCGGACTTTTGCCTTTGCCTGTTTCGAAGATTATTTGTGGGATGCGTCAAATCAAGATGGAATTCTTGTTCACACAGTTTATCCCGAAATATTAGAAAATTTTTATAAAAACGAGGGGATGAAAGCAGCAAAACACGCAATCAAGTTCTTCTCTGAAAAAATCGGCCCTTACATTTACTCTCAGATGTTTGTAACTGTTGGTGGCTCGAGTGGAGGTATGGAATATCCCGGAATTGTTTTTATGGGTCGGGGTCAAATTGGTGGAATTTTATCTTATAACACTGCATCTGTCATCATTCACGAAATTGGTCACAACTGGTTTCCAATGATGTTGAATTCAAACGAAGTCGATTATGCATTTATGGACGAAGGTTTTAATACTTTTTTCACAACTCTTGCAACGGAAGAATTATATGGCAAAGAAAAAAATAGATTCAAACTGGAAGGATTTCTTTCAAAATTGTTTAATAACTCAAATGTAAGAACTGGCGATTACAGTGAAGTAATTCAATACCTTCAATCCGGTTATACTGAACCTATCATGACTCATTCTGATAGATATGAACAAACCTTAGCTTATGTTGTCAATTCTTATCCACGAACTTCAATGAATCTTTTTATGCTACAGTATATAATGGGAGAGAAAGCCTTTGATGAATTGTGGCAGGAATATTACAAAAGATTTTTGCTAAAGAAAATTTATCCAGAGGATTTTTTCAATCTTGCAGAAGAAATTTATCAGAAACATAATGGTAGAAAATCTTTAAGGTGGTTTTTTGATCAATGGTTTTATAAAGATTATACTTTAGACTTAGTCATTAAAGAATTTAATGTGAAAGAAAAGGAAGGAAAATTTCAAACCACTATCAGTGTTTCAAATAACGGACGAGCTTTAATGCCTTGCGATGTCGAAATAGAATTTGACGATGGTAGTAAAGAATCAATTTTTTTTGATGTAGAAGAATTTTCAAAAGGTGTTCAAGTTGCAACCAAAACTTTAACATTTAATAAAAAACCTGTGCAAGCAGAAATCAACCCAGATAAAAGATTACTTGATGTGAACCGTTTGAATAATACTTCAAAAATTTTACCACCAATTAAACTTGTTTCAAAACCAATCATTAATCTGGTAAACGAACCATTTTACTATAACATTTTTTATTCTCCTTATTTATGGTTCAATAACTACGATGGGTTGAAATTCGGATTTAAATTCGAAGGAAAATATAATGTAGATCAAAGACAATTTGATCTCAGTTTATTCAAAGGATTAAGGAGAGGAATAAATTCATTTGGAGGAGATTTTAATATCAAGGACAAACTTAATTTTCTTGGACCGCTTGCATACGGTTCTTTCAGATTTTTTAACTATGAAGGTAGAAGAGGAATTCAATTAAAGATAAATAAAACTTTTGCGAGAAGTTCTGGTCGTAATCCACAATTCTATGTTAGTTTTTCCGCAAATTATTTCGATGCATTTGATGATACATACTTTGATAAAAACAAATTTGACATCGGTAAGATAATGAATTTTACCAATGGTTCTTACTTTCTAAAAAACATAGCCCAAAGAAAATTTCTGTATTCAATTAATCAATTTTCATATGTCAATAACTGGGAATTTTTTAAAACTAAATTTGATGTTTATTACGAAGCAGGAATAGTTAAAGAAAATGAAAACATTTTTTATAATACAAGTCAAAATTCTCATAGAATAAGTGTTTCAAATCAAAATGTACTTTATCAGAAATTAAGTTTTTCTTTTGTTCAAGATTTTAAACCAAATATTTTATTAACTTCATTGAGATTTAGACAATTTGTGGGAGTAACTCCGAAAAAGCTTCCTAAAGCAAAGGAATTTTACATCGCCAGTGTAAATCCAGTCGATGAATTTAATCTTCTACTTTATAGAACTTATGGAATTTTTTCCAGAAATTTCATAAGTAGTCACTCCGTTCCCAATGGAGATGGTTTTATGAGAGGATATTTTAGAGATAATATATCAGATGATTTGATTACCACTTTTAATGGTGAGATTAATTTTGCAAGGACCTTTTCTTATTTCGGTGTACCTGGAAAAATTTTTTCTGTCTTAAATCCTAAATTTTTCTTTGACATTGGAAATGTCTGGGCAAACGAAAAGGAAATTAAATTAAAACCTCTTAAAGCTGATTGGGGTATTAGTCTTTCCTTAGTCCCCGAATTCGACGGACGAATAGCAACAGAACTTAATAAAATTAACCCATTCAGTGATCTAGGGATCAATGACTTAAGAATTGATTTCCCGTTATTCGTAAGTCACCCACCTCAAGGTGAAAATAGATTTCAATTTAGATGGTTGCTTGGATTACGAACGGTTTTTTAAGGTGAATATTTTTTATCGATTTGTTTAGATTTTAATAAACCAGAAAAACTAATTTTTAAAATAATTCAAAGTTTAGGAATAAGAAATCATTTTCTTATTTACCAATTATTGTTTTGAACACGATTTTCATCTGGACTCACAATGACTGTTTCACTCAGTAGTCATTGCGAGTCCCAATCCAAATCGGGACGAAGCAATCCTTCCAAAAAAAACGAAAATGCATTGTAGGTATTTTTAATTCAACCACAAAGGATTTCTTTGTTTCATAAGCAATGACTGTTTCACTCAGTAGTCATTGCGAGTCCCGATCCAAATCGGGACGAAGCAATCTTTCCAAAAAAACGAAAATGCATTTTGAGTATTTTTAATTTAACCACAAAGGATTTCTTTGTTTCATAAGCAATGACTGTTTCACTCAGTAGTCATTGCGAGTCCCGATCCAAATCAGGACGAAGCAATCC
>CALDZP010000005.1 GCA_937944105.1 uncultured Ignavibacteria bacterium
GGCGGCAGATTTGAAGATCATCACAAATCATTTGATGGAGATAAATTAGCTCATCGTTATGCTGCATTGCTGAATCTCTATCAGGAAAAAACTGCTTCTAAAAAATACGCTGCAACTGGAAAACATTATTACGGTTATGCAAAGTATATTCCAATTATGAATTATGCTCAGGAATCAGTTGATAAGCTTTCTGATGGATATGAGTTAAATTTAATAACACATAGAACAATCACTCAAACAAAATCTAGAACAATTGCCGCATATTGGTTACAACCAATTATGCCTGAGAACGGAATTTTGATTAATCCAAAAGACGCCCAGAGATTAGGTCTGAAAAAAGATGATTTGGTTAGGGTTGTCAGCGCAACTAATAAAGAAGGTGTTTGGAATTTCAGAAATGGAAAAACAAAGGATATAATTGGCAAGGTTATTCCAACCGAAACAATGCGGCCGGGAGTAATATCTTTTGTACTTGGTTTTGGTCATTGGGCAACTGGTGCTGATGATTTTGAGATTGATGGTGAAATAATTAAAGGCGATCCACGCAGAGCAAAAGGTTTACATGCAAACGCAGTAATGTGGACTGACTCATCATTACGAAACAATACTTGTATGATTGATCCAGTTGGTGGAAGTGTTTCGTTTTATGATACGAAAGTAAAATTAGTAAAAGTATAATTGTTCTTTTAAATACTTACTCCGAGTTGATAAATCTAAGAAGATTTGATTTTTCTTCGTGAATCTTTGTGATGTCCTTCGTGCTCTTTGTGGTAATAGAAAATTTAACCACGAAAGAACACAAATAAAAAAACTTTGTGTGTCGTTGTGGTGTACTTAGTGTGCCTTTGTGGTGAGAAAAAATTAACCACGAAGTAACACAAAGGATTACACCAAGGAACACAAAGAAAAAAAACTTTGTGAACCTTGGTGATGTACTTAGTGCTCTTTGTGGTGAAAGGAATTTTAACCACGAAGGTACACAAAGGATTTCACAAAGGAACACAAAGAAAATAGTGATAAAATTTACTTAAGCAATTGAAAAATTATAACTTATTCTATAAGAATTGATATTTTTGAGTCAAGCAGCTCAAAATCTTCAAAATTTGTAATTGTACTGGTTTACATTTCACTTTTCAACTATCTGCTATTTTACAGGTGTTTTAAGTTCCTGAGTATAAGTGACAGCTGGTATTTAATAAATTCGTTTATAATTATTTCACACAATGTATTTCCTGAATTCTTACAAATTATAATTTAGTAAAAGGTTACTCTCCCTTTTATTAAAATCTTGATGTAAAATGAACATTAACCTCACGAATTTATTTGAATTAATTTTTTTTAAGTTTTCATCGATAAAAGTTATTTATTAAAATTTCATCCGGAATAAAATCACCTGGCATTATTATTAAAGGTTTTCCACTTCTTTCCATATTAAATTTTAAAAAATTTATCACCGGTGATAAACCATTGGTAGTTCTTAAAGATAAGGGTAAAAGAGAACCCAAATCGATTAATTGAGATTTAGGAAATTCTACAATCTGGTACTCATTCTTATTCAAGTTTGCTTTTATTCTTGCAATTTCAATCGCATCAGATAATCCACCAAGGACATCCACTAATCCGATTTTAACTGCATCCATACCAGACCAAACTCTACCTTGAGCAACTTTTTCAATATCGTCTTTTGATTTATTTCTTCCAATCGAAACTTTTGTTGTAAATTCTGAATACATTTCTCTGAACATTTCTTCAATTTTATTTCGTTCTTCATTGGTTAATTTTCTATCAGGTAAAATTATATTCAATACTGGTATAATCATTCCGTATCCTAGATCTGCATGTTCACCTCTTTTTACTAAGTCAGTGGAAACACCAACGCTTTCCTTAAAACCTTTGTTATAAAACCAGCTACCAATCACACCAATTGAACCTGTAATTGTATTTTTGTTAGCAACAATCGTATCTCCATACATTGATAACCAATAACCACCAGAACCTGCGACTAAGCCTTGAGAAACAATTACAGGTTTAATCTTTTTTAATTTTTTTATTCCTTCAGCTATAACATCTGATGCCAGTGCATCGCCTCCTGGGGAATCAATTCTAAAGACAACTGCTTTAATTGAGTTATCGCTGGAAATTTTCTCTAAATCTTTAATAAGAGTTCTTGCTCGTATTCCTTCGTCCATCGCACAAACACCGAGTGCATAAACGATTGCTATTTTTGGTTTTTCGCTCCAGTAGTTATCTTCATTTAATTCTTCTGATTCAATGGTATTATCTTTTACAATTCTTAAGATTTCATCCACTTTAGATTTATCAAATAATTTATACCACCGACCAACTGAATCAATTAATCCAATTTCAAGAGCAGATTTTGAATCGAAAATAACATAGTTATTAATTAATGAATCTACTGATGCTTTGAGATTCGGTCGTGAGTTTTCTATTTCTTCCTTAATTGTATTGTAGAGATTGTCTACCAATAATTGTCTTTGTTCCCTATCTGCATCGGACATTTTTTCTCGTGAATAAGTTTCTGCAGCGGATTTATACTTGAAAAATCTAAGTTCATCAAAACCTATGCCTAATTTTTCCAGAGTTCCTTTATAATAATTACGACCCATCAAAACACCATCAAGAACAATTAAGCCAATTGGATCCATAATTATCTTATCAGCTACAGAAGCAAAATGATACAATTTAAGATCAGCGTTGTCTAAAAATATTGTAATTTTTTTATTAGCTTTTTTCAACTCAAGTAATTTATCTCTAAGTTCCCATAGAAAAACGCTTGAGGACACAAATCCAGATAAATTAATTTCAACTCGATCAATCTTTTCATCATTTTTAATTTTTTCTAACCTGTCAATTAATTGATAAAAAGATTTTGAATTATCGAACAATTGAAATTTTTGATATTTAATTTGACCATTTAAATCAATCTGATGAGTTTTTTCTTTAGTGAAAATTTTTGAAAAGATGTTTCTATCATAAGAACCAATCCTTAATCCCTGAATGTGATGCTGGAAATCTCCATACCTATTAAAATTAGTTGCTTGAAGAATACTGAAATTTCCAAAACTAAGTTGTACACCAAATGTAAAGGATTTTGAATTAAAATATCTTCCAGAAAATTGAATTCCTTCAAATGGTTCAATAACCAATCCAGTACTCCACATTTTACTTTTTGAACCGAAAAGATTTGAATAAATGTAATCTCCAAATAATGTTATTTTTTCATTTCCAAAAGGTCTTATAGCTAAATCAAGTGCTCCTTCATAGTCCTTATATTCAGGATTTGTTGAACCTACAATTCCAAATGAAATAAATTTATTGGGTCGATATAAACTTGATAGTGTAATTAGTTTGTTTATAAATGGAATCTGTGTATTAGATGTTGCCCATTGATAAGCAAAACCTAATGAAGTTGATTTGTTACCAAGTGAAAATAAAATTTTATAATTATTAATTTTGCCCTGTGAAGGAACATTCTGTACATAATTTGAGAATCCTATATTTTTAAAAGCAACAAATAAACCATAATCATTCAATTTTATATTGTTTTTGTTTTTATTATTCCATAAAAAATAAAAATCAGGATTTTTAACATAGGTTAAAATTGCAGGATTTTCGAACCCATTCAGTCCAAATCTTAATGCTCCTGGCGAAGTAGAGAAAAGGTTATAATTAACATTAAAAGGAAAATTATTTTGTGAAAAACCAAGCAATGGAATTAAAAGGACGCTTAAAAACTTAATTAGTTTCATATTAAACTCCTTAAACTAATCTTTGAACTATTAAATTGTATGTTCTCCGATAAAAATATTGAATGTTACTTTTAGCAAAACTAATTAATATTAACTTGCATCTCAATTAAAAATTTTTAATATAGAAATAAAGTGAAAGGTGTTTGGAATGAAAAACTTATTATTAATAAGACATGCAAAATCCAGCTGGGATGATCCCGAATTGGAAGATAGAGAGAGACCTTTAACGAAAAAAGGACAAAATGATGCTGAACTTATAGGAGAGATTCTAAAAAATCATAACATTCATCTTGATAAAATTTTTTGTAGTTCTGCTTTGAGAGCTAGAATGACAATTGAAATTATCAGCAAGAGCTTAAATTTTAACCCACAGGAAATTGTTTATTTAAACGAGCTTTATAATGTATCCTTTTATACTCTTCGAGATTTTTTAAGAGAACTTGATGATAACCTTAATTCTGTGGCGATGGTTGGTCATAATCCTGGATTATCAGAATTGGCACATTTCTTACTTTATGGCTTTAGTCGAGAGTTACCTACCTGTGCTGCGGTTTTTATT
The DNA here is from genome assembly GCA_937944105.1 of uncultured Ignavibacteria bacterium. Classification (GTDB taxonomy): domain Bacteria; phylum Bacteroidota; class Ignavibacteria; order Ch128b; family Ch128b; genus Ch128b. The sequence goes on from CALDZP010000005.1 coordinate 4,330, forward strand.
GAACTTAATATTGATAAATGGTCAGACTTAAAAAGTGGAACGGGTATATTAAAATTTGTTGAGTATCCCCAAAAATACAGATCATAAAAATAACTGCTCGTTGTAATTTTTTCATTTTTACATTTTTACATGTAAAAATTCCAAAATTAAATTGTGATTTTACCTACCTTTCAAAAAGATTTACTGTTATTTGAATTTTTTTAAAGAAATTCAATTACGAAGAGTATTTCATACCTGGCACAATTTCTGACTAAATATTAAGTGATAAAAGTTGAACTAAAAAAATAAGGAGTAAAAACTATGGGTCAACAACAATTACTCTTAATAGTTATAGGAGTTATTATCGTTGGTATAGCAATAGTAGTTGGCATAAATTTAGCCAGTACAAGCGCAAGGAGTGCAAATAGGGATGCAGTTATTGCAGACCTAAACAATATTGGAGCATTTGCCCAACAATATTACCGTAAACCTACCGCTCTTGGAGGTGGGGGTAATTCTTTTACTGGTTTTACTATTCCACCATCTCTTGTAACCACGGGTAATGGTACTTACACCGCTACTGTTGGTGCAACAGTCGTAACAATAGTTGGTACTGGTACAGAAGTAGGCAACGATGGATCAAACAAAGTTAAATGCACTGCTATTGTTACGCAGGATAATATTACGGTAACTATAAACAATTAAAATTATTTGAAGGAGAGTAATTCGGAAATAAATTCAGTATTATCTCAATTTTTCTGAATTACTCTCTTGTAAAATTAAAGTAGGATATAAATGTCATGAAAATTTATTGTGGAATTTTTGAAGACGGTCTAGAAATTAAAATTGCATATGTTAAGAAAATGGGTAAAAAGTTATCCATTAAAAAAATTGTGTCAGTACCAAGTAACAATTTTGAATTTTCTTATAATTTAAATGCGACAGAAAAAAATAGTAATGAAACTGTTTTAGAATTCAATGAATTTGAAAATAATATTCAATCACATACAAATCTAACTGAGATTGTCGAACACTTTCCACTTAAAGATTTAAAATTCATTCCAGTAATTACTGAACCTCAAATTTCATACTTGGTTTATAATCCTAACTCGACAATAAAAAATTATGATATAAGAAAAGAATTAAAAAAACTTTGGAAAGAAACAACAAATATTGATCATGATGAAAAAAAGATTGATTTTATTGAATATCGAAACCACTCAATTATTTCTTCTGTTATTCAGGATGAAATTCCTGTTGTGAATGATTTAAAAAGATTGGCTGCCATTTCAGAAACTAAATCTCTTGACATTCTTTCTTTAAGAAGTGGCGATATCTCTTTTATCAATTATGTTTTGAGATTTTATCATCCCGGAAAAGACGAAACATTTCTATTGGTTTACATTGGTCTGGATTCAGTCAGATTAATTTTTATTAAGGAAGGTAAAGTTATTCATATAAATAGATATTTAAGTTTGAGTCTAGAACGTCAAGGCTTGATTAGTTTCCTATCTAGTAAAATAGTATTGGAGATGGAATATGCAGGTATCTCTGAAATTTCAAATATCATTCTCACTGGTGAAGTGAATGATGATTTGTTATCATCATTTAAGCAAAATTTTCCATTTATAATGGTTGATTACTTAAATCTTAATTTTTTTAATGTTAATGAATTGAGTGATGATGATAAACTAAAACTTCAATCATTTAGTTTTCCATTGCTGGCAGTAATAGATGAAGTCTTTCCTTTTGTTGAGATACGTAAAAATCTTGAAGTACATTCTAAAAGATTGTCGAAAATTTCCATCATCAAGAAAATCGATTTTGTATCTATAATTCTTTTTATCATTCTTATTGGTTTAATAACCTTTTCAATTGATAACTACCTGAAAAGAATTAAAAAGTTAGATAACTTAAAAGCACAACTTTTGCACATAGAATCACTTAAGAGTAGCTCTTACGAAGAACTAAAAGAATTAGATATACTCTCAAAACGTTATGAGACACTAAATAAGTATTTTTTATCTATTAATGAGTTTACTAAAGATAGAATTTGGTGGACAGATGAGTTAATGTCAATTCACTATTTTAATCCAAAGAAAAATAAAATGTGGTTAACATCAATTATAATAAATGACCAAAACCCCGCTCAAATTATATTAAAAGGTTTGATGATTGATAGAAAAGTAATTCCAGATTTTATGAAAATTCTAAAGAATGGAGAATTAAAGAATATATATCTCTATGAAATTAGAGGGAAAAAAATATTTCAATTTGAATTAACAGCAAACATTAAATAAAAAATGAGAAGAAGAAGACGAAGATTTGTTTTATTTGTATTGATTTTTATTACTGCAGCATCGAGCTATTATTTTGTTGAATATTCATATCAAAAAGAATTGATAGAATTATCAAAAAAATCTGAAAATGAGAACGAAAAATTATTCGATGATAAATCACCAGCGGAATTAATTTCAATACTTCAAGAGAAAATAGACTCACTTGAATCAAATATAAAAGTTCAGGAAAAGCGAATTCCCTATTATTCTTCTCCTATTCAGGTTTATGACAGAGTAATTCAAATAATTAATTTGTTGGATGAAAAATTAGATGTAAATCTCGATAAGCTTTCATCTGAAAATATAAACGATTTTAGAATGGAAAAATTTCAAATTAAAGGGGAAGGAAAATTTAAATATTTATTCGCACTTATTAACCTTTTCGAAACTTCACCTGAACTTTATAAAATTAACATTAAGGAAATCAAGCAGATTTTTAGTCCTAATAAAGATGGTAAAATGGAGGAAAAAGTTTTATTCAATTTTACTTTAGATGCTTTTTATACTCTTAATCCTGAATTCAATTTCGATTCAACTCTATCAAATAAAAATTTAAGAACTGTTTTTTACATCTCAGATCTTTTTGAGTCATTAATAAAGATGGAAATCCCTTCCAACGAAGAAGGATTATTTGAAGTAGATGGTGCGAAATTACTTGCCATTATGCCTGATGCAGTTTATTTGATAGATAAAAAAGGCAACTCATTCACTTTAGCTGAAGGGGATGAAGTATATCTCGGTTATCTTACTAAAATTGATTACCAAAACCACTCATGCGAATTTTTACTTAACAAAGGAGGAATTCTGGAAAGAGTATCTTTACAACTTGATGATAAGGAGATCAAAAGATGAAAATAATTTCAATTATAATCTTAACAATCAATTTAATAGTTTTTGGTCAAAGCTATAGAAGTCTCAAAGCTACTTTCTATCCTGACAATGAACATGTAGTTACAATCTCAAAAAATGCAAGTGTAAATCAAGCTATAGATATTCTTAGTAAAATTAGTAAACAAACAATCAATAAAATAATTGTTCTCGATCAGGATTTGCCAGTCCCCGTTGGGATAGAAATTACAAACTTAAATTGGTATAAAGCACTGGAGATTATAGCTAAACTTCACAATTTGGAATTAATTGAAAGAGAGGATTTTATCAAATTAGTTCCTCAACAAAAATTTTCTGAAATAGAAGTTCCTGATATATTGAAAGGGGTTGATTTTAAGACAAGAGAAGTGACCATCTCAGCGATATTTTTTGAACTTGATGTCAATAAAGCAAAAGAAAGGGGAATTAATTGGCGAGCATTATTTTCTAAAGGTGGTGGCAGTGTTGGTATCAGATTTGGTGAACCTTCAAGGGATATTTTTGATTGGAATTCATCATCTGATTCAAAATCATTGGATATTGGTGCAACTGGTGATATTAATTTTCTTGGATCAATTGCAAAAGCCACATCACTATTTAATTTTTTAGAATCTAATCAACTGGGTGAGGTAATTGCAAGTCCACAAATCACTGTAAGGGATAGAGTAAAAGGAGAAATTCAGGTGGGTTCCGATTTTTCTACAAGGGAAAAAGATTTTGCGGGTAATACAATAGAAAGATTCTACAGTACAGGCACAATAATTAGAGTTACTCCTTATGTTCTTAAGGAAAATGGTAAAGATTATATTTTGCTGGATTTGAGTGTTGAAAGAAGTTCAGCCATACCGGGACAGATTTCAACTGAGGTTAAAAGAACAAAAGCAAATACAAATGTCCTGTTACTCGATGGTGAAGAAACAGTTATTGGGGGATTATTTATAAATGAAGAAAAGAAAGAAAGAACAGGAATACCAGTATTAAAAGATTTACCATGGTGGGTTTTTGGAATTAAATATCTCACAGGTAGGGATGTTATTACAAATGCACGAAAAGAATTGATTATTGTGTTGAAAGCAAAATTAAACCCATCGCTCAACGAGAGAGTTGTTCAAAAAGAAAATATGATCATTGAAAAAAAATTAAATGAATATGATGAGCAAATAGAAAAGTTAAAATTACAATCTAAGCAGAGATGAACTCGAGTCAATTAATACTACTTTTAGCATCTTTCATAATTTTATCAATGGCGATTTTTATGGTGAATAAGACCACATTAAAATCACGGGATGATCGAATTATTGCAGAAAATGAATTGAAGGCAATAACAGAGGCAAAAAATCTTTTTGAGCTTATTAAAAATAAGATCTTCGATGAAAAAATAGTTTCAATGATTTCATTAAGAAAAGATAGCCTAACAGCTTCTCAAGATTTTGGTCCTGAAAATGAATCCTTTGAGGAATTTGACGATATAGATGATTATCATGGTTACACAAAGGAAGTGAATCTAGAAAACAATATTAAATACAAGCTAAAAGTGATCGTTTCATATGTAAATGAAAATAATCCTGATATATTAACTTCAGATAAAACCTTTTATAAATTAGTTCGAATTATTTGTTCAGATAAAAACCAAAATCAAATTTTTGAAATCAAACAAATTTTTTCAGTATGGTGATGAATAATCCATTATATTTATTGATAAGCGTAATAATAGGAACTTCGATAATTCTTTTGCTGGTAAGAATAAGCACATATGCAAATGAAGAAAACATTGAAGCAATTAAAGAAGAAATACTTATTAGAGATTTTTATGTTACTCAAGAAATTATTGAACATCACTTAAAAAAAATTGGTTTCAAAATTGGGAATAATTCAATCGTTCAAGCCGATTCTCAATTGATAAAATTTTTATGTGATGATGACGAGGATGGATTTATTGATACTTTGGAGATCAAATTGGGCAAACCAGCTTTAAATTCTGAAAATCCATTAGATTATAACTTATTATTTGTAAAAAATAATGATGAAAAAATAATTACCCCCTCAGGTGTAACAAAATTCAAACTTGAATATTTTGATATAAATGGAAATCCTGTAAATGAAAATGTTTTTATCAAATCTATACGTGTGATTTTAAGAATGGAATCAGAAGAAAGAATAAATGGTAAATATCTGTATTTCGAAAATCATTTTTTAATTAAACCGAAAAATTTAGTTTGAGGTGATAACATGGGCAATAAGGTTTTACTTGTTACATTATCAACTTTTTTCATCTTGAGTTCAATCTTGATGTACATTGGAAAAAAGACAATGGGTATTTCTGATACTCGTAATGATACTTTCAATTCACTTCAAGCTCAATACATCTCAAATTCCGCATTGAATATTACTCTAAATAAATTAAGATTTAATAAAAATCTCAGGGGCGAATTTGGTAATATCCCATTGATGGATGGTAAATATTCAGTTATAATCAAAGGTAATGATACAGTTACAATTAAAGTAGTAGCAGAATTCTTAAATAAAAAAAGTATTAGTTCTGTGACCACAATTTGGGATAATATAACTATTCCACCAATTAAAGCCGGTATGTCAATTTCCTCTTCAAACCTTAATTTGAAATTAAACGGGAATATTTTAATTAGTGGTTATGATAAAAATCCAGATGGAACACCTGGTAATGCTCCAACAGTAAATGGCATTACCGTTGAAAATTATTCAGATAGTATTAGAGTTATTAGTGAAATTCCAAACAATGTTAAACCAAATATTACTGGGTTGGGAGCACCTCCGAGTATTGGTGTTAGCCAAAATCCAGCAAATATTTACGAGCTAATAAATCAATATATTCAATCGGCAGATATTATACTTCAATCTGGTACATATTCAACTGGCACAGTATTGGGAACACCTGAAAATCCCAAAATTACATACATTGCGGGTAATGCAAATTTTGCAGGTAATGCATCGGGAGCAGGGATTATGGTAGTTTATGGAGATATGAGCTGTTCAGGAAATTTTACCTATCAAGGTCTTGTTATTGTTTATGGGAATACTGCAATTTCAGCTTCTGCGTCAGGAACTTCTGCAATTTATGGTTCAATGATTATAATTGGTCCAAGTGTTAATGTTTCAGCCACTGGTTCAGCTGTCATCAACTATTCTTCAAAAGCAATTCAAAATATCACTCAAAAGTTAAAAACTTCTAAATTTTTTGTTTCGAATTGGAAAGACTGGTAATAAAATTAAATTGCCCCTCCTTTGATATCCATTTTTAACCAATTTAAACTTAGAAGTTATAAGAATTTATTACTTATATAGTAAATCAACTGGAGTTAAAAGAATTGATTCGAACATAACAATGTTTTTCTTGTTTACTTCAATTTGACCTGTTTTAATTAAATAATTAATAAACTCAGTTCATAGATTTTATTAAAAAATTTGATTTTAGTTCATATTAATTAGAATTGAGTTTATCACAAGGATGAATTAATTTGCAAAAAAATTTTTGAAGAAAAGGAGGGCGAAGGTAAAAATTATGGAAATAAACTTAAATAATAGAATTCTTATCACAGAAGATAAATCAGACAATGAGCTTCATACTTTTCATATCCCATGTAATTTTTTTGATATTCTTCCTGATATGAGTTTTGTAATTGACTCAAAATGTAATATCCTTCATTGTAATAAAGCGGCAAGTGAATTTTTTTCTTTATCAAAGAAAGAATTCATTGGTAAAAATTTTCTTGATTTAATAAGTGATGATAAGAAAGAGGAATTTAAAACTAATTTTGAACAGGCAATTAATTACGGTTTAAATCAAAAATTTGAATCAACTTTTATTGCATTTGAACAGAAAAAGTATGTTCAAATTATTTTATCACCATTTTTTACAGTAGCGAAGACGAATTTATCGAATCAAGATGATCATCTATGTTTTGTTTTTGCACGAGATATATCTATTCAAAAAGAGAAGGAACTTGATCTCGTTAGATTCGCAAATGTTGCTGAATATACTGTTAATCCACTTGAAATTACTGATGTAGAAGGAAAAATAATTTATGTTAATCCCGCTTTCGAACGCTCCAGTGGATATACCCGTGATGAATTGATTGGTAAGAATCCAAATATTTTCAGTTCACATAAACATTCTAAAGACTTTTGGAAAAATATGTGGACGACTATAAAGCAAGGAAAAGTATGGATTGGAGAAGTAATAAATAAAAGAAAAGATGGGCAATTATTTTATACTGATCTTCTTATATCTCCAATTATTGATAACAATGGCAAACTAATTGGCTATTTTGGTATTCATCGCGACAAGACTGAGCAGAAGAAGCTCGAACAACAACTTATTCATGCTCAAAAAATGGAAAGTATAGGCTTGCTTGCTGCAGGACTTGCACATGAAGTGGGTAATCCATTAGCTTCTATTTCATCTCTTGTGCAGGTAATTCAAAGGACAAATAAAGATGAATTCACAAATCAGAAACTTGAATTAATTAAAAGTCAAATTAATAGAATTTCAAAAATAATACGTGACCTCGTAAACTTCTCCAGGCAATCGAATTATGAACTACAATCAACAGATATTAATAAAGTCTTAAAATCAGCAATTGAGATTGCACGAGTTAGTAAGAAAGCTAAAGGTATTAATTTTGTCGAAGAATATGAACAAGATATTCCTATCTTATATCTTGTGCCAGATCAATTACAGCAGGTGTTTTTGAATATTTTAATAAATGCAATTGATGCACTGTGTATCGATGCAGATAGTATGAGTTATTTTCATCCAAATCCTCAAATAATATCAAAAACATACAAAGACCCCAATCGGGTTTTTATTTCAATTACAGATAATGGCATTGGAATTCCTGAATCTGCAATTGAAAAAATTTTTGATCCATTCTATACTACCAAAAAAGTAGGTGAAGGAACAGGTCTCGGATTATGGGTTAGTTACAATATTATTAAAAGTTTTCAAGGAGAAATTCAGGTGTCTTCAAGTGAAAATGAAGGTACTACTTTTACAATTGTTCTCCCAATTAATTTAGATACAATAGAATAAAACTATGAAAACAAAAATTTTACTTGTTGACGACGAAGTAATTTTAAGAGAAAATATTGCCTTAATTTTAAGACAGGAAGGTTATGAAGTTGTCGAAGCTTCTAATGGAGAAGAAGCATTTGAAAAGTATTTGAATGATAAGTTTGATATTTTGATTTCTGATATTGAGATGCCAAAAATGAAAGGCATCGAATTATTAGAAAAAATTTCCAGAATAGATCCTCATTTGATTTCAATATTTATCACAGCTTATGGTTCTTTGGAGACGGCAATAGCTGCTCTCAGACTTGGAGCGAGTGATTATATTTTAAAACCTATTGATTTTGACGAATTGATCTTAAAAGTAAAGAGATTACTTGAATTCAGACAACTGGTAATTGAAAATCAACTTTATCGAAGAGAATTACAAAAGCAATATTCTTTCGATAAAATTATTGGTAAAAGCCCTGCAATGCAAAAAGTTTTTGAAATGATTAAATCAGTAGCGGAAACAAATAGCAGCGTTTTGATTACTGGTAATAGTGGTACAGGGAAGGAACTGGTAAGTCGAGCAATTCATTATAATGGACCAAGAAGAGATAAACCTTTTGTTGTTGTAAATTGTGGGGCAATTCCTGAAACATTAATTGAAAGTGAATTATTTGGTCACAAAAAAGGATCATTTACTGGAGCCATAAAGGATAAAGAAGGATATTTTCAAGCTGCCAATGGAGGTACACTCTTTCTTGATGAAATCAGTGAGATGCCTTTACAATCCCAGGTTCGTTTATTAAGAGCAATTGAACAAAAAGAAATAATTCCTGTTGGGTCGTCAACTCCTATTCCTGTTGATGTGAGAATTATTTCTGCAACAAATAAAAATTTATACAAAGAAGTCGAAGAAGGAAGATTTAGAAGTGATCTTTATTATAGATTAAATGTTGTTGAAATCCATCTACCATCCTTAAGTGAACGTGTGGAAGATATACCATTATTGGTTGAATATTTTGTTGATAAGTACCGTAAAGAAATGAATAAGAACATTAAAGGAGTTGATGTTGATGCTATGAAAGCATTGATGAATTATACATGGAGAGGAGAAGTTAGAGAACTTGAAAATGTTATTGAACGAGCAGTAATTTTTTGTAAAGGTGAATATATCACCATTAATGAATTACCTTCTTACATCATTTCGGATCGAGTACCTGATTTAAATCTTGCGTCTGAATTCAAATCGCTTGAAATTGCAGTCAATGAATTTGAGAAAGAATATATTAGAAAAGCTTTAGCACAAAATGATTATGATAAAGAAAAAACTGCACGAATGTTAGGAGTTAGTACCGCAACACTTTATAGAAGAATTAAGGAATTAAAAATACTCGCCTGAATTTCATTTATGAAACGTCATCCATTCTAATTTTTCATTTCTGAGAATTTTACATGAATTGGAAATTTAAAATCGAAAATTAAACTCAAAATTTTTTCACATTTCTCAATAAATCAGTAAATAATAATTGATTATATAATGATAGTATAATCTTTGTCTTTGAATTATTGGCATAAACATTGTTGCATATTTGGTATGGATGAGAAAGTGCAAGTTAATAGAATCGAATCTGGTAACTATCAGAAAAAATATAAAAGAATAAAGCTGCTTCTTTTCTCAGAGGATTTCGATTTTGCTCAAAGTTTTAGTTTATATTTTAGAAAGGATTATCAAAAAATAATTACTGTAAATGACGAAGAAATTTTACTTCAAATAGTTTCAACAATAAAACCTGAGATTATAATTATTGATAATGTTTTAAATGAATCACTAATAAATTTAATCATACAACTCAAATTAAAGAGCTCAAGTTCAAAGATTTTTGTTTTCACTTCTTCTTCGATCAATCAGCTAAACGTAGCCAAAAAATTAAATCAAGTTGTAGATAAAATTTTTTACCAGCCGATTGATTTACTTGATTTTAATCAGTTGTTGAATTACTATACAGGTGATTAAGAAATTATCTCAAATCTTATCTTAAATTCTCAATTTTGAAATTAAAATTAAATTTTTTTCTATTTTGAGAGACAAAACTTGATAAATGTTAAATATATTTTACATTTTTTGTCAAAAGAAAACGGCATAATTATTGAATTTGAATGTAATTAAATCTAACTTTATTATTAATATCATAAATTTTAGAAAATAAACATTTAAGAATTAAAAATTTTTAATAAAGGAAGGGTAAAAATGGAAAGAAAAAAAGTTACAATTGATGGAAACGAAGCAGCAGCTTACGTTGCTTATCACACGAATGAAGTAATTGCTATCTATCCAATAACACCTTCATCACCAATGGGAGAGTGGTGTGATGCATGGGCGGCTGAAGGAAAGAAAAACATTTGGGGCGATGTTCCAAGTGTTAGTGAATTGCAAAGTGAAGGTGGTGCTTCTGGTAGTGTTCATGGCGCACTGCAAAGTGGAGCTTTGACAACCACATTCACTGCTTCTCAAGGTTTACTTCTAATGATTCCAAATATGTTTAAAATAGCTGGGGAATTAACTTCTACTGTATTTCACGTTTCTGCTCGTTCAATTGCAGCGCAAGCTCTCTCAATCTTTGGTGATCATTCTGATGTAATGGCAACTCGTTCAACTGGTTTTGCTTTATTGGCTTCTAATTCTGTACAAGAAGTAATGGATTTTGCATTGATTGCTCAAGCAGCTACACTTGAGGCGAGAGTACCTTTCATTCACTTTTTCGATGGATTTAGAACCTCACACGAAGTGATGAAAGTCGAAGAATTAACTTTAGATGATATGCGATATATGATAGATGATGATCTTGTTATTGAACATCGAATGCGAGCATTAAATCCTGAAAGACCTTTTATCAGAGGAACGGCTCAAAATCCAGATGTGTATTTTCAGGGTAGAGAGACGGTTAATCCTTTCTATATAAAGTGTCCTGAGATAGTTCAAAAACAAATGGATAAATTTGCTAAACTAACTGGTCGTCAATATAAATTATTCGATTATTTTGGTGCTCCCGATGCTGAAAGAATAATAATATTGATGGGTTCAGGCGCTCAAACTGTTGAAGAAACAGTTGAATATCTTTTAGATAAAGGCGAAAAGGTTGGACTTGTCAAAGTAAGATTATATCGTCCATTCTCAATTAATCATTTTATTGATGCTTTACCGAAAACTGTAAAGTCGATTGCTGTTTTAGACAGGACTAAAGAACCAGGTTCAGCTGGTGAGCCACTTTATCTCGATGTCGTTAATGCATTAACTGAAAAATTTAATAACGATGAACTTCCTTTTAGACTTCCAAAAGTAATTGGTGGGCGATATGGTTTATCTTCTAAAGAATTTACACCTTCTATGGTAATTTCAATTTTCAAAGAACTTGAAAAATCTAAACCCAAAAATCATTTTACTATTGGAATAATTGATGATGTGGCAAATACCAGTCTGGATTTTGATCCTAATTTTAATATTGAATCAAAAGAAACAATTCGATGTAAATTTTATGGACTTGGTGCTGATGGTACTGTAAGTGCTAATAAGAACTCAATTAAAATAATTGGTGAAGGGACTGATTATTATGCTCAAGGTTATTTTGTATATGATTCTAAAAAGTCTGGTTCTACTACTATTTCACATTTACGCTTTGGTCCAAAACCAATTAAATCAGAATATCTAATCTCTTCGGCAAATTTTGTTGCATGCCATCAACAAGTATTCTTAGAAAAATTCGATATGCTTGATGATGCCGTTGAAGGAGCAACATTCCTTTTAAATACTCAGGTTCCACCTGAACAAGTTTGGGATTCTTTGCCTGAAAAAGTTCAAAGAGATTTGATTAATAAGAAAATGAGATTATTTGTAATTGATGCATATAAAGTTGCTCGTGAAACTGGAATGGGGGTGAGAATTAATACAATAATGCAAACATGTTTCTTTGCTATTTCAAATATTTTCCCTAAAGAAAAGGCTATTAGTTTAATTAAAGATGCAATTAAAAAGACTTATGGAGCAAAGGGTGACAAAGTTGTACAAATGAATTTTGAAGCAGTAGATAAAACATTAGAAAATCTTTTTGAGGTGCCAATCCCCAATAAAGTTACAAGTACAAAGCAACTTCAACCACCTGTAACCGACGATGCACCTGAGTTTGTTAAAGATGTCCTTGCCAGGATAATTGCAGGGAAAGGAGATTACATTCCAGTCAGTAAAATGCCTGTTGATGGTACCTTTCCATCTGGTACGGCAAGATATGAAAAACGAAATATTGCTTTAGAAGTTCCTGTTTGGGATCCGGAAGTTTGTATTCAATGTAATAAATGTGTTATTGTTTGTCCGCATGCAACAATTCGTGCAAAAGTTTATGAAGAAGAATTTATTAAAGATGCACCTCCTACTTTCAAATACACAAAATTCAAATCAAAAGAATATGGAGAAAATTTACTTTACTCCTTACAGGTAGCAGTAGAAGACTGTACTGGATGTGGTATATGCGTGGATATTTGTCCTGCTAAGAATAAGAAAGAAACTCGATTAAAAGCAATTAATATGCAACCTCAATTACCTTTACGTGAACAGGAAAGAGTTAATTGGGATTTCTTCTTAAAAATTCCTGAGTTGGATCGAAGAATAGTTAAAGTTGAAAATGTAAAAGATTCACAATTCTTAGAACCATTATTTGAATTTTCAGGTGCTTGTGCAGGTTGTGGCGAGACTCCTTATGTGAAATTAGTTTCTCAATTATTTGGTGATCGTGCGATAATTGCGAATGCTACTGGTTGTTCGTCTATTTATGGTGGAAATTTACCAACAACTCCTTGGACTTACAATAAAGAAGGTCGAGGACCAGCATGGTCAAATTCCCTTTTTGAAGATAATGCTGAATTTGGATTTGGATTTCGATTAGCAATTGATAAACATAATCAATTTGCAAAATTCCTTTTGAAAAAGATGGCGTCTGAAATTGGGGAACAATTAGTTGATGAAATATTAAATGCTAATCAAAAAGATGAAGCTGGTATTTATGAGCAAAGATTAAGAGTTGAAGAACTTAAGAAAAGACTAAAAGACATAAAAAATGTTGATCCCAAGGATGTGAAACATTTACTTGCAGTGGCAGATTATCTTGTTAAAAAATCTGTATGGATAATAGGGGGTGATGGTTGGGCTTATGATATTGGTTACGGTGGTCTTGATCATGTTCTTGCATCAGGTAGAGATGTGAACATTCTTGTTCTTGATACGGAAGTGTATTCAAATACTGGTGGTCAAATGTCGAAGGCAACACCTAAGGGTGCAGTTGCAAGATTTGCAATGGGTGGCAAGCCAACTGCTAAAAAGGATTTGGGACTTATGGCATTAACTTATGGTAATGTATATGTTGCTAAAGTTGCAATGGGTGCAAATGATGCTCACACTGTTCGAGCATTTTTAGAAGCTGAAGCTTATGATGGTCCATCACTTATAATTGCATATAGCCACTGTATCGCACATGGAATTGATATGGAAAAAGGAATGAGACAGCAAAAACTTGCTGTTGATTCTGGATACTGGCAATTGTATAGATATAATCCTGATTTAATTAAAGAGGGTAAAAATCCTTTCAAATTTGATATGAAAGGAATTAAAGTTCCATTTAAAGAATATGCATACAATGAAACAAGATATAAAATGTTAACCAAATCGCATCCTGAAATTGCTGATAGATTAATGCGTGAAGCACAGAAGGAAATTGAACTAAGATATCGTCAATATGAAGAATTAGCTAATTCAAAAATTTATGAGATTTTTTTCAATTCTCATAACGAGAATAAAGTAGAGAATAATAAAGAAATTTAATTAAATAATTTATTGGGATTGTCTTATATGGACAATCCCGATCATTAATAAATTATGGAGTTTAAACATGGATTTGTCAACAACATATTTAGGAATGAAATTAAAAAATCCTATAATGCCTTCAGCAAGTCCTCTTTCAAAAGATCTTGGTAAAATTAAAAAGCTTGAGGATTCTGGAGCTTCAGCTATTGTATTGTGGTCTTTATTCGAAGAAGAGATTGAATCTGAACAACTTGAATTACATTACAGAACATCGATACATTCCGAGAGCTATGCAGAAGCATTGAGCTATTTCCCCGAGTTTTCTGAATATAAAGTGGGACCTGAATTTTATCTTGAACATATACATAAAGTTAAGGAATCCGTCAATATTCCTGTTATTGCAAGTTTAAATGGTAAATCGATTGGTGGCTGGATTGATTATGCAAAGAAAATCGAGGAAGCTGGTGCAGATGCTCTCGAATTAAATATTTATTTTCTTGCAACTGATATTAGTAAGAGCTGTATTGAAATTGACAATCTTTACATTGACATTGTAAAAGAAGTTCGTAAAGCAATTAAAATCCCAATAGCAGTTAAATTAAGTCCTTATTTTAGTTCAACTGCATGGATTGCAAATGAACTGGTTAAAGCAGGTGCGAATGGCTTAATTCTTTTTAATAGATTTTATCAACCAGATATTGATCTCGAAAATTTAGAAGTAGTGCCAAATGTTATATTAAGCACTCCTTTCGCAAATCGTTTACCTCTGCGATGGATTGCTATTTTATATGGCAGAATAACAGCTGATCTTGCAGCAACTGGTGGTATTTCTTCAGCTGAGGATGTAATAAAAATGATAATGGCAGGAGCAAGTGTGACTCAAATGTTTTCTGCTTTGATAAAAAACGGTGAAAGTCATATTAAGAAGGTTATAAACGATATTAAAATCTGGATGGAAGAACATGAATATGAATCGATTGAACAAATGAAGGGGAGTATGAGTCATAAAGCAGTTGAAAATCCTGCTGCTTTCGAAAGAGCAAATTATATGAAAATACTTCAAACTTTTGATCCCGCAAAATTAAAGCACTGAATTTAATGACTACTAATTTTCATGAATGTAAAATATTTATTTTATTGGTTTAATATGATTTAGTACCATTTTGAAAAAAATAATGTCCATTTGTTAAATGAAGGATAAAAAAAAGACACAAATTTTAATTCAAATTAAAAAAGAAAAGATACTGGATAGTATATTAGTACCAACTGATCTTTCACCACTATCTCTTGTTGCACTTGAGTATGCAAACTCAATAGCCGAGACTTATGATTCTAAGGTTTTTCTCGTTTATGTTTGCGAAAATATACCATCAGTTAAAAAACAAAAAAAGAATCCACAGATAATTGAGAGCTTTAGAGAATTCAAGAAAAAAGTTAGAGAAGAATTAAAAAAAATAGCTATTGAAAAATTACACCTGGCTGATGAAGTTGAAATAGTTATTTTGCAAGGTAATCCTTATAAAGAAATTATAAAATTCACAGTCGAAAATAATATTGGATTAATTGTGGTTGCTTCTCATGGCAAAACAGGTTTTTCACATCTTCTAATGGGAAGTGTTGCTGAAAAAATTGTCAGGTATTCGCCAGTTCCTGTATTAACTGTTAAACCTTCAGAGGTTTCTTCTTCGTTTTTAACAAGAGAGGATGTTGAAAAAGAATTACACTTAAAATTTAAACCTGACGATTATTTTGAGTTTTAAAAAAGGAAGAGAGGACAAAAAAGATGAGGAAATCACTACTAATTTCATTCATTCTTTCCATCTTTATATCAATTTTTTCTGTTAATCTTTTTGCTCAAACAAATGAAGATTGTCTTTCCTGTCACAGTGATACTGACCTTACAATGGAAAGGATGGGTAAGACAATTTCTTTATTCGTTGATCAAAATATTTTAAAGAACTCTGTTCACAGAAAAATAAGTTGCGTATCCTGCCATAAAGGATTCAATCCAGAAGAAATTCCTCACAAAGAAAAAATAGAACCAGTTAGGTGTTCTAATTGTCATAAAAATGCACCAATTAAACATATTTTCCATCCACAAATTTTACAGAGTGGGGAAAAAACTGGCTTAAAAAGTAGTGACTGTAAGGGTTGTCATGGGACTCATAATGTGACATATATAAAAAGAGAAACATCACCTTTTTATGTCTCAAAATTGACCGAATCGTGTGGGAAGTGTCATAAACAAGTAAAGGATGATTTTCAAAATTCAATACATTATAAATCGCTTATTGAAAATATTCCACTTTCACCAACTTGTTTATCATGTCATAACTTTAAAATTTCTAAAACTTATGTAAAACAAGACTCATTAAAAGGTAAAATTGCACAAGAAAAATTATGTTTATCATGTCATCTTGAAAAACCCGAAGTTTCCGACCTTATGGCATCGAAAGTGAGTTTTATAAAGGCATACGAAAATAGCGTTCATGGTCAATCTTTATTAAAAGGTAATCCAGGAGCTGCGAATTGTGTTGATTGTCATAGTTCACATCTCGTTATAAAATCTACTGACGAAAAATCTCCGGTTTCTAAATTTAATGTTGCCAATACATGTGGAAAATGTCATGATCAAATAGTAAAAGAATTTTCAGAAAGTATTCATGGTGTTTCTCTTCAGAAAAGAAATAAAGACGCACCAACCTGTACTGATTGCCATGGTGAACATAATATTTTAAGTCATGATGATCCTCGTGCCCCTGTATCAATTAGAAATGTTTCAGTTCAGGTATGTGCTCCTTGTCATGAGTCAGTAAAATTGTCTCAGAAGTATGGATTGTCATTAAAACAATCACAAACTTATTCCACAAGTTATCATGGTTTGGCTTTGCGAGGTGGCGATACCGAAGCAGCTAATTGTGCAAGTTGTCATGGTTATCACAATATAAAACCCTCAAGTGATTCAACATCAACAATTCATAAATCTAATCTTGTTAAAACATGTGGTAAATGCCATCCAGGTGCTAATGAAAGATTTACCATGGGTAAGATTCATGTGACTGAAAGGGAAGAAGAAGAACCGATACTGTACTGGATTTCAACAATTTATATAATTCTTATTTTTTCAATCATTGGTGGAATGCTAATTCATAATATTTTAGATTTTATTAAACGAGCAAAACGTAGAAAGATGATACAGAAGGGACTAATTCAGCATGAATACCACGGTCATTCATTATATTTAAGGATGACAGTAAATGAAAGAATTCAACATTTCTTACTGATGATAAGCTTCTTTACACTTGTTGTAACTGGCTTCGCTTTACGATTTCCTGATGCATGGTGGGTTAGGCACTTGAGAGAATTAATACCTGGTTTTTTCGAATTGAGAAGTTTACTACATAGAATTGCTGCTGTTGTTATGGTAGCTGATTCAATTTATCATATTCTTTATCTATCATTTACTGAAAGAGGGAGACAATTATTTAAAGATTTATTACCAAATGTCAAAGATATAAAAGATGCAATCGGTGTGATGAAATATAATCTTGGGTTCTCGCCTGTCAAACCAAAACTTGATAGATTTAGCTATGCAGAAAAGATTGAATATTGGGCTTTAGTCTGGGGAACTATTGTTATGACAATTACCGGAATAATAATGTGGTTTGAAAATACTTTTGTAGGAATCTTTACAAAATTGGGTTATGATATTGCAAGAACTATTCATTACTTTGAAGCCTGGCTTGCATTTCTAGCAATAGTTGTATGGCATTTTTATTATGTGATATTTAATCCCGATGTTTATCCAATGAATCTGGCATGGATCAAAGGTTATTTAACAGAGGAAGAAATGGCTGATGAACATCCCTTAGAATTGGAGAGAATAAAACAACAAAATAATATCGAAAAAAATCAAAACGAAAGTGAAAAAAATATTTGAAAGGATTATTAATCACTTTGGTTCAAATAAGAAAAATTAAAGATTTAGTAATTGATGATTAATTTAAAAACTTTTTGGAGCACAACTTCTCAAAATTATTTATTTAATTAATGTAGAAAATTTTTTTGAATGATAACTTTTGCGAAAACTTTAAAATAAACTTTAATAAACGAGTACGCTGGATGAAAAAATTTCCAAAATCTTTTTATAATCCTGTTTCAATAGTTGGGCTTACATTAGCTTTTTTAAGTTTTGGTTTAATTGTGTTCTTGATGATCATTGAAGTTTTAACTGCAGAACACAAACCTTATATGGGTATTATAGCTTTTGTTATTCTCCCTATATTTTTGATACTTGGCATTATTGTTTTTATAATAGGATTGATATGGGAAAGGAGAAAATTTAATGAGGGATCAGGAAAAGAATATAGTCTTCCAGTAATAGATTTGAATATCGAAAGTCAAAGAAGGGTTGTTGTATTCTTTTTGATCTCTGGAATTGTTCTTTTATTTTTTAGCGCATTTGGTAGCTTTAAAGCATATGAATATACCGATTCAGATGAATTTTGTGGTGAGCTATGTCATAAAGTAATGTCTCCTGAATATACTGCATATCAAGCTTCACCTCATTCAAGAGTAGGTTGTGTTAAATGTCATATCGGACCGGGAGCTGATTGGTTTGTTCGTTCAAAATTATCTGGTGTTTATCAAGTTTATGCAACAATCTTTAATAAATTTCCTCGACCTATTCCTACACCAATTGAAAATTTGAGACCCGCACAAGAAACTTGTGAACAATGTCATTGGCCCAAACATTTTTATCATGAAAAACAAATTGTAAATAATTATTATGAGAGCGATGAAAAAAATACCAAATGGAATTTGTATTTATTGATGAAAGTTGGTGGTGGAAATGAAGAAGCTGGTATTACTTCTGGAATTCACTGGCATATGAATATTAAAAATAAAGTAACATATTATGCTTTAGATTTTGATCGTCAGATTATTCCATATATAGAAGTAGAAAGGTCTGATGGTTCAAAAAGTGTTTATAGAAGTACTGAGATAAAATTTTCTAACGATGACTTTGAAAAAGCAATTAAACGAACAATGGATTGCATTGATTGTCATAACAGACCTACTCATATTTATCATCCTCCAGCCAGATCAATTAATCATGTTCTTTCACTTGGCTGGATTAATCGAAATCTTCCTTACATCAAAAGTGTCGCCATTGAGGCACTCGAAAGAGAATACAGTTCTAAAAGTAAAGGACTTGATAGCATTAAAGCCTACATCGATGACTTTTATGCATTTAATTTTCCTGAATTATATAAGAAAAATAAAAAAGATATTGAAAAAGCAATTTTTGAAATTCAAAAAATTTATAGTAGAAATTACTTTCCAGAAATGAAGGTTAGCTGGAAAAGTCATTTCGATAATATTGGACATATGTATTATCCAGGTTGTTTTCGATGTCACGATGGAAAACATATAAATGAAGAAGGAAAAGTTTTAACTAAAGATTGTAATAACTGTCACACTATTTTATCACAAAGTTTCGAGAACGAACCAGTTAGATTATCTCTTGATGGACTTGAATATAAGCATCCGGTTGATATTGGCTATGATTGGAAAGAGGTGAATTGTTCTGAATGTCATGGGAAAGGAAAAGAAATATTAGAATTAAGAGAGCATCCCGAACTATTATATAAGAAATAATAAATTTTTTTGCTTTAATATTATACGATACAATTTAATCATTTGAGTGAGTAGGGTAATAGTTTAATAATTTAATAGCTTTAATTGAATTCAATTCAGAAATTTTTGATTAATAAATGTATTAACAAAATCATAGGATACTTAAAAAGAATTCTCCCGCTTAACTATGACTCGTGAATAATCGATGAAAATAACAGTTATTTTATTTGTAATTGATTTGTTAAAATTTTAATACAATTTTATTTTGCACTTGATGGAAAGTAGGAATTTTAATTATTTAAGAGTTTTTTTCTTATCTTTTTCGCAGTTTAACTGCAGGCATCGTAATTACCTTCCTTCTCGTTACGAAAACGTTTTCTAATTAAAATTTTTCCCTCTTTATATTTTTAATCCTTAAACAAAAAAGGAGATTAAAATGATTATTGCTATTCGCAAAGAAGATAAAAATGTTTGGGAAAGAAGAACACCACTGATCCCTGAAGATGTTAAATTTCTAATTAAGAATTTCGGTTATAAGGTTATTGTTCAACCATCGGATATAAGAATTTTTACTGACAAGGAATATGAAGAAGCCGGTGCAATTCTTAAAGATGATTTATCAGAAGCTGAAATAATATTTGGCGTAAAAGAAATTCCACCAGAAAAAATTTTACCATCGAAAACTTATATCTTTTTTGCTCATGTAATAAAAGGTCAAAAGCACAATATGCCAATGTTGAAAAAATTAATGGACTTAAAATGTAATTTAATTGATTATGAGAGAATTGTGGATGAACAGGGTAGAAGACTAATATTTTTTGGTAAGTATGCTGGTTATGCTGGTTTGATGGAAACATTTCATGCTTTCGGTAAAAAATTGAATCTAATGGGTATCGAAAATCCATTTTCTAAAATCAAACAGCCTTATCAATATTCTGGAATTGATGATGCTAAAAATTCTTTACAGGAAATAGCAACTATAATTCGGGAAAATGGCATACCAGAAGAGATTTTGCCTTTAACTGTTGGGTTTGCAGGTTATGGAAATGTTTCAAAAGGTGCCCAGGAATTCTTTAATATTTTACCTCATGAAGAAATAAGTCCAGAAGAATTATTACAACATTATCATAATTTGAAAAATGAAAAGAATAAATTATTTAAAATAGTTTTTAAGGAAAAGGATACTGTTAAAAGAATTTCTGGAAATTTCGATTTGAATGAATTTTTTAATCATCCAGAAAATTATGAATCAAGGTTCGAAGATTATTTGCCATATTTAAGAGTTTTACTCAATTGTATATTCTGGACTAATAAATACCCACGACTTGTGACGAAAAAATATCTTTTACAAAATCCTGAGATTAGCAAATCACTTTTAATGATTGGTGATATTAGTTGTGATATTGAAGGTGGAATTGAAATTACTTATAAAGCAACTCAACCAGATTTACCTTGCTTCACTTATAACCCATACGAAAATGTGTTTATCGATGATGTTCAAAAAGATGGGATAACGGTAATGGCTGTAGATAATTTGCCGTGCGAATTTTCTCGAGAAGCATCATCAGAATTTTCTAAAGTCTTGTTACAATTAATACCAGATATACTAAGTAATGATTTTGATAAAGAATTCTCACAGCTTAAGCTTCCATATCCAATTAAGAAAGCAATAATTCTTCATAAAGGTCAACTAACAGAAGAATATAAATACATTCAAAATTATTTGGGAGAAAAGAAATGAAAAAAATTTTAGTTTTAGGAGCAGGACTTGTAAGTCGTCCTGGTGTTCGTTATTTACTTAATCAACCAGAACTTGAAGTTACTGTTGCATCCCGCACACTAAGCAAAGCGGAGGAATTAGTAAAGGGTTTTCCGAATGGTAAAGCAAAACAAGTGAATGTTGAAGATCATGATGCATTGGCAGCTTTAGTAAAAGAAAATGATATCGTCATAAGTCTTTTACCTTGGATTCATCACATGAAAGTTGCCGAACTTTGTATTGAATTTAAAAAGCATATGGTCACTACTTCTTATGTTAGTCCGGCGATGAAAGAATTAGATTCGAAAGTCAGGGAAAAAGGTCTTTTATTCTTGAATGAGATTGGAGTTGACCCTGGGATTGATCACATGTCAGCAATGAAAATTATTGATGAAGTCGAAAAAGAAGGAGGTAAAGTTCTTCATTTCTATTCTTATTGTGGCGGGTTGCCTGCTCCGCAGCATAATGACAATCCTTTCGGCTATAAATTTAGCTGGAGTCCGAGAGGAGTTGTGCTCGCTTCCAGGAATTCTGCAAGATTTTTAGAAAATGGAAAAATTGTTGAAATAGATGGGAAAGATTTATTCAGAAATTATATTGTTGAAGAAGTTGAAGGACTTGGAAAATTTGAAGTTTATCCAAATCGTGATTCTGTTCCTTATAAAGAACTTTATGGTTTGAAAGATGCTCTAACTGTTAAACGAGGAACATATAGAAATATTGGATGGTGTGATACATTTTATGTTTTAAATCAACTTGGATTTATTGATGAAACTCCTAGAGATTTTGTTAAAGGAAATACTTATAAAAAAATTACTGCAAAAGTTCTTAGTGTAGATTCAGATTCAAATTTGAAAGATGCGATCAAACAAAAGGTTCAAATTGAAAAGATTGATGATGTTATTTATAGATTAGAATGGCTTGGATTATTTAGTGATGAAATTGTTGAAAATGCTGATAATCTTCTGGATATGTTAAGCAATAGACTTCAAGAAAAATTAGTTTATAAGCCAGGCGAAGTAGATATGTTGTTGATGAAACACACTTTCATTGTTGAAAATAAGGATGGTTCTCAGGACAAAATTACTTCCACATTAATTGATTTCGGAATTCCTTATGGTGACACATCGATGGCTCGCACTGTAAGTTTACCAATGGCGATTGCTGTCAAAATGATTGCTTATGGTGATATCAAAGAAATTGGTGTAAGAATTCCAAACACAAAAAATATTTATGAACCTGTTATGGCAGAACTGGAAAAATTGAATATCAAAATGGTTGAAAAAAGAGAAAGAATTGGAAACTAAATAATTTGTCGCGAAGCATTAAATTACTTTTTATTTTTAGCTTCGCGACTTTTTTGTTTTTTAAATTTGGTGAGAATTAAAATGACCTCTGTTTATGAAATTCATTCTTACTTACAGAATTATTTACAAAAAGCATCTTTTGATTTGATACTCGATCTTGAGAAGAGTACACCGTCCCATATTTATGATAAAAAGCATAATAAGTATTTTCTTGATATGTTCACATTTTTTGCCACCATGCCTCTCGGAATGAATCACCCTAAGATCTTTAATGATTTATTTCTTGAAAGACTAAAAAAAATTGCAATTAATAAACCATCAAACACGGATTTTTTCACCGAAGAATTGTATGCATTTATCGAAACTTTTAATCGAGTTGCATTACCTAAATGGGGAAAATATCTCTTTTTTATTGAAGGTGGTGCTCTAGCGGTAGAAAATGCTTTAAAAATCGCTTTTGATTGGAAAGTACAAAAGAACTTTAATAAGGGATATAGAACTGAAAAAGGTCATCAAGTGATTCATTTCCAAGAGGCTTTTCATGGCAGAAGTGGTTATACTCTTTCACTCACAAATACTGATATTAATAAAATAAAATACTTCCCTAAATTTAATTGGCCAAGAATTACAAATCCTAAACTTAAATTTCCAATAACTGAGAATATTTTAAACGAAGTAATTAAAAAGGAAAACCAAGCAATTGATGAAATAAAAAATGCAATTCACAACAACAAAGATGATATTGCATGCTTAATTATTGAACCAATTCAAGGTGAAGGTGGTGATAATCATTTTAGAAAAGAATTTTTTGTCAAATTAAGAGAAATTTGCGATGAGAATGAAATCCTTTTAATTTTTGACGAAGTTCAAACGGGTGTAGGTTTAACAGGAAAAATGTGGGCTTTTGAGCACTTTGTAAATCCTGATATCATTGCATTTGGTAAAAAACTGCAAGTCGGGGGTGTAATCTGTAGTAATAGAATTGATGATGTCGAAGAAAATGTATTCAGAAAAGGTGGAAGAATTAATTCAACCTGGGGTGGTAACTTAACTGATATGTTCAGGGCAAAAAGGTATCTTGAAATAATTGAAGAAGAAAATCTTGTTAGAAATGCTGAAATTATGGGAGATTATCTTCTTAGTTCATTACAAAATTTACAAAATGAATTTCCAGATTTAGTATCGAATGCTCGTGGTAAAGGTTTGATGTGTGCCATTGATTTAAAAGATCAAAATTTAAGGAATGAATTTAGAAAAAAACTTTTTGAAAATGGAATGATAATATTAGGTTGTGGTGAAAAGTCAATTCGGTTTAGACCAAGACTTTCGGTTACAAAAGAAGATATTGATGAAGCAATTGAGATTTTCAAAAAATCCATTTTAGAAATATTATGAATGGATTATTATACATTATTGCAACACCAATTGGTAATTTAGAAGATATCTCACCAAGAGCTCTAAGAGTACTTGGTGATGTAGATTTTATTCTATGTGAAGATACTCGAGAAAGTAGTAAACTCTTAAATCATTATGGTGTAAAAAAACAGCTTGTTAGTTATCATTCTTACAGCGAAGATAAAAGAATTCCATTTATAATTGAACAATTAAAAAACGGCAGATCTATTGCTTTAATTTCAGATAGTGGAACTCCGTGTATATCTGATCCAGGTTCAAAACTAGTTCGAGCATGTATTGAAAATGAAATTAGAGTGATTCCAGTTCCAGGACCAAATTCTTTAATAGCTGCTCTGGTATTAAGTGGTTTTGAAATAAATAGTTTTTATTTCGAAGGTTTCATTCCACAAAAAAAAGGAAGAAGGAAAAAATTAGAAGAAATCTCAAGACGAAAGGAGATGACAGTTTTTTTTGAATCACCTTTTAGAATTAAAAAGTTAATTGATGAATTATATGAACTCTGTCCAGAAAGAGAAATTGCATTATGTCGTGAGATTACAAAAAAATTTGAGGAGGTAATTAGAGGAGCTGTATCAGATTTATATAAGAAATTAGATCAGTTGATCTTTAAAGGTGAGTTTGTAGTTATTATTAATGCAGAATGATTAATTTTTAAGTGAAATTACCGATTGATTATTTAGTTAAATTTTATTTTTAGTATGCTAATATTTTTCATTTTGATACAATAAGATAGATGGTAATTCTTGAGTATTAAATAAACTCAATAATTCTTTTTCCATCAATTTCTACATTATAAAAACTTTATTTTAAAGTTACGGCCTTCCGCAAATTTATTTATGAAATTCCGCAAGTCTTTATCCTCATCTAGAAAGATTTTCATTCAAATTAAAAAATTTTTAATGGCATCATCTTTGCAAAATTAATTATCGATGAATGTTGAACATAACTTTAACTTACAAGGAAAGGTTCTGGAGATATTAAAACCTGATGATACATGTTTTATTAAAGTCAGGATAGAACCAATTCTAATTGAGTTACAATGTCCAGAAAATTGTGATTTTCATTTAGAAGATCGAGTAGTTATAGAGTGCGAAATAATTGTAAAAAAATTAAAACCACTTGAAAAGGTATAGCAATTAACTTTTAATAAAATTGGAGGATAAAATGAACGAAAAACAACCTACCTATTGGGAGGTAATGAGAGAGAGAGGATATTCCCGAAGGGATTTCATACGTTTTTGCTCTTGGCTTGCTGCTTTCATTGGTCTTGAATCAACTGGTATTACAAAAGTTGTTAAAGCTATGGAAACGAAGCCCAGATTACCAGTTGTGTGGTTTCATTTTCAAGAATGTACCTGTTGCAGTGAGTCTTTCATAAGAACGTCGCATCCAATTGTTGCTGATATAATTTTAGATAAAATTTCTCTTGATTATACAGAAACACTTCAAGCAGCTGCTGGCTTTCAAGCTGAAGAGGCACTTCATAATACTATGAAAAAATACAAAGGTGAATATGTTATGCTTGTTGAAGGTTCTGTTCCAACTAATGATGATGGTGTCTATTGCTGCATAGGTGGTCGTACAGCACTTGATATCGTAAAAGAAGCTGCTGAAGGTGCTAAAGCAATAATTGCCTGGGGTAGTTGTGCTTCAAATGGATGCATTCAATCTTCTAAACCAAATCCCACTGGAGCAAAACCTGTTCATAAAGTAATTAGTGGTAAACCAATTATAAAAGTTCCTGGGTGCCCACCAATTGGTGAAGTAATGGCAGGTGTTATTGTTCATATATTAACTTTCGATCGTATTCCTCAACTTGATGGACTTGGAAGACCTAAAGCTTTTTATTCAAGACGAGTTCACGATACTTGTTATAGAAGACCAAATTATGATGCAGGATTATTTGTAGAAACTTTTGATGACGAAAACGCTAAGAGAGGATATTGTTTATATAAAATAGGTTGTAGAGGACCTGTAACTTATAATGCTTGTGGTGTTACCAGATGGAATAACGGAGTGAGTTATCCAATTCAGTCCGGTCATCCTTGTATTGGTTGTAGTGAAGAAAGCTTCTGGGATAATGGTCCATTCTATCAGCATCTTGCTTCGTTTCCTGGTTTTGGTATTGAAAGTACTGCAGATAAAATTGGCTTTGCATTGGGCGCTGTCACGGTCGCTGGAATTGCTGCTCATGCAATTACAACTAATATTAGAAAACGAAAGTTAATTCAGAATCAAATTAACGAAAACAATCAGAAAGGAGGTGAATAATGAGTCGTATAGTAGTTGATCCAATTACAAGGATAGAGGGTCACCTTCGAATTGAAGTTGAAGTTAAAGATGGTAAAATTGTTGACGCATATTCATCCGGAACAATGGTAAGGGGATTTGAGATAATCCTTAAAGGTCGTGACCCGAGAGATGCATGGGCATTTACTGAAAGAGCTTGTGGAGTTTGTACAACCGTCCATGCTCTTGCTTCGGTTAGAACAGTTGAAGATGCTTTGGGAATTAGTGTTCCACCAAATGCAGAATTAATTAGAAATTTAATGTTTTGTGCTCAGTATTTACAAGATCATGTTGTTCATTTCTATCATTTACATGCACTGGACTGGGTTGATGTAGTTAGTGCTCTTAAAGCTGATCCTGTAAAGACATCTGAAATTGCACAAAAAATTTCCAATTATCCAAAGAGTTCTCCAAAATATTTCTCTGATTTACAAAAGAGGCTGATTGCTTTTGTGAACAGTGGGCAACTTGGAATTTTTGCAAATGCATATTGGGGACATCCATCATACAAACTACCACCTGAGGTAAATTTAATAGGTGTTGCTCACTATCTTGAAGCTCTTGAATGGCAAAAGGAAATTGTAAAAATTCATACAATATTTGGCGGTAAAAATCCACATCCAAATTATCTTGTCGGTGGTGTACCATGTTCAATTAATTTAGATGAATCGAATGCAATTAACGCTGAAAGATTAGCTTATGTTGGAAAATTATTAGATGATGCCCAAACATTTGTTGAACAGGTTTATCTGGCGGATGTTTTTGCCGTTGCTCCTTTTTATCTGGAATGGGCAAATTATGGTGGAGGATTAACAAATTATCTGTCTTATGGTGACTTACCAACCAATGGTTATAACGATCCATCTAATTTTAAATTTCCGAGGGGAATTGTTCTTGATAGAAATCTAAATGAGATTCACCCGGTTGATGGAAAAAATCTTGATGAGATTCAAGAATATGTATCTCATTCGTGGTATGAGTACTCAGTAGGTGATGAGAATCCACTTCATCCATGGAATGGT
This sequence comes from uncultured Ignavibacteria bacterium, assembly GCA_937944105.1. Lineage (GTDB taxonomy): Bacteria > Bacteroidota > Ignavibacteria > Ch128b > Ch128b > Ch128b. The sequence goes on from CALDZP010000005.1 coordinate 31,831, forward strand.
GAGACAAAATTTAATTATACTGGTCCAAAACCACCATACAAGTATCTAAATGTCGAAGGAAAGTATAGTTGGTTAAAGACGCCTCGCTGGAAGGGTAAACCTATGGAAGTAGGTCCACTTGCAAGATTATTGGTTGGATATGCTGCGGGTAATAATGACATTAAAGAAGTTGTGAATGAAGCATTGAAGAAACTAAATGTTCCAGCGACTGTTTTATTTTCTACACTTGGAAGAACAGCTGCACGAGCCCTTGAAACAAGACTAATTGCTGTCTGGGCAAAAGAATTCTATCAACAACTTTTAAGTAATATTAAGAATGGTGATACAAGAACTTTCAACTCTGAAAAATGGGATCCATCCACATGGCCAGAAGAAGCCAGAGGAGTTGGAATGACTGAAGCCCCAAGGGGAGCACTTGCTCATTGGATAGTAATTAAAGATAAGAAGATTGAAAATTACCAATTAGTAGTCCCTTCGACCTGGAATGCTTCTCCAAGAGATGCAATGGGTCAAATGTCTGCTTATGAAGCTTCATTGATTGGAACACCTGTGAAAAACCCTGAACAACCACTTGAAATCTTAAGAACTATTCATTCGTTTGATCCATGCATTGCCTGTGCTGTTCATGTGTATGATGAAAAAGGTAGATATATTCATCAGATACAAACTTTTTAATGGAGGGTGAGATGAAAGATGAAAAGATTAAGAGAATTTACGTTTGGCAATTACCAGTTCGGTTTTATCATTGGTTAAATTTTTTAGCCATAATAACCCTTATTATAACTGGTTATCTGATTGGTTCTCCTTTAGCTATACAGAGCAGCAGTGAGGCTTCGTTTAGTTATTGGTTCGGAACAATTAGATTTTTACATTTTTCTGCTGCTTTCGTTTTTTTCTTTAACTTTTTATTTAGAATTTATTGGGGATTCGTTGGTAATAAATATGCGGATTGGAGAAATTTCATTCCAACTCGAAAGGAACAATTCAAAGAAATTCTGGATGTATTAAAGGTTGATATACTTCAAGTGAAAGTTAAACCACTTAGATCGATTGGACACAATGCATTAGCGGGATTAACTTACTTTCTCACATTTTTAGCTTTTCTTTTTCAAAGTGTTACTGGTTTTGGAATGTATTCAGCAATGAGTGATTCATTTCTTCCAAAGTTATTTGCATGGATTGTTCCACTTATGGGCGGTGATTTTGCTGTTCGACAATGGCATCACATTATGATGTGGTTCTTTATAATCTTTGCGATTGTTCATGTATATCTTGTGTTTTATCACGATTATGTAGAAGGAAGAGGAGTTACTTCTTCAATGGTTGGTGGCTGGAAATTTATTGAAAAAGAAGATTAGCGTATATCTCTAAAATTACCCTTCCAGTGGTGGGAGATAAGTTTTTCTCCCATCACTTTTTTATTTTGTAATATGAAAAACAAAATTTTAGTTCTTGGAATTGGTAATTTGTTAATGGGCGATGAAGGGATAGGAATTCATATTATTCGTGAGTTTAAATCAATTAATAAATTTAATGATTTCATAGATATTGTCGATGGAGGTACTGGTGGGTTTCATCTAATTTCTTATTTTCAGGATTATAAAAAAGTTATTATTGTAGATGCTGCCACTGGTGATAAGATTGCTGGGACTATTGAAATAATTAAACCAAAATATACCTCTGATTTTCCAAGAACTTTAACTGCACATGATATAGGTTTAAAAGATTTAATTGATTCCGCTGCAATTTTAGGCTACCTGCCTGATATTACATTATTAATAGTCTATATTGATAATTTTCAGAAAATGGAACTTGAGTTGAGTGATGAGGCAAAAAATGCTATCCCGAAAGCAGTTAATATATTAAATAATATGATTTATGATTTTCTTAAAGAGTAATGATTATAAACTTCATTAAAATTCCATTACTGTTGTATTTAATATGACGAAAAGTATTATCATAGAAGTATCGAAAGACTGATTTCTTTGTCTTATAAAAGATTTTGTTCTACATTAATTTATTGATAGTTATTTTCTTGCTTGACCTCATTAAACTATAAATAACCGATAATTCAAATAAAAATTATAAACAATTAAAAATTCCCAAATCATAAAATTTACATTAAAATGATTTTTATTATTCAAATGTTTAGATTTGAACAGTTTTAGTTAGTAGCAAAGAAAAATAAAAATAAATTTAAGCTTTACTTATATGAAGCCATTGATATTACTGACTAAAAATCCATTGATGCAAGAAATTTTAAGTAAACTTGATCAAGTTATTGATAGTGATACTTCAATTTTATTAATAGGTGAAACAGGGGTTGGCAAAGAGTTGTTTGCCGAGTATATCCATAGAAAAAGTAATAGATCATTAAATCCATTTGTTAAAGTGAGTCTTTCAGCAATACCTTCAGAATTGTTAGAAAGTGAATTATTTGGTCATGAGAAAGGTGCATTTACAAGTGCCTCAAATGAAAGAAAAGGTTTGTTTGAGATTGCAAACACTGGCAGTATTTTTCTTGATGACATTGATGATTTTCCACTTTCACTCCAATCAAAATTATTACGAGTCCTTGAATCAAAAGAAATAATGAGAATCGGGAGTAGTAAAACAATTCCAATTGATGTTAGATTAATTACTGCATCAAAAATTGATTTGAAAGATCTTGTTGATGCTGGTAAATTCCGATTGGATCTCTATTATAGAATAAATGTAATCCCGATATACATTCCACCTTTAAGAGAACGTCCAGAAGATGTGCCACTTTTAATGGAATATTATCTAAAACATTATGCTCCTGAAAAAGAAATAAAAATTTCTGATGATGCTTTAAAACTATTAATTCAATATAATTGGCCAGGAAATGTGCGTGAATTAAAAAATCTTGCTCAACGACTCGCTATTTTTTCTAATGGAATTATTGAAGCTAAAGACCTACCGCTTGAAATTAGAGTGGAGAATCCAATTCAATTAATAGTCAAGGCTTGTAAGCATTGTTTTGTAGGTGATGGTATGAATTTTAATCAGGTTGTCAGTTGTCTGGAGATTAATTTAATAAGAGAAGCTTTGAAGAATTCTAAAGGGAATCAATCTCATGCTGCTAAATTACTTGGGCTTTCGCTTTCTACTTTCCGGGACAAAATGAAAAAATATCAAATTGATATTTGAAAAATTTACATACCTATTCGTTTAATTTTTAGTTACACTTAAGGATATGAATTAAATATTTTAAGTGTTATCGTTATAAATAATCAAAATCTAATTCTGTGAAGGTTCCGTTTTAATTTCATTAAGTTTTTATCAATTTAAGATTTGAATAGTTTTTAATAGGAAACTTTAGTGAATAATTAGGATTATTTTTCTATTTAGTATTTAGTTTTTGAAATACGAATTTGAGAATTTTTTAATTAAGTTATTTAGCTACTGGTAATTACTCTTTCCTGTTGATAATTTTGTATTAAACAAAAAATAAATAGGAGTTCGGTATGAATATTGAAAAAAAAATAGAAGAATTGGGTTATAAACTTTCAATTCCACCAAAACCTCTTGCAGCTTATGTTCCTATAATTAAAATAGGTGGATTAATTTTTACTGCTGGACAACTACCAATAGTAAATGGGGAGTTGAAATATTCAGGTAAAATACCTTTAACAATTTCTGAAGAAGAAGGAATTAAAGCTGCGGAAATCTGTGCGATTAATTGTTTGTCGGCTATAAAAGCTGGAATAGATGATCTCGATAAAATTGTGAGAATAGCAAAAGTAACTGTCTTTGTAAACTCTACAGAAGATTATACAAAGCATCCTATTATTGCCAATGGTGCATCTGAGTTACTTGTAAAAATTTTTGGTGATAAAGGTAAACACGCAAGAAGTGCTATCGGAGTTTCTTCACTCCCTTTAAATTCTCCAGTAGAAGTTGAACTGATTGCAGAAATAAAAGAATGAGACTGAATGTTTAGTGAAAAAATTTTGGTTATTGAAATCTTATATATCAATTTCTTAACATTTGAATAAAAAATATTTTGCAATGTATGGATGGAATAATTCAACCTTATAACAAAACAGAATACCTATGTTCTTAAATGAAATAACAAATTTTTTCAAAAATTAATGGGTTCATTTAAAAATTAATTTTAAGAAATCCTTGTAACTTCTTGTTTTATAGTGGAATATGTCTAAAATTCTTATTATAATTCAAAAAAGAGAATTGAAAATGCCATTAAAAAAACTAAAAATTATCTTATTAAATCTGATTCTCCTATTGCTTTTCAGTTCTTGTGATGATTTTAGAGGTCGATTTCCCAGTGGTCCAATTGAATCTCCATTTGGTTTTGAACCTGGAGCTACAGGAGTTCGATTTATAAATGTTTGTGCAAAATCAAAGCAGCTGGATTTTATAGTTGCAACGAAAAAACTTGTAGGTGGTGCAAGTTATAAATTTGCAGGTCAGATTTTTAATGTTGGAAAAGGAAATAGAACTATTCAAATTAAACCGACTGAAAATCCAAATCAAAACTTAGCAGATTTTTCTTTGGACATTGATCCGGCTAAGATTTATAATATAATAGCTTACAATAAAATCGATGATTTCAAATATGTAATTTTGGAAAGTGTTCCGAAAACAGTAAGCGTCGGTAAATCGCAAATTAGATTTTTTCATGGTACAAAGGATATTTCTGGAACTGTAGATATTAAAATACAGAACGATGATGAAATAAAAACAATTCAAGGATTAAGTTTTGGTAGTGCTTCAGAATATATTGAACTAAAATCTGGTAGAAATAATATTATAATTACGACATCTGGTACAAATCATATTATTTTAACTGTAGTTTCATTTCTCGAGTCTGCAAAAATTTATACTGCAATTCTTTCAGGTGCCAGAGATGGAGGTGAAACTGAAAAAATTGACTTGAATTTTATAAATGATGGTGATTCAAGAGCTCAGGTTCTTTTCAATTATGGTGAGGGAGAAGCCACGATAAGATTCTTAAATGGTTCGCCAGATTCACCAAATTTAGATTTTTTAATTGATGACTTTAAATTAGTGACAGATCAATCATTCAAACTATCTTCAGCTTTATTGAAAGTAAAAGCAGGTTCAAGAAATGTTAAAATTATGGAAGCTGGTGGTATATCACCACTTTTTTCTGGATCATTTAATTTTGAGCTGGATAAGTCATATATGGTTGTGGCAATAAACAATTTTTTAAATCTTTCTGGTTTGGTATTTGAAACCCCAATAAAAAGTCCTGGCGGTGACAGAGCTTTTTTAAGAGTTGTTCACATTTCTCCAAATGCACCAACAGTTTATATCAAGTTGACAACAACTCAAGATAGACCACCATCGTATGTTACATTAAGTTATCGTGGAGTTTCAAATTATCTTGAGTATCCGGCAGGTCCAATTGATGTTGCGATTTATCGGGCAGGTACAACTGATACATTAAAATATGGAAGAATGTTTTTAGATGGAGGCAAAGTTTATTCTGCATATATTATTGGATTCATATCGGGAACACAGAGCATGCCAATAAGTTTTGATTTGTTGATCGATTCTGAATCAGGTTCACAAATGTTATTTAACTGGTTTTAAATTTCATGAAAAGATTTAAAATCAAAAATAAAAAGTTCTATTTAGTTCCATTTTTAATTATTCTCTTAAATATTTCTTGTGGACCAATACACGAGTGGCCTACCACTCCTGGTAAACCATCTCTAGGTAAAGGGACAAAAATTAGATTCATTAACACTTCTTATCAATTGCCTCCTTTTGATATCTATCTGGATAATAATAAGATTTTCACATACTTAACCTTTAAACTTGCAACTGCTTACTTTGACATTAGTCCCGGCTTGCATGAAATTAAAATTGTAAGGAATTCTGATTCAGAACTTTTAATTAAAGATACTATCAGACTTGATTCAAATAGATTCTATAATGTTCAAATTTCAGGTACTTTTACAAAACCTGGGATTAAAACTTTTGATAGACTTAACTTTAATGTAACAGGAGATTATTCACTTGTTAGATTTGTGAATTCATCTCAAGACATTGGAAAGGTAGATGTAGCAATTTTTAATCAAGTTGATAATTTTTTAATTACTGAGCTGGATTATAATTCGATTTCAGGTTTTATAAAAATTAAATCAGGTAATGCAAAAATTAATCTGTTTAAGACAGGGACTGAAAATTTGATTTTTACTTCTTCAGCTAATCTTGAATCAGGTAAAATTTACTCAATATTTTTGACAGGCAATATTGGTGCTTCTGATAGCACAACTTTAAATGCTTATTTTTTAGATGAAACAAAAGAAAGCGCACAAACATTATTTAATTTTGAGCAAGGAATTACTAAAATTCGATTTATTAATGGAATTACAATTTCTACATCAATTCAATTGACAATCGATGGTGTACCATATAGAACATCGTTACCATTTAATCAAGCTACTTCATTTCAGACCTTTAAAGCCGGTGCACGAAATATCAAAGTTAGTCTCAGTTCCGGGCAGGGTTATATAGATACCACAGTAGTGTTTGACGAACTAAAATCTTATACGGTTTATCTAAGTAATGTTGCTAATAGTCTTTCTGTAATAAAAATTGAAAACGAGAATAAAAATGTAACCGGAAACAGGTCGATTTTAAGATTTGTAAATGCTACCCAAGATTTACAGAATCTTCTAATTAGTATTAATTCGTTGTTAGGTTTAAGTCAAATTGAAATTCAAAATTTTGGTTTATCATCTAATTATTTTGAAGCGGCTTCTGGTCAAAATGTAATTACCATTAGTTCAAGTGGAAAGCCAAATTTGATGAGCATATCAGCTTTTCTTGAAGGAGGAAGGATTTACACAGCCTTTGTTAGTGGTTCTTATATTGGTTCAAATCAAAATTCACTTATGATAAGTTTCGTTAAAGATAATGATACACTGGGTCAAAACTTATTTACTTTTGAAAAGACAAAGTCTCAAGTTCGTTTAATTAATGCATCGCCAGAATTTAATGGACTGGATCTGATTGTAGATAGCACTCAATTAATTTCAAATTTAGCTTATAAGTTTACATCGAAGTATCAACAGGTTTACACAGGATTTAGAAATGTAAATGTTAAGATAACTAATTCTTCAAACAGTATTTTTCAATCGACAATGAATATTGAATTCAATAAAAAATATTTATTGATTGGTGTTGGCAGGCTAACCAATTCAGAAGTTCTTGTGCTTGAATCTCCGCAAAGAACTGTTCCTTTAGGTAAGTCAAGTATAAGATTTATAAACGGAATTTATGATTTACCTGCAATTGATATTAAAATTATTAATTCATCTGGAGCAATTAGTCAAAATCAAAACATTTTCAAGAATGTTACAAATTATATTGATGTTGATGGTGGTAAAAATCAAATAATTATTACTCAAAGCGGAACACAAAATATTCTCGTTACAGCGGAAGCTGAATTGGAGGTAGGTATTCAGTATTCAATTATTTTATGTGGTATTAGCTCAGCAGTTGATGATAAAAAATATTCAATTTCATTTCTCAAAGAATCTGAAGATGCTTATCAGAAATTAAATGAATTCTCTCCAATAAAAACTAAACTTCGATTTGTAAATGGATTGTATGATAATCCTACTGTTGATTTTTATATTGATGAAAACAAGTTAGCTTCTAATATTACCTTTAGACTAACAACTGAGGTCTTAAATGTACCTTCAGGAAACAGCAAGAATTTTAAGGTCACAAGGTCAGGCTCTTTAGCTCAAATCTATAGTAAAGTCCAGAATTTAAGTTACACAAAAGAATATTCATTTATTGTTTGTGGTGAAACAAATTATCCTGACGGCTTTCTTATTGAGAATCCAATAAAAACAGCACCATCTGGAAAGTCCAGCATCAGATTTGTTCATGCTGTAACTGGTTTAGGTAACATGTCTATAAGTATCGTTAATTCAAGCGGTACACAAACCATTTCAAATGTTTTATATAAAACTGCTTCCACTTATTTAGATTTAGTATCTGGTAACAATAAAATAACAATTACCATTTCATCTACAGGTGGAAATATTGTTTTGACCTCAGATGCTTACCTTGAAGAGGACAAAGTTTATACAGTTTATGTTTTAGGAAATCCAAATGGAAGTAATGAACAGGCACTTGATATTAATTTTCTTGTTGAGTCGAATCCTGGTGCTCAACAACTCTTTAAGTTTGCACCAATTAAGAGCAAGCTAAGGTTTGTTAATGGTTCTACGGATAACCCTATTCTTGAATTGAGCGTGGATAACGAATTTATTGCAACAAATGTTACTTATAAGCTTGCTACTGCTGTATTAAATGTAAACTCAGGTGTTAATAAGCGTGTAAAAATTTTTGAATTTGGTTCAACTACGCCACTTGTAAATCAAGATTTTACTTTTAATCATACAAAATCATATTCATTACTTGTAACGAATAAAAAGTCAAATTTAGAATATATTCTATTTGAAAATCCTCAGAAAATTGTTCCAACAGGAAAAGTTAGCGTCAGAGTAGTTCACGGGGCTTATGATTTATCACAGGTTGATATTACTTTCAATAATTATTTATCTAAAACTAAAATTACAGGATTAAATTATAAAAGCACTTCAAATTATATTGACTTGCCAGCTGGATTTAATGAAATTATTGTTACAAAAACATCTTCACCGAGCCAGCTAATACTGGCGATTGATGCAACAATGGATGAAGGAAAACTATACACAATTTATTTGCTTGGTAATAGTAGCGGTAACCTTGGAGAAGAGTATTCGCTTAATTTTCTTGATGAAACAAATCTAAATGGACAGTTCTTATTCACATATACTTCAAGTCAGATTTCAAGAATTAGAGTAATAAATGCTTCTCCAAATTCAGCTGGACTTGATGTTATACTTGATCAGAGTAAATTTGCTCAGAATATTAGTTTTGGTAATTCATCTGGATATTTGTTTACAAGAAGTGGTTTAAGAGAAGTGAAAGTCACACCTGGTGGTAGCTCAGTACCAATATTGCTAAGTTTTAATTTTCAATTTGAAACGAACAAACTTTATTCATTTTTGTTAATGGATTCTGTTTCAAATCTTACACCTATTTTAGTTGAAGATATGAATTTTACAATGGAAGAAGGTAAAGCATATGTTCGCTTTATAAATGCATCGCCAAATTCTCCACCTTTTGATATAAAAATTGGAAATCCTTCTGGTACTATTAAACATAGTTATTTTACTTATTCCCAGATAACAAGTTATGAACCCTACGATCCGCAAATACTTAGCTTTATTTTTACACGAACAAATTCAAATGAAGAATTGATCAGTCTGAGAGGATTTTCACTTATTTCGGGGAAAGTCTATACAATAGTTGTTATGGGATTCTATCAAGGACAGACAGGTCAACAATTGCAGATTAAATGGTTTCAAGATAATTAATTGGGCAGTTATAAATGAGTGATAAAGAATTTAAGGAAATCAAAGAATTTATAGAGATTGTCAGACTTTTGAGAAAAGAATGTCCCTGGGATAAAATTCAAACAAACGATTCAATAAAAGAGGCAACTCTGGAAGAAGCTTATGAAGTTGTTGAAGCAATAGATGAAAAAAATTATGATGAATTAAAAAGAGAACTTGGCGATTTGTTGCTTCATGTGATTTTTCATTCGGTTATTGCTGAAGATGAAAATAAATTTACTCTTAGTGAGGTGATTGAATTAGAAAAAGAAAAATTAATTCGTCGTCATCCTCATATTTTTGGTGAGGTAAAAGTAGATGATCATAATCAAGTGAAGCAAAACTGGGAAAAAATTAAACTATCGGAAGGGAGAAAATCGGTAGTTGATGGAATTCCAAAAGAACTACCCGCTTTATTGAGTGCTTATAGAATTCAAGAAAAAGTAGCTAAAGTAGGTTTTGAATGGACAACGAAAGAAGAAGCTTTTAATAAAATCGAAGAAGAGTTAAAGGAATTGAAAAATTCAATTGAGAACAAGCCAATAGACGAAATAGAAAATGAATTTGGTGATTTGTTATTTTCAATTGTTAATTTTGCTCGACTTTATCATATAAATGCTGAGACATCACTCAGAAAAGCAAATAAAAAGTTTATCCAGAGATTTAAAACTGTTGAAAAGATTTTAAAAACCAAAAATCAAAACATTTCTGATCTTTCAAAAGATGAATTAATTTCCTTGTGGCAATTGTCCAAAAGTTTGTTAGAAAATCATAAAAAATTATAAAAAATTATTGAATGTGAATTTAATACATTGTAAATTAAGTTTATTAATGGAGATTTTATGAGAAGAATTCCTTTAAAAATTATATTTCCTGTTCTTTTACTGGTTTTATTAAATTCATCCATTTTTGGTCAGCAGAAATCAATTTACAAGTACAAAGTTATAGTCGATCTGGGTTCAGATTACACTGATCCTCTTTTTACTAATTTTACTTTGATCGATTATATTAAAGAAAGAATGTCTCAAAGATTGCCAGAATTCGGCTACACTGATTTTGAAGATGCTAATGTTGTTTTAAAACTTACACTTTTAACGCAAACAGGAAGTGATATTAATAATAATTATGCGTCTGCTTTGAATTTATTAATTACGAGTCCTTTTCATAACCCATTAAATTGGAATGTATTACTCATTGAATCAAAAGAGGAATTCGCAAAAGCAAGGATTAGAGATTTAATCGATAGATGGGTTCTCGAATACTCAGCATTCATTTACAAATCAACCAAATAAATATTAACAAAAAAAAGAAGGACTTAACAAATGGGTAAAACACTTACTAAAACTGAAATAATTTCAAAACTTGCTGAAAAAAATGGTCTGAGTAAAAAACAAGTTAAACAATTACTTGAAGACCTCGCAGCCCTTGCCTATGAAGAAGCAAAAAATTCTTTTACATTACCGGGACTTGGTAAATTGGTTTTAGTAGAAAGAAAAGCTCGCTTGGCTCGAAATCCAAGAACTGGTGAAATGGTTGAAGTTCCTGCAAAGAAAGTTGTCAAATTTAAAGTTGCAAAAGTATGTAAAGAAGCTGTGCTTGGTAATAAATAACGACAATTTATTAGTAATCGCAACAAGAATCTAATCCACCAAATAATTGCAATTAATATTTTTAATTGTTTTGCCCCTCATTTTATAAAAAGCTTAAATGAGGGGTAATTTTTTTACATAAAAGTGTTTGAAAGTTGGAATCTCGATTTGATTAGAGATACTTCATGGTCTATTAAAATTTATATTGATTACTAAAAGTTTATTTATTCAATATCTTCGGAACATTTCTGGTATGACTTTTATTCCAGCAATAATCTTTTTGATCAATTTTGAATCAAATAAAAATTCTGTTGCTTCTTTTATTTTCTTCGTTGAATAGTTATTGTAATTAAACCACCATAATTTTTTTTGCCAGGTGAGTCTATCGTAGTTATAATATTTCTCGTAGACCATTTCCATCATTCCACTTCTGCTGTGTACTCTTCCTGTTCCACTCATTTTTATTCCACCTACAATTGCTTCACCAGCACCAAAATAACTTATACAATCGTTAATAATAACTGAACCAGCTTGAATTTTTTTTGCAATGGATTTTCCGAACGAGATATTTTTTGTCCAGATAGAAGCCGAAAGCCCATACTTACAATCGTTTGCAAATTGAATTGCTTCTTCTATGGAATTGAATTTCATTATTGGAATAACTGGACCGAAGGTTTCTTCTTGCATTACTTTCATATTGTGATTAACATCAATTAAAATAGTAGGCTCAACAAAATTTCCATCGATTCTACCACCATAAAAAATCTTTGCTCCTTTTGAAATTGCATCGTCTATGTGTTCTCGAATTAAATCAACTTGTTTTTGGAGTTTGATCCTTGAGTAATCATAATATGGAGAATTATTAAATGGTTGAAGTTTAGAAATATACTCAACTAATTTTTTCAAAAAGGAATCATAAATATTTTTTTGAACATAGACTCTTTCTATAGAGACGCAAGTTTGACCTGCATTCATTATTGCTCCCCAGGTTATTCCCATTGCTGCCCTTTCCAGATCCGCATCATTAAGAACAATTGCGGGATCTTTTCCACCTAATTCGAGAGATATTGGCAATAATTTTTCAGCTGCTTCTTTAGAAATTATTTTTCCAACAATTGTACTGCCAGTAAAAAATAATTTATCAATATTGCTCTTAACCAGAGCACTTCCTATAACTGAATCGCCGTAGATAGTTTGAAATATGTTTTCTGGTAAATTTACTTCTTTGAAAATATCATCAATCATTTTTCCGGTTAATGGGGTCCATTCTGAAGGTTTGAAAATAACGGCATTACCAGCAATTAATCCGGGAATTATCTGTCCCATTGGCAAAAATAGCGGATAATTCCATGGACTTATGATTCCAATAACTCCATATGGTTCATATTCAATCCAGCTTTTTTTGTGTATCATTACAGGGAGTTTAATTCTTTCATAATGTGGCTTAAGGAATTTTTTTGACTTCTTAAGATAATAATCAATAATATTCAATGTCGGTATTATTTCAGTTGAATAACTTTCAAAAATTGGTTTACCATTTTCTTGTGATATAATCTGAGCCAGATGTTCTCTTTGACTATAGATTATTTTTTTTACTTTTTTAATGTAATTTAACCTTTCAACAAGTTTAAGTTCTTTCCATTTTATCTGAGCTTCCTTTGCTTTTTCAACAAGGACATATATTTCATCAACATTTGTGGTTGTAATTTCTCCAATTACTTCTTTAGTATTAGGATTCGTTGAAACAATTTTCATTTAAACCTCCATAAGGCTTATCTGCAATTTCTGGAAAAGTTGTTTGGAGTCTAACCCTGTTGTATAAATAATTTTATAATGAGCTTTTTTATTTACAAGAAAATTTGCAATGATTTTGATTTTCTCAATATTCACTGATTGGTCAAAATCTAATTCGTAATCTGAATTGTATGATTCTACTAATTCATATAAAAAATTCTTTTCATTCTCATACTTTTTAATAAAAATTAAAATTCCATTTTTTAATCCAAGAAATTCAATTGGTTTATTTCCTTCGAAGATTATTATAATTGCATTAAGAGAATTTATTGGTTCTTTTAATACTTTAATTCTTCCAATATTGTTAATGATAGTTCTGATAGAATCTCGAATTTGAGCAGCCTCTTCAAACTTTTCTCTTGTGGAATATTCTTTCATTTTTTCGATTAATCTATTCAAAATACTCAGGTTATCACCGGTTAGAAATGCTTTTACTACTTCTATTTCTTTTTCGTACTCTGAATGAACTGACGGATTAAAACACGGACCGAGACATCTTTTAATGTCAAATAGATAGCATGGTCGATTTTTTTGAAAGTCATCATCGTCGCATTCCCGTAATAAAGTTGATTTAGAAATTACATCCAAAACCAGTTCGGCAGTTTCTCTTCTATGAAAAGGACCAAAAAATAAAGCATTGCTTCCATTTAATCTTGTAGTGACTTCAAGTTTTGGGAATGGATGTTCATTTAGAAGGCTGATAAAAGAATATCTTCTAATTATTTTTAATGCTTTGTTATGTCGGGGTTTATGTTTCTTTATTAATTCTGATTCAAGTAAAAAAGCTGAGAGTTCGCTTCCAGTTTCAACAAATTCGAGATAATGTGCCGACCTTATAATTTTTTTGACTCGTTCCTCATCTGAACGAAAATAACTTAAGACTCTACTTTTTAAATTCTTTGCTTTACCAATGTAAACAATTTCATTGTTTTTGTTCTTAAAAATATAAATTCCTGGTTTTTGAGGTAACCTGGAAATCTGTTCCGATATACTTTTTTTTATTTTTATTGTCGTTAAACTTTTAACTGGCTGAAATTGAAGAGAAAGTAAACTATCAATGTTATTTATTTGAAAATTATTTTCTCCCTCTTCAATAAGTTTTATTAAAAGATGCGAAGTAGCTAATGCATCACCATAAGCCCGATGTTGATGAATGTTTTTAATTTTGAAAAAGTTTGTAAGAGAATGTAATCCGTAACTCGTGAGTCCCGGAATAATTCTTCGAGCTAATAATTTTGTACACAAAACCGGATTACTTGGAGGACTAAAATTTTCCCTTAAAAAACTGTGAATTAAAAATTTGTAATCAAACGATGCGTTGTGAGCAACAAAAACTGAATCTTTAAGAAACTTTGTGATTTCATTTATTATGTCTGAAAATCTAGGTGCTGTGAAGACATCTTCATTTCGAATTCCTGTTAATTGAGTGATAAATGGTGGAATAAAAATCTCAGGATTGATAAGGGTTGTAAATTTGTCGGTGATTTTAAAGTTTTCAATTTTTATCAGTGCTATTTCAATAATTCTGTTTGTGACAGGATTTAAACCTGTTGTTTCAACATCGCAGACAACAAAGGAAATATTTTCTAATGAAGTGTTCATAATTCAAATTAAATCTTATTCATCTTTTAGTCAAAAAACCTACTTTAAAATGGGAATAATATTTTTTAGGATTTAATAAATAAAATTTTAATAAAATCAAAATGAAATTAAAATTTTGTTCATTGTTTAAAACATACAGTCTAGATAAATTTGTAAAAATTAAGGAGTATATTTTATGAAATTTGAAGGCGTTGATTACTATCATATTGATGAACTTCTCTCTGATGAAGAGAAACTAATCAGGCAAACAATTCGAGAGTTTGTTGATGATAAAGTAATTCCAGTAATTGAGAAGCATTATCGAGAGGGGACATTTCCAATGCACCTTATTCCAGAAATGGCAGAGCTTGGAATCTTTGGTGCAACACTTCCAGAAAAATACGGATGTGCAAATCTTAATAATGTTGCCTATGGCTTAATGATGCAGGAATTAGAAAGGGGCGATAGTGGTATTAGAAGTTTTGCCTCTGTTCAGAGTGCGCTTGTTATGTATCCCATTTATACTTTTGGTAGTGATGAACAAAAAGATTACTGGTTACCAAAACTTGCAAAAGCTGAAAAGATTGGTTGTTTTGGTTTAACTGAACCTGATTTTGGCTCTAATCCAGGGGGTATGTTAACGAGAGCAGAGAAAGTTGATGGAGGTTTTGTTTTAAATGGAACTAAGATGTGGATAACAAATGGAACAATTGCAGATGTTGCTGTTGTATGGGCAAAGTGGAATGGTGTAGTTCATGGATTTTTAGTTGAGAAAAATTTCAAAGGTTTTTCTGCACCAGAAATGAAAAATAAACATTCTCTTAGAGCATCAGTGACATCGGAACTTGTTCTTGATAATGTTTTTGTACCAGATTCTCATTGGTTGCCAAACACACAGGGATTAAAATCAGCATTAATGTGTTTGAGCCAGGCAAGATATGGAATTGCATGGGGAGTAATTGGTTCCATGATGGTAGCTTATACCACTGCTCTAGATTATGCAAAATCAAGGGTTCAATTTTCTAAACCGATTGCAGCTTACCAATTAACACAAGCTAAATTAGTCTGGATGTTAACTGAAATTACCAAAGCTCAATTGCTTGTTCTTCAACTTGGAAGATTAAAAGATCAAGGGAAAGCAAGATTTACTCATATTTCACTTGCAAAAAGAAATAATTGTGAAGTTGCTTTAGATATTTGTCGTGTAGCTCGAGAAATCTTAGGTGCCAACGGTATTCTAGATGAGTATCCAATTATGCGTCATATGAATAATCTTGAATCTGTTAAAACTTATGAAGGGACTCATGAAATGCACACTTTAATTGTTGGTGAAGATATTACTGGATTTTCTGCTTTTGAATAAACTGCTTTTAAATCATCAGAGTTTGAAAATTTGATTTAATTAATTTCTATCAATAAAAAAAATTAAATATGAAAGACAAAATTAAATATGAAGCTTTAACATTTGATGATGTTTTGTTAATACCTGCTAAATCAAATGTTCTTCCCAGAGATGTTGATGTATCAACTCGATTAACTAATTCAATTAAATTAAACATTCCCCTAATATCCGCTGCGATGGATACTGTTACAGAATGGCAAATGGCTATTGCGATGGCAAGGGAGGGTGGTATTGGAATCATTCATAAAAATATGTCAATTGAAGAACAATGTGAAATGGTGGATAAAGTAAAAAGAAGTGAAAGTGGAATGATCAATAATCCAATAACACTTTACCCTTATCAGACTGTTGGTGAAGCAATCGAGTTGATGCAAAAATATCGAATTTCAGGAATTCCAATTATTGACGAAAACAGAAGGCTTGTTGGAATTTTAACAAATCGTGATTTGCGTTTTGAACCAGATCTTTCTCAAAAAGTTGAACATTTGATGACAAAAGAAAATCTAATTACCGCCAAAGGTAAAGTTTCATTAGAAGAAGCAGAGAAAATTTTACAGAAACATAAGATTGAAAAACTTCCAGTAGTAGATAAAAATTTCAAATTAATTGGGTTAATTACATTTAAAGATATTCAGAAGAAAAAGAGTTTCCCAAATGCTTGTAAGGATGAATTAGGAAGATTGAGAGTTGGTGCTGCAGTTGGTATCGACCGCTCAACCATTGATAGAGTAGGTGAATTGATTCGATACAATGTTGATGTAATTGTAATCGATACAGCTCATGCACATTCACAGGGTGTTCTTCAAATGGTCAAAACAATCAAGAAAAAGTATCCAGATATTGAATTAATTGCAGGGAATGTTGGAACAGCGGAGGCAACACTCGATTTAATTAAAGCGGGAGCAGATTGTGTTAAAGTTGGAATTGGTCCTGGTTCAATTTGCACCACTCGCGTTGTTGCTGGTGTGGGAGTTCCACAAATCTCTGCAATTATGGATTGCTCAAAAGTGGCAAGTAAGTATAATATACCAATTATAGCTGATGGAGGAATTAAGCAAACAGGGGATATTGCTAAAGCAATTGCTGCAGGTGCTGATTCAGTTATGATTGGAAGTTTATTCGCCGGCACTGATGAAAGTCCAGGTGAACAAATTTTATATGAAGGTAGGAGTTATAAGGTTTATCGAGGTATGGGTTCAATTGAAGCAATGAAGAAAGGAAGTAAAGATAGATATTTTCAGGATGTTGAAGACGATATTAAAAAACTTGTTCCTGAAGGAATTGAAGGGAGAGTTCCATACAAAGGACCACTATCAGAAACTGTTTATCAAATGATTGGTGGATTGCGTGCAGCAATGGGATACTGTGGCGTTAAAAATATAAAAGAACTAAAAACTAAAACTAAATTTGTTAAAATGACCGAAGCCGGCTTAAAAGAAAGTCACCCCCACGATGTAATAATTACCAAAGAAGCTCCAAATTACCGAGGTAAGGGAAATTAACACACTCATGAAAAATTATTTCAGCAATAGAATTTCATTATTGAGGGATAAACTATCTCTTCAAAATGGTGAAGCATTTTTTACTTCAACGAGAGAAGATGTTTTGTATCTAACGAATTTTAATTCAACAAATTCTAATTTAATTATCACAAAAAATTTAGCAAGAATTTTTACAGATAGAAGATACTCTCAACAGGTAAAGGACATAGTTCAAGTTGCTGATTATGAATTTATCGAAAAAAATTTGCAAACCTCTTTGAAGAATTTTTGTAATGAGTTTAAAATTCACACAATATATTTTGAACCTTCGAAGTTAAATGCCGGGAAATTATTTGAGTTAAGAAAAGAAAGTAAAATAAAATTTAAGCCTTTAAAAAAATTTATTGCCGATATTTTTGCTTATCAAGATGAATTTTCGATAATTCAAACAAAGAAAGCAGTTAGAATTACTGAAAAAATTTTTAATGATTTGCTGAAAGAAATTAAAGAAGGTATATCTGAAAGAGAACTTAAAGCTCAGCTTAAATATCTAATAACAAAACTCTCAGATGGCGAAACTTTTGATCCAATTGTTTTATTTGGAAAAAATACTTCATTCCCACACGGAATGTCTTCAAATTTAAAATTGAAAAAAAATTTGCCTGTATTGATAGATTTCGGTGTAAATATAAGGGGATACAATTCAGATTTTACTCGAATGATTTATTTTGGTAACCCACCAGTTGAGTTCATCAAACATTATAATATAGTTAAAGATGCATTGCATATAGCTATAGAGAAAATTGAAGTTAACAAAAAAGCAAAAGAAATAGCCGAGAGCGTAATAAATTATTTTTCAAAATTTGGTCTTGAAAAATATTTTACTCACAGTCTGGGTCATGGTTTAGGAGTTTATCTTCATAATTTTCCATCACTTTCTATGAATTCAAAACAAACAATCCCGGATAATGTTGTATTAGCGATTGAACCAGCACTTTACTTCGAAAATAAATTTGGAATAAGAATTGAACAGAACATTTTACTCTACCAAAACAAGAAGATAATTCTAAACAAAATAAAGGACGAATTAATCGTTATATGAAAAGAAAAGTTCTTGTCATTTCTTATTACTTTCCGCCAATGGGATATAGTGGTGTACAGAGAATTTCAAAGTTTGTAAAATATATGGTTGACTTTAATTGGGAACCGGTAGTTTTAACAATTCAACCAAAGGCTTATTACGCATTTGATGATTATCTCTTAAAAGAACTTGAAGAAAGAAATATAAGAATTATAAGAACCGGCTCATATGATCCAACTCAAAAAATTTTCAATCAAAGAAAAATTAGAAGTGAAATTTTTCGAAAAATTTTGAACCGGATTAGCCAGACTTTCTTTCTTCCTGATAATAAAAAATTCTGGATGAGATCGGCTTTGAAAGTTGCCAGAAAATTACTGAGTCAAGAAAAATTCGATATAATTTTTGCAACAGCACCACCATATACAACTTTCAGAATAGGTTCAATTCTCAAAAAAGAATTTGATGTTCCCCTTGTTCTTGATTATCGAGATGCCTGGCTGGATGATGGGCTTTCTTTTTATCCTACTCCTTTTCACCGCTGGATTGTAAAATCAATGGAAAGAAAAGTTCTTCATTCAAGTGATAAAATAATCACTTATACCCGGCAGATAAAAGAACATCTAATAAAAAATTATCCATTCCTTAAATTAGATGAAATAATAATAATCCCACACGGTTATGATGAAGAAGATTTTAATATAAATTTTCAATCAACAAAGCATGGTAATAAAATCCGGATTACCTACAGCGGTGCTTTTTATGATGAAAGAACTCCAAAATTTTTTTTGAAAGCAGTTGAAAAAGTTTTTTATGAAAGACCGGATATAGAAAATCAAATTGAATTTATGTTTATTGGTAACTTTCCTAAATTTTACTACAAAAAAATTCAAAAAAGTAAATTCAAAAGTGCTTTTGTATTTACAGGATATGTTGATCATATTACCAACATAAAATATTTACTTGATTCTGATGTTTTATGGTTAATGATTCGTCACTCTAAAAATCCCCATCTCTATGCAACTGGTAAATTGTTCGAATATATTGGAACAGGTAAACCTATTCTCGGTCTGGTTCCAGGAAATGGTGCTGCAGCACAAATTCTGAAAGATTATAAAGCTGGATTTATTGTTGAACCAGATGATATTGATGGAATTAAAAATGCTTTGATTGAAATTTTTGAATTATTTAAGGAAGGAAATATTCCTCAACCGAATAGAGAACTAATTCAATCTTTTGAGAGAAAAAAATTAACTCAGGAGCTTGTAAAAATATTTCAATTTGTGATGAGAGATGAATCTTAATGTATTAGTAATTGGTTCCGGTGGAAGGGAAGATGCTCTGTGCTGGAAAATCTCACAGAGTAATTTGTTAGGTGAACTCTATTGTATACCCGGCAACCCCGGCACGGGAAGATGGGCAAAGAATTTTTTGATATCGATAAATGATTTTGAATCTATTAAAAATTTTTGCATTGAGAAAAAAGTTGACCTTGTAGTTGTTGGACCAGAACTTCCACTTGTTACCGGGATTGAAGATTATTTATCACAATTTGGGATTAAAATTTTTGGTCCTTCAAAGTCAGCAGCTATGATAGAGGGAAGTAAATCGTTTGCTAAAGAATTAATGATCAAGAAAAATGTTCCAACTGCTAAGTTCAAAAAATTTAGTATTGATGAAATTGAAGATGCAAAAAAGTTTTTACTTAATGCTAATTATCCTATTGTCTTAAAAGTAGATGGACTCGCTGGTGGCAAAGGAGTTACAATTTGTGATAACTACAACTCATCAATTAAAGTTCTTGAGGAAATCTTCATTAATAAAAAATTTGGTGACTCAGGAAATATAATTGTTGTAGAAGAATTTCTTGATGGGGAAGAATTCTCAGTCTTCGCTGTTACAGATGGATTTAATTATGTATTACTTACACCAGCACAAGACTATAAAAGAATTGGTGATAATGATACTGGTAAAAATACGGGTGGTATGGGATCATACGCATTTAATAATTTATTAAATCAAACTCAAATTGAAGAAATCAAGAAAAATATAATTGAACCAACACTTGAAGGTTTAAGAGAAATTAATTCCCCATATAAAGGCGTTTTGTATTGTGGGTTGATTCAAACGATAAATGGCATTAAAGTAATCGAGTTTAATTGTAGATTTGGTGATCCGGAAACTCAATCAGTTTTAACTACCCTTAATTCTGATTTTCTGGATTTACTCTGGAAAACTGTAAATGGTGATTTATCTGAGGTCAAACTTGAAATTGATGGGAAGGCTATTTGTCTGGTTCTTGCATCCGAAGGTTATCCTGATGAATTTGAAAAAGGTTTTGAAATTACTGGAATTTATGATTTAGAAAACAAAGATGATCTTATAATTTTTCATGCTGGGACAATTTTTAAAGACAATAAACTATTAACGAATGGCGGAAGAGTTTTAAATGTTGTTTCTTATTCTCGTGAAAAAAATTTTTCTGACTTGATAAAAAATGTTTACGATGCAGCTGAAAAAATTAACTTCAAAAATAAATACTATAGAAAAGATATCGGATTAAAAGCTCTGAGGAAAATAGATTCTCAATTGTTTTAAAGAAATATTTTCATCTATTTTTTAAAATGCTTTTCAAAATTTTTATTACTGTTGGAAATCACAAAGCTAAATCTTGTTCTGAGTTTTTTCTGGCATCATTTAATTTTTACAATTTTTTTTATTCTTATTTTAGAATTAGTTTTTTATTCCAAGAAATTTCAAAACACTATCAAATATTGTATCAGCATTTACTCCACTATCACCTTCATATCTACAAATTTTTGGATTTCCAGGACAATAGTTTTTGCAATATTCTTCTTTCGGTAAAATTACAACTGATTTATTACCCAGAGGACCCCAAAGTTTTGGTGAACAAGCAGGTAAAGGACAAAATACTGAAATTGTCGGTACTTTAAGTGCTGAACAAATATGCATTGGACCAGTACTTGAGGAAATTAATACATCAAGAGCTGAAAACTTTACAATAGATTCTCTTAATGTGTCTTTTGTCATTGGATAGGAGACTTCAGGAATATTTTTAATTTCATTTGGAGGAACTAAATCTGTTATAACAACTTTTAGTGTTTTAATTGAAGCAAGTTTTTGTATTAATTTCCGATATTCATCAATTGAAAGATTAGGTGATGAATTGCCACTTGTGGAGTTAACACCAACTAAAAATTTATGATTACCCAAAATATCATTTCTAAATATTTCTGCATATTTTTTCTCATCATTACTTAAATGAATTTCTGGTTCTATGGATTCTACATCGATGCCTATTTTTCTTAACATATCAAGTGAGTAATCAGCTTCATGTCTTAATGGAATGTATTTTTTTCTATCTACGAATTTTGTAAAAGTAAGAAATTGATATAACTTGTGTCCCACACCAATACGTGTTTTAATTCCTGATAGAAATAGCATGTAATTTAGTCTCTCATCTGGAAGAAGCATAAAGGCGTGTGTAAATTTATAGGCAGTGATTTCTCGAACTTGGTTAATGAATGACTTAAAGTCTTTTTCTTCGTTATAAATTATTATTTTATCGACATAAGGATTATTCCAGTAAATTGCCTCTGTATATTTACGAACTAATACAGCGACAAACGAATCAGGAAATTTTTTCTTGATTTCACGTGGAAGAGGAGTGGAAAGAACAACATCACCAATTCTATCAATTCGGCAGATTAAAAATCTTTTTTGATTACCTTTCTTCATAGGTTTTGTGTTGAAGTTCCCAGATTTTAATTTGAACTAACATTTTCGTTAACGCATGAAAAAATGAAACTAAAAAGCCATGAACTCCATCAATAAATCCATATCGTAATATAAAATGTTGTATAAAATAAACTGGAGGATAAAAAATTACTTTTAATATGCTTGCTTTATTCTTCGTACTTTTCTCCAAAGCTTCAAGTGATGAATAATAATTTATTTTCTTAATCACCTCATCAATACTTCGGTAACTCATGTGAATAATTGGTTCGTTTATTTTTACAGTTCTGCCACTTACTTCGAATCCTTCATGAACTAACCTCTCTGTAACTTTTGCTTTAGATTTTTTGAAAAGTCTCAATTGAAAATCTTTATTCCACCCGCAACCTTTTATTTTTTTTCCAAGGAAAAAATTATCTCTTTTAATAGAGTAACCATCAAAGGCTTCTAACTCTTCTTTATGTTCGAGAAGATATAAAAGTTTTTGTTTTAATGAATGACTAACTCTTTCA
This sequence comes from uncultured Ignavibacteria bacterium, assembly GCA_937944105.1. Classification (GTDB taxonomy): domain Bacteria; phylum Bacteroidota; class Ignavibacteria; order Ch128b; family Ch128b; genus Ch128b. Next base: position 54,497 of record CALDZP010000005.1, read on the forward strand.
TCAGCATCCAGACTTAATATCCATTCATAAGAGGCAAGCTTTAGGGAAAATTGTTTCTGCTCTGCAAAACCAGTCCATTCTCTTTGAAAAATTTTATTTGTGTAATTTTTGGCAATTTCAATTGTCTTATCTTCACTGAAAGCATCGACTAAAATTATCTCATCAGCCCATTTAACGGATTCAAGACATTCCTTTATATTTTTTTCTTCATTTTTAGTAATAATAATTACGCTTAATTTCTCTCTCATTCTTACTTTAATTTTTTTGAATTTAAAAATATTTAATGAGAGTTTATACATAAATCGGGTAGTCTCTATCAATTAAAGAGAGTTTTCAAGATTGAATGACAATCACTGGAATGATCAAAAATGTATATTAATTTTTTTCTAATTTAAATTTTGAAATAACTTCAGGATGATTTTTTGAATTTAGATACTGCAACAATCTCAGTATGTTGTTTGATATGCATTGACTTCTTGAGGAATTTAAATTCCAGAACAAGTTCGGAAGGGCATTTTATGTCAATTTAGGTCCTCAAAGGAGTTCAGAATGACTTTTTTAAACTTTATTATTCCTTTGTAGGGTATAAATATGTCTATTAATATTGAACTCCTTTTAGGTTCCTTTTATGGTGAGTTTATTGCATATGGGTTTTACCCATGGTTATTTGTGTTGAACTCAATTGTTATTTTTTTGTGTTTTTGGATGTATTGATGTTGAAAGATTCGAATACTTAATTTAATTATTCTTTTGTGGGGAATTATTTCATTGAGCCAGAAATTGAATTGATATTATAGATTAAAAATACTTCGATAAAAATTTTACGAAATGGAAAATTTCAAAACTTTGATTGGTATTAAAATAAAGCGTTGCTTTTAATTAATTTTGTAAAGATGTGGAGCTGGAAAAGTAATCTGTTTATAATCTGGATTGGTCAATTTATTGCAATGATGGGAATGAGTATGGTTGTTCCATTTCTTCCTCTTTATATTCGTGAACTTGGTTTAAATGATCATCAACAAATAGCCCGATGGAGTGGATTCGTTTTTTCAGGTCCTTTTTTGTTTTCATTTGTTCTTGTTCCAGTTTGGGGTTTTCTTGGTGATCGCTATGGAAGAAAATTAATGGTCATTAGAGCTTTATTTGGACTTGCAATTGCACAAATACTTATTGGTCTCTCCCAAAATGTTTATCATCTTTTGTTTGGCAGGATTATTCAGGGAATGGTAAGTGGATTCATTCCCGCCTCAATGGTTCTTGTTTCATCGACAACACCAAAGGAAAAAACGGGTTACGCTTTGGGTTTGCTCCAAACGGCTACATCTGGGGGAACAGTTCTTGGTCCTTTTGTTGGTGGTTTTCTCTCTGATCACATTGGCATTCGACCAATTTTCTTTATAACTGCTTCACTTTGCTTTATCAGTGCTTTGCTTGTCATTTTCAAAGTTTATGAAAAAAGAGAAATTAAAACCGAAAGCGATACTAAATTAAAAGATAATTATAAATATGTATTGAAATCTCAAAAGTTGAGATTAATATTTTTATTGATTGTTCTTGTTCAGATTTCTATTGCAGTCAATCAACCACTTTTTGCTTTATATGTAGAGACACTTAGCATTGATAGAAGATTTATTGGATCAATAGCGGGTTTACTATATGGAATAATGGGAGTTTTTACAATGATTGGCTCCCCAATGTGGGGTAAATTAAATGAAAAATATGAGGCTAATCATTCGCTTGCAATTGCAGCCAGTGTTGCTGGAATAAGTTATTTCTTCCACTTTTTTATTTATAATCCTTTTTTACTTGGATTTGTAAGAGCAATTCTTGGTCTGGCACTTGGTGGACTTTTACCAGTACTTTATACTCTGGTGAGTTTAAATTCTCCTATTGAGAGGAGAGGGGGAATAATGGGCATTGCAAGTAGTGCACAGATACTGGGCAATATGCTTGGACCTTCGTTAAGCGGAATGTTAGCTTCGCAATTTGGTATTAGACCTGTATTTTTTATTTCAGGGATTATTCTTCTAATCATTGCAAATGTAAGTCAGAAAAAGATTAAATAATTAAGTAAGAATTTTTTTGAGTTGTACTTTAAAAATCTTTTTTGATTTTTCTGAGTTTGTAAGTGAATTTTTGTTTTATTTGACTCGAGTCAGAAGAATTGTTAAATCATCAAGCGAATTCGAATTATTTGAATATGTTATAACTTCTTCAATTAATTTGTTGGCTATAATATCCAGTGGTAAATTTTTGCTCTCAATTAGTTTCTGAATAAATTTTTCTTCACCGAATTCTTTTTCATTTTCATCAATTGCTTCAATAAATCCATCTGTGAAAAGACATATTAAATCTTTTGAATTCAATTCAATTTTTTCAGATTTATAATCTTGATTTAATTCTAAAACCCCAATCAATATTCCACCTTCATCAAGTCTAAAAATTTCATTTTCCCTAATTAAAATTGGTGGATTATGCCCGGCATTTATATATTCAAGTGTTTTTTCCTTTTCGTCAAGGATACCCCAGAACAAAGTTATGAAATTACCTGAACTCAAGTTTTGCTTCATTAGATTGTTTAATTCTTTGGTTATCTGAGCTAAATTAAAATTTAATCTTGTTAAAGCTTTAACAGTTGCCTGAAGATTGGACATAACAAGAGATGCTGAGATTCCTTTACCAACAGCATCTGCAATTAAAATCAAAATTTGATTATCATTTAGTCGAAAAACATCAAAGTAATCACCGCCAACAAGTTTAGAAGGTTCATTTAAACCAAAAAATTCGAATAATTTCGATTCAGGTAGTTTAGATGGTAAAAGATTTCTTTGAATTTCCTGAGCTATTCTTATGTCTTCTTCAATTCTCTGTTTTTCAATTGTTTCATGAAATAATCGAATATTCTCAAGTGAAATGGCAGCAATGCTCCCAATTGATTGGATAAATTCAATTTCGTCTTGTGAGAAATGAGAGTTATTCAATTTATTACCACATAAAATTAAACCGATCAACTTATTCTTAATCTCAAGTGGGATGATTAAAGAAATTTGATATCGATCGAATAACAAAGATTTAAGAAAGTTTTCTGACGATATAGATAAATCTATTGGATTAACAATTTTATTAAAATCAATTTTATCTAATTCATCTTTTAAGTTTTCATCGAATGAAGAGCCTATGATTCTTTTAGAATTAATTTCATTTTTAACTAAAGCTATTTTATTAACGAGGAAATTTCCCATAATTGTATAACTTAAGAATTTGTAAACATCATCTTCACTAAGAAGCAATGAAAATTCTTTACTTAATTCGAAAAGTGAACGGGCATGTGAAATCTTAATTTGAAGTTTTCTATTTAATTCATTCAAATTGTTAATAAAAATGAAATTTTCAATTGCTATCGTTGAAATTCTTATTAAACTTTCAAATAAAATTTTTTCATCATCATTTAATGTATCTTTTTTAGAATGGAAGGAATACAATATTACGCCAGATAGTTTATCTTCACTTGTTAACATTACGAAATGATTAAAAATATCATTCTCGATGAATTTTTTCTGAATTAAGTTTTTTAGTTCTTTAAAGTCACTAAAATTCATCTCTTCGAATTTTTGCTCAATTCCTTTTGAAGAAATGAATCTTAGTGAATTATTGAAATTAATAAATAAAGCACATCGATTAATCAAAAATTTTCCCATTAAGGTAAGTATCAGAAAATTTGAAAGGTCATTTAAGGTTCTGAATGAATGAATTGTATTTGAAAATTCAGTTAAAGTTAAGAAGTGATGTTTATTAAATAAATTTTTGTTCGCTTGATTACTATTTTTCATTATTTACAAATTGAATTTTTTTCATCAGAATGATTTTATTTTCCCCTTCATCTAAAAATTTATATTCTACTACATCCATAAGTTGATTCATAAGATAAATTCCAAAGCCGCCTTTTTTCTGGGATTTGTAATTCTCCTGGATATTTGGAATTTGAATTTTTTCAGGTTCAAATTTTTCACCCCAATCAGAAATTTCCGCCTTAAAGATTTCGTCTTTTAACTCAAGGGATATTAATATATCACCATCAGGATTATATTTATAGGCATGTTTTATTTTATTTGTACATGCTTCATCAATTGCAAGTATAATTTTTTCTATATCTTCTCTTGAAGCTTTATTTGAACTCAGAAAATTTTGTATGTATTCTCTGATATCTTTTAAGTTTTTAGTTCTACTCTTAAATGTTCTTTCAATTGATTTCAAATCTGTACCTAAATCGATTTAAATTTATTAATAGCTTCTTCATCGGAGTTATAGAATTCGTAGATAAGTGGAAATCCAATTAGATCGAAAATATTATAAATCTTCTGACTCATTGAAGAGAACTTGATATCTCCACCGTTTGTTCTGACATTTTCGATGAAACCCATAAAAACACCAAGACCTGCACTGCTTATGTAGTTCAGGTCAGAAAAATTAACAACAATCTTAAATCTGCTTTCCTTTAATAAATTTGAAATAGCTTCTTCCAGTTTTGGTGCAGTATGTGCATCAAGATATCCTGTTAATTTGATTATACTTATGTCCCCCTGTGTTTTAATACTTAAATTAAACTCATTCATATTTTACTCCTTTGTATTTTATTGCAAGCATTGTAATATCGTCGTGTTGTGGAAAATCTTGTGAAAAGAGAGAAATATTTTTTATTAAATTTTGTAAAATTTCTCCACTTGATAGGTGATGATGTTTAATTAAAATTTCGTTTAATCTTTCAGTCCCAAATTCTTCAAGATTTTTATTGCGTGCTTCTGTAACTCCATCTGTATAAAGGATTAATAAATCATTTCTATCAAATTTTAAATGTACTTCCTCTAGATTGTTTTCAAACAATTCATTACAGTTAAAACCAAGTGCAATTCCAGAAGGTCGTAAATAATTAATCAAACCATTTTTTAAAAGAACAATTGGGCAATGGCCACCACGAGCAATTTTAACTATGCCTGTTCGAACATTAAAATTTGCAAATACAACACTTACAAAATTTTTTTTATCAAAACTTTTACATAAAATTTTATTAGCCTGGATTAATATTTCTTTTGGACTAGATATTATTTTTGAAATAGATTCAAAAATTCCTTTTATCTCGGCCATATAAAAAGCAGCAGAAATTCCTTTACCACTTACATCTGCAATTACGAAACCCAATTCATCATTATTAATTGGAAACAAGTCATAATAATCACCACCAACTTCAAAGGCAGGAATAAACAAAGCAGCAATATCAAGTTCAGGAAAATTAAACGGTTCTTCAGGCAATAATTTTTTTTGAATATCTCTTGCAACTTCAAGTTCCTTTTCAAGTCTTTCTTTTTCGATTGATTCTTTAATTAATCGGGAATTTTGAATTGCTATAACTGAATATTCACCAATACTTTTTAGTGTGCTAAAATCATCTAATTCCAGTTGTGTTGTTTTGTCGAAGCCAATAAAAATATATCCAAAAAGTTCTTTACTGTAAATTAGAGGTATGTAGACAATTTTATTAATTGTTGAATTAGAATTTGTTTGTAAGTTCTCTGCTTCTAAATTGACTATATTAATTTCGCCTTTTAAAGAATCAGGATTTAATATTTTATTTTTTACTTTTTCAATATCAAAGTTTAAACTTTTATCTTTTGTATAGAAAGTGCAATGATCTTTATCATCAAATAGGCATAACCATACATAATTCGAATTAGAAATTTTTACAATAGTTTCGGTAATAAAAGAGGTAAGTTCATCAATGTCCAGCACTTTTGAAATCATTTGAGATAAATTTTGTAGCGATTCAATTTCAAAAGTTTTCTTTTCAATAACTTCGGTTGCAGGTAATTGAAAAAATGTTAAAATGAGTAAAATTATTGAATAAACGAATGCCATCCCAAATATTAAATTGTAAGCGGTAATGACTGAAGTTGAGAACAAAGAAATTAGTTCTTCCAGTTGTTCTTTTGAACCACTTTTTATCATTGCAAAGATGATTATTGCTAATAAAATGTTACAAAGACCAATAACTTTTAATTTATCTTTTCTCTTTAAATAAACAACCCATTTGTTCAAGTATGTCAAAATTATGAAGAAAATAATTGTTAGAGTTCCAAAGGTATATTTGATCCATAGAATGTCAAAATGTTTTTCAAAATTTGAACCTAAAGACGATAAAACAAAGTAAACCATTGTAATGACATAGTAATTCTTTATAGTCTTCTTCTGTCTGCTAAAAAATAAAATTGTTAAAATGCTCAGGATTATCGAAATAAAGAAGATATAAGCAACAGAAAATAATCCTGAAATTATTCCTATAAAGATAGTAGGTTTAATTACCAGTGATTTTAAACTTTTAAGAGTGGGTCCTAAAAAATAAAGTGATGTTTCTGAGAATAAAATAAAAATTATCTCCAGTATTATAAATCTAAAAAGTAGTTGTATTTGAGTAAATGCCCTTTTTTGCTGGTAATCAATTAATTTCTTTACAACTAAAATTACAACAGGAACTGAAATTAAATCGCTTAAGATGGAAATAAAAAAATCAGCCTTAAATAGAAAAAATAATTTCACCAGAAGGAAAATTGACAACAAGATTGGAATATTAAATCGGGAATTTAAAAATTTATTATATAGGTTTTTTATCATCTTCAAAGCTCAGTTTCCATTTACCACTTAAGAATCGTTTCATTAAAATTAATGCGTAAATGAAAATATAAACTGGCAAACTGATCCATGTTACAACAAATCCTAATTTAAAGACAACACTCGATAAAAAGGCAAGTGGTAAAAAAATTAACCAGTTTGTAAATACTTCTGCTTTCATAACAAAAAATGATAAACCTGCTGATTGCAAAATATAAGCTAAAACTATCGCTATGCCGTAAAAAATTTGAGCAATACCAGCTATTTGTAAGATTATTTTAGAGGTTGAAATAATGATTGGATCATTTGTGATTAAATATAAAAGTAATTTGGGAGTTATGATGAAAATCAAAGCAAGTGAAAATGAGAATATCAAAATCAACTTTAAAGACTCTAGCCCATATTTTTCTGCGAGGTCATAATCTTTAATTCCAAGATTGTTTCCAACTAATGTTTGAGCGGCAATACCAAATGCAAAACAAGGTAATAGGGCAATAAATATTATTGAAATTACAACCTGACTTGCTGCTTGATAAAGAGTACCAATAAATCCAATCAATGCAAGAAAAATTAAAAAGCCGATTAAAATAAAAATATTTTGGAATGAAACTGGTAAAGATAATTTTATTATGGATTGCATAATGTTTAGACTGAATGTAAACATTTTCTTTGTTCTATACTTTTTTCGATAAAATTTGAGAAATGTTACATATAAATAAAAGAAGAAATCTACAATCGTTGCTACTGAAGAAGCAAGTGCTGCACCTTTAAGTCCAAGCTTTGGTGCACCCAGATTCCCAAAAATTAAAACCCAATTCAGAAAAATATTTACAATATTCAATATGATACCTGAAATCATAAAAATTTTTGAATGACCAATTCCAAAGAAAAACCCTCTGAATGCGACAATCATTAAAAAGAATGGTAAACTTAAAAATCTGAATGAGATATATTCGCTGGTTAATTTTTCAACCACCTTATCTTTTGCTATTAACCAGGAAAAATGAGGAGCAAGTAAATAAATTAAAAGTCCAAATAAAAGACCAACAAAAAAACCAAAAATTAAAGATGTATTTAAAACTTTTTTACACTCTTCATAATTACCTTTACCTTCTTCTCTTGCAACTAAAATGTGAGTTCCAGTGCTGAAACTTGAAAAAAAACTTACAATTGCCCATGTAGCCAGAACACCAAGTCCCATAGCAGCAAGATTCTCTTTTGCATTTTCAAGTCTACCAACCATTGCTGTATCAACTAAAGAAATAAGTATATGACTTGAAAGACCGGCAATTGCGGGTAATGCTATTTCAAGAATTTTTGTTGCAAATTTCTTCTCAGGTAAAATACTCATAATTCAAAACAAATTAACCATGATGATTCTCAAACTCAAGTAAATCAATTTTTTAATAATTGATAATTATACAAACATTCAATTAATATAAATTCAAAAATTTGTTAAGTAAAATATCACATGCTAACATATCAACCAGTTGTAAAAAATATTCCACTGAAATTATTTAATTAAAGTTTTGATTTAATGAGGATTTGATTACTCTCATCAAGAAAAGATGAAAATTTAATGTAGGCTTTGTTACTATTAAATGAATAAAGTAAAAAAATAAAATTTTCATATTATTGTCTTTCCTCAATTTCAAGGTGAATTTTCATTTATTAAAGTTAATAAAAAAATTATTAGGCAAATACAGATTAAAAGCTCTTTCCAAAAAATTATTCTTTTGTTAGCCTGTCCCAATTATCGGACTCAGCTTCTAATATCAAAAAAGAATCCCTAAATAAAATTAAAATGGCGGTTTTATTAGAAATAAGTTCTTATACATTCGATAGTCACCCTGAACTTGTTTCAAGATCTCTTAACAAATAAAAAAGAATGCTCGAATAAATTCATGATGACTTTTTATTATAGATGTTGAAACGAATTCAGGATGACTTTTAGGGTCACATTAAATTTTGAAACAAATTCGGAATGACATTTACCAGAAAGCCCCTAAATATCTGTAGCGCTTTTCTTTTTTTTATAAAAAAAAATTAACAAATAAAAAAGGGATTAAAAATGCCTTCCCAAAACATATCAGCAAAATTAAAACCTGTTATCTAAAAATGAAATATTAAATCTTCTAACACAAATTTTTGAACGACTACCATTTATAATTAATCTAACTCCTGAGGAAAGACTCTCATTACCAAAG
>CALDZP010000006.1 GCA_937944105.1 uncultured Ignavibacteria bacterium
TTTTGTGAAGGATTGCTTCGTCGTTTCACTCCTCGCAATGACTGCTACAAAAAACTGTCATTGCGAGTGAAACGAAGCAATCCTTTCTCTCATTCCAGTCATTGCGAGTCCCGATGAAAATCGGGAAAGCAATCCTTTCTCTCATTCCAGTCATTGCGACCCGCCAAAGGCGGGGAAGCAATCTTTTCTGGTTAAACCAACAATTTTCCAAATAGTCATTTGTTTTTCTTTTGTAAAGGATTGCTTCGAGCCAGCCAAAGGCTGTCTCTCGCAATGACTGCTAAGTGAGATAGTCATTGCGAGCGGAGCGAAGCAATCTTTCCTGGTTGATCCAACAATTTCCCTAAATGCAAAATTTTTTTCTTTTGTAAAGTATTGCTTCGTCGTTTCACTCCTCGCAATGACTGCTACAAAAAACTGTTACTGCGAGTCCCGATGAAAATCGGGAAAGCAATCTTTTCTGGTTGAATAACCAATTTCCATTTTGTTCTTTTGTGAAGGATTGCTTCGTCGTTTCACTCCTCGCAATGACTGCTATAATGAACTATCATTGCAAATTGAGTGAAGCAAATTTTTCTGGTTATATCAATAAACTCTAAAATGAATTGACGTTTTTTAATTAATAATTTCTTCAAATCAACTTGCTGTTGAATTTCACAATTGCTTTTTCTGAACTTCATACCTCAAAAATGATGATGTAAAATTTTTATTATTCTCTTTCTTTTCAAGAATTTAGTCTTCCCTTTTTTAATATTTCACAATCAACTAGATGAAATTTTACACTTCTTTTCTAACTTTGTAAAAAATGGAGAGTGTAATGGAATTGTGGGAGGCAATTCTCACCAGAAGAAGCATTCGAAAATTTACTTCTCAACCTGTATCAAATGAACTGGTAGAAAAAATTTTAAGAGCTGGGATGCAAGCTCCCTCAGCCAGAAATAAACAACCTTGGCATTTTGTTGTAATTAGAAACCGTGAGATACTCGATAAAATTTCAGTTATTCACCCTTATGCTTATATGCTTAAAGAGGCACCTTTGGGAATATTAATCTGTGGTGATTCAAAAATTGAAATTACGATTGAGTATATCGTTCAGGATTGTTCAGCGGCAACTCAAAATATGCTGCTTGCTGCCCACGATTCAGGATTGGGCGCAGTGTGGCTTGGAATTTATCCAAGAGAACCAAGAATAAAAGCATTAAGAGAATTATTAAACATTCCTGAGCATATAATACCTGTTTCTATGATCGCCATTGGATATCCAGATGAGAAAAAATCACCCGAGAATCGCTTTAAACCAGAAAGAATCCATTATGATAAATGGTAAAATTAAAGGAGATTGTATGAAATATCTCAGTCTTATTTTACTTTTAATGTATACCCAAATACTTTTTGGTCAGTCACAAAACAAAGAAAATCAGATCAATGAACAAAAAAAATTATATGAGTATCTTGAGCATCGATTGGATATTCTCGAAAAAAAAATTGATGATGTTTTGTGGTTTGAAAAATTACGTGATTATGCTTTCGTAGATAAAGTATTTATGACTGGTCCACCAAAATGGAAAGAAAAAAATCCAACTGCTCAAGGTGCAGGTAATCCTCTAAAATTCTGGTCATATGTATTTATTCCCCGAGGAATTGATTTCAATAAAAAATATCCATTGATTGTTTTACCACACGGTGGTGTTCATGCAAGCTTCACAACATATTATACACACATTGTAAAGGAAATGCTTTTTCAAGGATATATCATTGTGGCTCCTGAATATCGTGGTAGTACAGGATATGGAAAATCTTTTTATGAATCGATTGATTACGGTGGACTTGAAATTGAAGACTGTGATGCAGCTCGAAAATTTATGATTGAAAATTATGAATTTGTTGATAAAGATCGAGTTGGAATTGTTGGTTGGAGTCATGGAGGGTTAATTGCTCTTATGGCTGTTTTTGATCATCCTGATGACTATAAAGTTTGTTTTGCTGGCGTCCCTGTTAGTGACCTTATAGCACGAATGGGATATAAGGATGATTCTTATCGAAAATTATTTTCAGATGAATACCACATTGGAAAAACTGCAGATGAAGATGTGAAGGAATACAAACGAAGATCCCCCGTCTGGAATGTTCATAAATTAAAAACACCTTTGTTAATCCATACAAATACAAACGATGAAGATGTTAATGTTCTTGAAGTAGAAAGCCTAATTCGTGCACTAAAAGCTGAAAATAAAAAATTTGAATACGAAATCTTTCAGGATTTACCAGGTGGACATTCATTTGATCGAATGGATACAAAACTTGCAAAAGAAATTCGTCTTAAAATTTATAAGTTTCTTGAAAAATATCTTAAACCACCAAAACCATTTAAGTCAATCGATGACATTAATAAAGCAGCTTACAGATAAAAGTTATAAGTGATCAATTATCCGCGGTTTGTTTCTTTTCTCGTCCATACATAAACTTTTGAAATAATAAAATAATTGCGAATCCAAATATAATTGAATTGGTAAGCATAATAGCCCAATCATTTCTGTATTTTCCGTAAATGAACCAGAAAATTGTTGCAGTAATAATCATAAAAATAAAAATCCAGGAAATATCCTTCATACTTTTTGTTTTAAATCCTTTTAGAACCTGAGGCAGCAAATTAAAACAACTTAATCCAACAGCTATTCCGCCAATTATATCATAAATATTCATAGAAATTCCTTTTTAATTTAATTGAGCATTTCAAGATTTCTTCTAACCTTTAGAAGTGCTTCGCTAAAATTTTGTTGTTTTTCTTTTTCTTTTTCTATAACATCTTTTGGAGCTCGAGAAAGAAAATTTTCATTTGAAAGTTTTTTATTCACATCTTCAAGAAGTTTTTCCAGCCTTTCAATTTCTTTTCTTAATCGTTCTCTTTCTACTTCAATATCAATTAAACCCTCTAGAGGGATATAAATTTCGTTACCTTTTATAATCGATGCCGAAGAATTTTTTGGTCTTTCAATATTTTTACCGATTAAAATATTTTCAACTCTTCCAAGTTTTTCAATATAGAATGAATAAGCATTAATAAGATCTTCAAAAATATTATCTTCCGTTTTTATATAAAGGTCACATTTTTTTGAAGGTGGTACATTCATCTCACCACGTATATTTCTTATTGATATAATTAAATCCTGAATAAACTCAAATTTTTTCTCACTTGTTTCGTCGATAAAATTCTCCTCGCAAATTGGAAATTGTTCTGTCATAATTGTTTTAATTTTTGATTCATTTCTGGATGTAATACCAGTCTCTGAAATTGACTGAAATATCTCTTCGGTTATAAAGGGCATAATTGGATGAAGGAGTTTTAATATATTTTCATAGATAAAAATTGCCCGTGAAAGTATTGCCGATTTAACCGATGGTTCATTTTCTTCAGCAAGTCTTGTTTTTACAAGTTCAACATACCAATCGCAATAATCACTCCAGATAAAATTATAAATTATCTTTGAAGCATCATTAATCTTAAATGTTTCAAGTGCTTCAGTATAATTTTTAATTGTATAATTTAAACGACTTAAAATCCATTTATCTGTTAAATCAAGAAATTCAAATTTTCGTGAATAATTTACTTCAATGTTTTCACTGTTCATCAAAAGGAATCTACCGGCATTCCAGATTTTATTAGCAAAGTTTCTACCTATCTCACACTTATCAACTGAAAATAAAACATCTTGACCAAGTGGGGCAAGATAGATAATCGTAAACCGAAGAGCATCTGCACCATATTGAGCAATAACATCGAGAGGGTCAGGAGAATTTCCCAAAGATTTGCTCATCTTGCGACCTTTTTCATCGCGAATGATACTGGTAAAGTAAACATCACGGAAAGGAATATTATTGGTAAACTCATGTGCTGCAATAATCATTCTTGCAACCCAGAAGAAAATTATATCTGGACCAGTAACAAGTGTATCAGTGGGATAAAAATACTCAAGCTCTTCTTTTGTCTTGAAAACACCATGAGCCCACAACCAGCTCGATGCCCATGTATCAAGAACATCTTCATCTTGTTTTAAATTATGATTACCACATTTGTGACATTTTTCTGGTGTATCTACCTGAACTATTATTTCTTTACAATTTTCATTTTGACAATACCAGACAGGTATCCTGTGCCCCCACCACAATTGTCTTGAAATACACCAATCTTTAATATTATACATCCAGTGAAAATAAACTTTAGTCCATCTTTCAGGATGAAATTTTATTTTACCTTCTTCGACTGACTTTATTGCAGGTTTAACAAGTTCATCCATTCGCATAAACCATTGTTCCGAGAGATAAGGCTCAATGGGAACTTTACCTCGCTCTGAATATCCAACATTGGTTTTATATTTCTCGATTTTTTCAAGTAAACCGAGCTGTTCAAATTTTTCAACCACTTTTTTGCGAGCAACAAATCTATCAAGACCACGAAATTCTTCTGGAACATTTTCGTTTAATGTCGCATCTGGATTCATTATATTGATTACATCTATAGGATGTCTCTGACTAATTTCAAAATCATTTGGATCATGAGCAGGTGTAACTTTAACACAGCCCGTACCAAAATCTTTATCAACATAATCATCAGCAATTATTGGAATTTCTCGATTTACAATTGGGAGTATTACCTTTTTACCAATTAAATGTTTGTATCTTTCATCTTCTGGATTTACAGCAACAGCAGTGTCACCAAGCATTGTTTCCGGACGCGTAGTTGCAACTACCACATATTCATTACTATCCTTCAAAGGATATCGAAAATACCATAGATTCCCATCAACTTCTTGGTAAATTACCTCTTCATCAGAAATAGCTGATTGTGTTGCTGGATCCCAATTAACCATTCTTAATCCACGGTATATGTATCCTTTCTTGTAAAGATGTACAAATGCTTCCAATACAAGACGATAGTAATCATCGTCCATTGTAAATCTTAAACGATCCCAATCGCAAGCTACACCAAGTTTCCTTAATTGTTTTAGGATTATTCCACCATAGGTTTCTTTCCATTGCCAGCAGTACTTTAAAAATTCTTCCCTACCAATTTTCTTTTTATCTATTCCTTGTTCTCTTAGAGAGGCGATTACTTTTGTCTCTGTAGCAATTGATGCGTGATCAGTTCCAGGAATCCAGCAGGCATTATAACCTTGCATTTTTTTCCAGCGAATGAAAATATCCTGAAGCGTATTATTCAGGATATGTCCCATCGTAAGACTTCCAGTGATATTTGGTGGTGGAATAACAATCGTGTAAGGTTTTTTTGAATAATCAATTTCCGCATGAAAGAGTTTATTTGACTCCCAAAATTCATACCATTTATCTTCAACTTCTTGAGGGTTATAAACTTTCGAAAGTTCTTTTTTCATCTTAACCTTCCCTTAAATTTCCTCATATTTAATCAAATTTTATTAAAGATTGCTTGCAATATAACAAAAGTGAAAATTTGACTTCAATTAAATTAAGAGAAATCTGTCTCGAAACAATACTTCAAAAAGAACAATAAAGCAAAATGGAAATCATTTACTTAACCACAAATGATTGCTTCGCTTCACTCGCAATGACAGTTCCTTTTAGCAGTCATTGCGAGAGACAGCCTCTGGCTGTCTCGAAGCAATCCTTCACAAAAGTTACAAATGCAAAATGAAAATCATTGGTTTAATTAGAAAAGATTGCTTCACTCCGTTCGCAATGACTAACTCTTTTAATTGTCATTGCGAGGAGTGAAATGACGAAGCAATCTTTTATACAAGAACAAAATGAAAATTAGTCATTCAACTAGAAAAGATTGCTTTCCCGATTTTCATCGGGACTCGCAATGACTGGTATAAGAGAAAAAATTGATTCACTCCATTCGCAATCACTTTTTTTTGGGAGAAAGATTTAAAAAGATTACCTC
>CALDZP010000007.1 GCA_937944105.1 uncultured Ignavibacteria bacterium
AAAGATTTTGGTGAACTTCAAATTAATACAACTTCACAACCACAAAACTTTTCATTATTAAACAGTGGTGCAGGGACATTGATTATTAATTCAGTGGCTTTAACGGGTACAGATTTTTCTCAATTTGTTTTAACGGATAACAATACATATCCCGTCTCTCTGAATCAAGGACAATCTATTTCTGTTTCAGTTCGTTTCTCTCCTACTTCGCTTTCGAACAAAAATGCTTTCTTGACAATCACACATAATGCTGATGGTTCACCTACAAACATTCCTCTTACTGGTAAAGGAGTTGATTTTACTATTACAACTTTCCCATATGTGCAGGATTGGGAAGCTACAACATTTCCACCAGGAGGATGGTTGAATGTTCAGATTGCTGGTACAGGATTATTTGATCGAGTAACTACCGGTACTAATCCAACTGTTACTCCGAAATCTGGATCTGCGATGGTAAGATTTAATAGCTATTCATTTTCAAGTGGAGTTTCAGCGGCTTTAATCTCTCCACCGATTAATTTTCCACATGCCAATTTTAGACTAAAATTCTATATGTATAGAGATGGCGGTTATGCATCCTATCTGGATAGAATATTGGTTTATTTCAACAATCAACCTAATCTTGAGGGTGCTGTATTAATTGATTCAATTCATCGTTCTCGTACTCAATATCCAGTGGTAGATGCAGATGGTTGGTATCTATATTCATTTATGATTCCTGAAAGTGGAGCTGGAACTGGAAAATATATCATACTAAGAGCTATTAGTGCTTTCGGTAATAATATGTTTTTAGACAGTCTTGCAATTGAAGCTCTGCCAGATGTTGGATGGTGTAACTTGCAATGGCCTCCAAATGCTACGATCACGGTTGGTGATTCCACTTGGGTTTTCGCTCAAGTTTGGATTGATGGTCTAACTTCAAATCCTGGAGTAACACCGGGTTTGCAAGCGTGGATTGGTATTAATTCGCAAAATACAAATCCAAATACATGGACAAATTGGGTTCCTGCTACCTTCAATGTAGATGTTGGAAATAATGATGAGTTCATGGCATATATAGGTCAAAATTTACCTCCAGGCACTTACTATTATGCAAGTAGATTTAAATATTTACAAGGTAATTACAATTATGGAGGTTATAGCGCTGGTGGTGGCGGATTCTGGGATGGGACTAATTATGTCTCAGGTGTTTTAACTGTCAATCCAGCTGTTGGTCCATTGAGTGGTGATTATTATATTCCACAGGGAACACATCCAAAAGGATTTCCTACTTTAGCCGATGCATTCAAAGCTCTGGACACTTTAGGTGCTTCTGGACCTGTTAGATTCTTAATTGATGATAATTTAAATGAAGTAGGCGCTAATCTTGTTCTGAATAGAAATGATCTTTCAAGTTCAACTCCATTAATGATCAAACCGGCACCAGGTAAAACTCCAACAATAACAATAACAGGATGTGATACTGCTGCTGGTGTAAAACAATATTCAGGTATTACATTTAATGGTGCAAGTCATATAGTAATAGATGGTTCTAATACTCCTGGAGGTAACACTAGAGATTTAACAATAGCGATGAATGATAGTATTAACGGTAGAATTGGAATTCAGTTATATGGTAATGCAGATACAGTTTCGATCATGAATGTTGTCATTAAATTTTTGAAGATGAATCCTGGACTTACAACAACTCGTGGAATATATGTTAATGGCCAATCTTCCGGTGTGACAAATTTCTTTATGGTTAATAACTGTAAAATTGGTGATGATATTTATCAACCTGCATATGCAATATCAGTTACTGGATTCAGTACCACTAATACATACGCAACGGATATTTATATAAGTAATAATGAACTTTATGGTCATATGAGAACTTTGTACTTCTTCTTGGCTGGTTCATTTATCGAGATAAAGGGAAATGATATAAAAGGAACTGTACCGCCACCAAGCGGTAATGTAAGATGGGGAATATTATTTAATAATTACAATGGATTAATTCAAATTTTCAATAATAAATTACAAATTTTGAGAATGGCTACAACAGGAACGCAAGGAATATATGGTATTGGAACCTTAAATGGTCAAACAGGAACTGAAATGTTAATTTATAATAACTTTATTGGTGGGGATTACACACATACTGGTACCGGAATTCCAGCATCGGTGGATTTAATTTCTTTCCAGGATAATATTTCATCAGCCAAGATTTATCATAATACAGTTGTCTTAAATAATCCAGGAAAATTGGCTTCTGGAAGAATGACTTGTGTTAGAATGGGCGGAACAGCAAATGTAGAAATGAAAAACAATATCTTTGTTTCACAGGTTGATGCATCTGTTGTTTATGCGATCTATAATGCTGGAGGAACTTTATTATCAGATTATAACGCAATTTATGTTCCACCAACAAATGCAAATGTTGGATATTATAATGGTGCTCGTAAAACATTACAAAACTGGCGAGACTCAACAGGTCAGGACTTAAATTCATTTATTGAACAACCTCCATTTGTAGGTGGACTCGATTTTCATATAATTCCAGGTTCTATTACATATTTAGAATCGGGTGGAATACCAGTCCCAGTTGGATTTGATATTGACTTTGAACAAAGAAGTATTCCACCGGACATTGGTGCAGATGAATTTGAAGGGTTTAATCCTGGATTCTTACCCGATACTGTTAGCATAGCATACAGGAAAAATTGGAATATCGTTTCAGTTCCAGTAAGTGCTGCAAATATGACAAAAGGTGAGTTATTCCCGAATGCAACATCGAATGCTTTCTGGTTCAATGGGCAGGAATATGTCGTAAAAGATACCCTTGAAGTTGGTAAAGGATACTGGTTGAAATTTGCATCAGATAGTATGATAACAGTTATTGGACCTAAGAAAGATTCGCTTGTGATTCCAGTAATGTCAGGATGGAATTTAGTTGGAACTTTAAGTATTGATATACCAGCTACAAATGTATATACAGTTCCATCTGGTATCCTTGCATCCAACTTCTTTGGTTTTAGAAATAGATATTATGCAGCTAACACTTTGAAGAAAGGTGAAGGTTACTGGATTAAAACAAATGCATCGGGTAGTCTTGTGATGAAGAAAACAGCTCTTTCTAAAGGTGGTGATGATGTATTTTATGTTGAGAATATTGATCCAACCTGGAGGAAGATTGTGATCTCAGATGCACAGGGTATTTCACAAGAATTATATCTAGCAGATAAATTTGATGAAGCAAAGTATCAATTACCACCATTACCACCATCATCAATGTTTGATGTAAGATTTGATTCTGATAGATATGTCGAGATTGATAATTATCCACATAAGATTGAATTGCAAGGAGTAAAGTATCCAGTAACAATAACTATTACAAATGCTGAAAAAGGATTCTATCGTATAAAAGATGCAATTGATGGTTCATTATTAAATGTTGTTTTGAAGAATGGTCAACCAGTTACAATTACAGATCCAAATATAAAGACTATTTTAGTTGAAGGTGCAACTGTTCCAAAAGCATTTGAATTAATGCAGAATTACCCGAATCCATTTAATCCAAGCACTACGATTAGGTACGCAATTGCAGAACCAGTGAAAGTGAAACTAGTGGTTTATAATGCTGTTGGTCAGAAAGTGAAGGAATTGGTTAATTCTGAGCAAGAAGTTGGATATTATAGTGTTGAATTTAATGCATCAAATCTTGCAAGTGGAATGTATTTGATAAGACTTGAAACACCGAAGTATACAAAGACAATAAAAGCATTATTGATTAAATAGAGAAGATTTGAAACTATAATAGAAAAGGCTGTCAAATTGACAGCCTTTTCTTTTTTAAAGTAGCAATTAAAAAGAAATAACTTTATTCCTTTAAAAGATTATCGATTTTAATAAAACTCTGAATTAACTTTTTTCTCATAAGTTTTGAATATGGATTATATCTGTTCATATCTATAAACAATTGAAGTGTATCGTTGTTAGTTCTTTTAATTATATTTAGCAGATCAAAATATCCTTTTGTGCCTGTAGAATTATCGGGTAATTTTAATTTTCCAAGGGCTCTTCCAATAAATTGAGTTAAACAAAGAGTATATGCCATTAATTCATCGTGTTCTCTTGAATTCAAATATTTAATTTCAACTCCTTTTTTCATGAATGAATTAATGACATAATTTATTTTCTTATCAATTTTAGTTTCGTTTATCACAATTAATTGATGTCCTCTTAATGAACGTTTAACAGAGTCAGGTCCAAAAAGGGGATGTATGCCAAGAATTTTATTTTTGGGGAAATACTTTTTTAGAATCTTAAGAGGATAAATTTTAATTGAGCTTAATTCAACAATTAACGTGTTTGGTTTAATCGTTTGTCTTATTGTTTCAGAAGTTTCTTTGAAAGACGAAATTGGTATAGCAAAAAAAATTATATCTACCTCGTAATTGAATTTAGATAAATTTTTAATTTTAATACCATTAAATGTGGACTCATTTTTATCATAGATTTGGAGATTATAATCATTCTTAAAAAATTTATAGAATAATTTTCCAAATCTACCAAAACCAATTAAAGCTGAATTCATTAAAAAGATTCCTGTTGTTTTTTTCTAGATTGATCAATTATTAGCTTCAAAAGTTGTTGAATAAAATCTTTATCAAGATTAAGTTCTTCAGCACTTTTTAGCCATTTGTCTTCTAAAAACTTTTCTCTCTCTTTATTGTAAATATCATATCCATTTATCTTTTTTAATTTTCCAATTTTGGATACGAATTCATTCCTTGCATGTAATAAGAGTAACATTTGTAAATCGATCAAGTTGATTTTTTCCCTTAGCGCGTCAATATTATCAATATCTGATTGAATCTGTTCTTGCATGAGAATATGATCAATTAAAACAAGGGAAGTCATAGCTTCAGCAACAGGAACAATTCTCGGGCAAATACATGGGTCGTGTCTACCTTTAATTTCAATTTCAACTTCTTCACCAAAATAATTCACAGTTTTCTGTTTTTTCGAAATTGAAGATGTTGGTTTAACAGCAATTCTCATTACTACTTCTGAACCATTGGATATTCCTCCTTGTATTCCTCCGCTGTGATTAGTTATTGTTTCAATTTCATTGGTCTCAGGATTTATACGAAATTGATCATTACATTCACTACCTTTCATAAATGCTGATTTAAATCCACTTCCGATTTCAAAACCTCTTACTGCACCTATTGAAAGCAGAGCTTTTGCAAAATCAGCTTCAAGTTTATCGAATACCGGCTCACCATAACCAGCCTTTAAACCATTAATTTTAATTTCAACAATTCCCCCGATAGAATCCCCCTCACGTTTTACTGATTCAATGAGTTCAATCATTTTTTTTGCAGCATCAGAATCGGGACATCTAACTGGATTTTTTTCAATTTCGTTTTCATCAAAATTTTCTATTTCAATATTTCCTATTCGTCTTGTATAGGCAATTACTCTTATTCCTCTCTCACGCAGTAATTGCTTAGCAATAGCACCAGCAATAACACGAGAGGCAGTTTCTCTACCGGAAATTCGACCGCCACCCCTATAATCATAAATACCATATTTCTTTAAAAAAGTATAACCACCATGTCCAGGTCTAAATATTTCTTTAATATTATCATAATCATGGGATTTATAATCTTCATTTTTAATTAAAATACAAATTGGTGTCCCAGTAGTTTTACCTTCAAAAATTCCCGAGACAATTTGAATTGTATCCGATTCTTTTCTCTGAGTTGTTATTGAACTTTGTCCTGGTTTTCGTCTATCTAACTCTTTCTGGATATCTTCAACATCAATTTTTAAGTTTGGTTTAAGTCCATCAATAACAACTCCAATCATATTTCCATGACTTTCACCAAAAGTTATAATTTTAAATAATTCTCCAAATGAATTACCTGCCATTTTAACCCCATGATTTAATTAAGTTTTCGAGTGCTTTTATTTTTGACATTAACTCAGCAAATTGTTCAGGTGAAATAGTTTGATCGGCATCAGAAATTGATTTATTTGGTTCAGGGTGCATTTCAACTATTATACCATCGGCACCAGCAGCAATTGCTGCGAGAGAAAGAGGGATAACAAAATCTCTTTTTCCTGTTCCATGACTCGGATCAACAATTATGGGTAAATGAGATAATTTTTTCACTGCAGGAATAACATTAAGATCGAGTGTATTTCTTGTATAATCAACAAATGTACGAATTCCTCTTTCACACAAAATAACATTATAATTCCCTTCAGATAAAATGTACTCCGCACTCATAAGAAATTCTTGTAAAGTTGCCGACATACCTCGTTTTAACAAAACTGGTTTATTTATTTTCCCCACTGCTTTCAATAGTCGATAATTCTGCATATTTCTCGTTCCAATTTGTAGAACATCAGCAAATTCTGCAACCTCTTCAACTTCGGAAGTTTCCATAACTTCAGTTACAATGGGTAATCCTGTAATTTGTTTTGCTTTTTGCAAAAGTTTTAATCCTTCAATTCCTAATCCTTGAAAGGAGTAGGGACTGGTTCTTGGTTTGTAAGCACCACCTCGCAAAAGATTAGCACCATATTTTTTTGCAATTTTGGCTGACTTAATAATTTGTTCTTCGTTTTCAACCGAACATGGTCCAGCGATTATAACTCGATGACCATTTCCTATTAAAACTCCATCGATATTTATAATTGTAGATTCTTTTTTAAATTCTCTACTTACAAGTTTATAAGGTTTAAGTATTGGAATTACATTTTCTACACCTGGAAGAGATTTAAATAAAGATTCATTTAGTTGTCTTTCATCACCAATTACACCAATAATAGTTTTTTCTTCGCCATAAGAAATATGCGGTCTGAATCCAAGTTTTTTTACAGTATTGACAACATTTTCAATTTGCTCATGGGAAGAATTTGATTCCATAATAATTATCATTTTTATCTCCTCTTAATTAAAAACTGTTTAAACTAAAAAACCCCTTGCCGGCAGTTACCAGCAAGGGGTGTAAAAAACTGATAACTACCGGTTAAAAGTAGCCGTAAGTGAAATAAAAATAAAAGTAAAATAAATCTACAAATCTAGAGTTCATTTGCATTTTTTTTTATATTTAATTGTTCATTTTTAAGTAATAATTTAATTATCATAAATTTGAATATCAAGATGGTTACTAAAAAATTTTATTTTCAAGGTGAACACGGTGCTTTTTCAGAAGAAGCAGGCTTAAAATTTTTTGGTAAAAAAGCATTTGGTATTCCCGTTAAGGACTTTGAAGATGTAGTTATTAGTGTTCTAAAGGAAAGGAATGCATATGGTATTCTACCGATTGAAAATTCTACAATTGGTAGCATTCATTCTAACTATGACTTACTTTTAAAATTTAATGTCTTTATTGTAGGTGAAGTAAATTTAATCGTAAAGCAACATTTAATTGCATCAAAAAAGTCAAAAATAAGTGGTATAAAAAAAATAATTTCACATCCTGCCGCACTCCAACAATGTCAAAATTTTATTAAAAAACTAAAAAATGTAAAAATTGAAATAAGTTACGATACTGCAGGTAGTGTAAAACTTATAAAAGAAAATGGATTAAATGATACTGCAGCTATTTCATCTGAAATTTCTGCAAAGATTTATGGTATGAAAATTTTGAAAAAGAATATACAGGATACAAATACAAACATTACTCGATTTATTCTAATTTCAAATAAAAGTGTAAAGCCAAAAAAAAATACCAAAACTTCCATAGTTTTTACATTAAGAAACTTTCCTGGTGCATTATTTAGAGCATTGAGTGTTTTTGCCTTAAGAGATATAGATCTTACAAAAATAGAATCTCGTCCTATCCCTGATAAACCATTTGAATATTACTTTTATCTGGATTTTCGAGGTTCTATTCACGATATTAAAAGCATAAATGCGCTAAATAACTTACAAGAGATTTCAACATTTTTAAAGATTTTGGGATCATATGAAGAGGACCTAAATCAAAAATAACTAAAGAGGTTTTTATGAAAAAGTTTTTATCATTAATAATGTTATTAGTTTCAAATCTATTTTCTCAGAATTTATACATAAACGAATTTATGGCTCTAAACAATTCAACTATTAAGGACAATTTTGATAAATATGAAGATTGGATTGAGATTTATAACGCTGGTAATTTACCAGTTGATTTAACCGGTTTTGGTTTAACCGATGATAAAAATTTACCATATAAATGGGTTTTTACTGGGAATGTTGAAATCCCTGCAAAAGGTTATTTGCTTATCTGGGCATCTAATCGAGACACTATAATAGGTGATTTTATTCACACAAACTTTGCTTTAAGTGGAGCAGGAGAATTTATTGGATTGAGTTCACCAAGTCAAATTTTTATTGATTCAATTACTTTTGGACCACAAACTGCCGATAAAAGTTTTGGAAGAAAACCTGATGGAAGTTCAAATTGGTTTATTTTTCTTTCTCCTACACCCGGACAATCAAATGACAGTCTCTCTCCATTACCACTACCAACACCTACATTTTCTCATGCTTCAGGAATTTATAATTCAGCTTTTAATTTAAATCTAACACATCCTATTTCTGGGGTTCAAATTTATTACACTTTGGATGGTTCTCATCCCACCATAAATTCTAACCTGTATACAAATCCAATTTTTATTGATTCAAACCGAGTAGTAAGAGCAATCGCTTATTTAAGTGGTAGACCTCAAAGCAAAATAGGAACTCGTTCTTACTTTATATCTCCTTCCGGTAATTTACCAATTTTGTCAATTGTTACAGACCCTAATAATCTTTACTCACCGGATTCGGGAATCTATATACATTATGATTCAACAGGGGATAAATGGGAAAGGTATTCAACAATAGAATATTTTGAGAGAGATGGTATTAATAAATTTTCAATTGATGGTGGTTTAAGAATACATGGTGGATATTCGCGTCCAAAGCCCAAAAAATCATTTCGAATTCATTTTAGAAAAGAATATGGGTATAGCGTCTTAAACTATAAACTTTTCCAGGATGTAAATTCAAATACTTTTGACCAATTCATTATTCGTTCTGGATCAAATGATATGTCACAATTAGCATCAAGATGGACGATGTTAAGAGATCATTTAGCTTCGAACCTTTTTGCCCGTTACAAAGGTTTAGTTTCTCATGGTTTTTATACTCGATTGTATTTGAACGGACAACCATTTGGAATTTACAATATTAGAGAACACATTGATTCTCTATACCTTAAAACTCATCTTGGAATAAAATATCCCGAACTTAGAGAGAACTGGTATCAGAAATTAGGAAGCTCTGCTAATTGGGACTCAATCTGGAGTTTTATTTATAATAAACCTCAACTTGATTCAATTCAATTTAAATTTGTGGAAGATAGAATTGACATAGACAATTATATTGATTACTTCGCATTTGAGATTTATGCAGGGAATTTTGATTGGCCACATAATAATCAGTTTTTTGCAAGAAATTCTCTGGGTGGTAAATGGAAATGGATTTTATGGGATACTGATCAAGGGTTTGCATGTTATAGATTTGGACCATTGAATACACTAGAATGGGCTTTAAGAGATACCGTGAGAACAGATCTTTTATATTATGATTATCAAGATCTTGTTGAAGGTACAAGGTTTCCAAGGAGATTATTTAGCAATTCAAGATTTAAAGAAAAATTTATTTCCAGATTTACAGATTTATTAAATACAGCTTTTCAACCATCAAATGTATTACCTATTCTTGATTCCCTTAAACTTCATCTAATTAATGATATTTCTTTTGAAATCTCAAAGTGGGGTAGTTCTTTTGGTAGATGGTTAGCTAATGTCGATACAGTTCGTCAATTCGTATTAACTCGTGTTGATAGTTTAAGGTTATATACTATGGAGAAATTTGGCTTTGCAGGATTAAATAATATTACTGTAAATTTAATTCCTTCAAAAGGTAAGGTTTTTATCAATGATCTTGAAATTTCATCTCAGCAATTTCAAGGTCAATATTTTAATGGAATGAAAATCACAGTTTCTGCTGAACCGGGCATTGGCTTTAAATTTTCTCATTGGAGTGATTCAACACTCCCTCAATCTAAAACTTTTACAACAATTGTTAATAGGGATTTCTATATAGAGCCTGTTTTTATCGAAGATATTTCTCCAATTGCAATCCAACCTAATGATGTAATTATTAATGAATATTGGGTAAATGATAATGGCACTTTTTATCCTTCAATTAAAAGACCAATACATGGTGATTGGGTCGAATTACTCGTAACAAAAGATGGAAATGTTGACTTAAGAAACTGGAGATTAACTAATAATTCGAATAAGACAAAATTAGATTCTTCTGATTTGAATGAAGGATCAGTTTTCTTTAAAAATATTCCTCAATTAGCAAGTGTGCCAAAGGGTACACATATTCTTTTAATATTAAAGAAACATCCTTCCAATGATTATTTCTTTAGCTCTGATGACCTTGATTATTCAGATAGCACAATGATACTATATATTGGAAATGGTAATTTAGATGGAAATTTCGATCCAGGATTTGGGATTAGAACACAAAACGATAGACTTGTTTTATTGCATCCAAATAAGCAATTAGGATATTCTGACGACATTGGAGTGGATTTTATTTCTGAAGGGTCAGATGTAACTCCAGCAACATTTGGTGTTTCGAATGATGGTGTTAATTTTATCAATCCTTTTGTTGGAATAGGAGATGACGATGGTGCAATTTTTGCTTTTTCAGCATTAAATAATTTTAACAATGATAATGGAATTGATGAAACTTTAGGAGATGATAAACCTGGAAGTGGTGGCTGGATCGTAGATCCATCTAAAGAATTTACCGGGGATGATCCTGGTAATCCATTACAGAGAAATATTCTAACGCCCGGAAAGAAGAATTACACAGGCACAAGTGATGTAGTAGATTTAACTATTCCAGAAAAATTCCAATTGTACCAAAACTATCCAAACCCATTTAATTCACAAACAAAAATTCGTTTTGCTTTACCTAAAACAAGTAAAATTAACCTCAAAGTTTATAACATACTAGGTCAGCAAATAGCTGAATTAATAAATGAAGAAAAACAGCCTGGTTTTTATGAAATAATCTTTGATGTTTCAAAATATAACTTATCTTCAGGTGTTTTATTTGTGCGTTTCGAATCAAAGGAATTCAGTCACACAATTAAAATTTTGCATCTTAAATAATTGAAGTAATTCAATTATATATTTAAATTGTAAGTTAAGATTTTGTTAAAGTAAATATTATTTCAAATAATTTTCGAGTTACTTTTAGTGGAGTCGTTTTATGAATTATATTTTTATTTCACCTCATTTCCCTGTCAATTATTATAATTTTATACCCCATTTAAGAAGTTTTGGTATTAATGTTTTAGGAATCGCTGATGAAAATTATGAAAATCTAAGACCCGAATTAAAATATAGTTTAGTTGAGTATTATAAAGTCAATGATTTACACAATTACGACGAATTGGTAAGAGCGATTGGGTTTTTCACTTTTAAATATGGAAAAATTAATAGACTCGAATCATTTAATGAATACTGGTTAGAACAAGATGCTCTTCTTAGAACTGAATTTAATATTCCAGGTGTGAAAATAGATCAAATCGAATTTTATAAGAACAAATCGAGAATGAAAGAATTATTCAATAAAGCAGGTGCAAATATTGCAAAGGGTAAAGTTATTAAATCATTGAATGAAGCTAAGTCGTTTATTGAAGAAGTTGGTTATCCAGTAATTGCTAAGCCTGATAAAGGAGTGGGTGCTGCACAAACTTTTAAGCTAGAAAATGACAACGAACTAAAAAATTTCTTTAAGAGTAAACCAGATTTTGATTACATATTCGAAGAATTTATAGAAGGTGATATCTACTCATTTGATGGACTAACCGACCAAAACGGTAAAATAGTCTTTTACACATCCCATAAATATCAACGTGGAATAATGGAAACAGTTAATAATGATTTACACATTTTTTACCATTCTTTAATCGAAATCCCTGAAGATCTATATGAAATTGGAGAAAAAATAGTGAATGTTTTTAATGTAAAAGAGAGATTTTTTCATTTTGAATTCTTTAAAAGATTTAAGGATAAAAAATGGTATGCTCTTGAAGTTAACATGAGACCTCCTGGAGGGTTTACTTTGGATATGTTTAATTATGCTTGTGATTTTGATATTTATCGAGAATACGCAAGTATAGTGGCAGAAAATAAACTAACACAGAATTATGAGAGAAAGTATTTTGTTTGTTACATTGGGCGTAAGTTTAGTAAGAATTATGTTTATTCACACGACCAAGTATTAAATGAACTACAAAGTATAATTGTTATGCATTCACCAATTAGTTCTGTGTTAAGTGATGCATTGGGAAATTACTGTTATATAGTGCGTTCTAAAGACTTTTCTCAAATAGAAAAAGCTATTGAATTTGTACATAAAATCAGGAATTAAAAATGAATGTTGAATATCATAAATGGTATAGTCCCAACCTTAATAAAGAAATGGAATTAAAAGTCTATGGTTATTTTGGAAAGCCTTTGATAATTTTTCCCTGTCAGGATGGTAGATTTTATGATGCTGAAAATTTTGGAATGATTCATTCAATTAGCCATTTTATCGATGAAGGAAAAATAAAGGTTTTTGCAGTTGATGGGATAGATTGGGAATGCTGGACAAATTATTCAACTCATCCATCTGAAAGAGGGAAAAGATATGAACAATACCATCATTACCTATTAAATGAAGTTATTCCTTTCATTAGAAATCATTGTAGAGATAGTCAAATTAAAAGTTTTGTTACTGGTGCAAGTATGGGAGCTTATCATGCAGCCAATTTCTTTTTCAGACATCCTTATGTTTTTGATGGTGTTATAGCTTTAAGTGGAGTATATCAATTAAAAATGTTTATAGGCAATTATTATGATAATTATGTTTATTTCAATTCCCCGCTACATTTTCTGCCAAATTTGAACGATCAAGAGTTATTAAATTTATATCGTCAAAGCAAAATTATTATAGCTTGTGGTCAGGGTGCATGGGAAGATGAGATGCTTGTGGATACTTATGCATTAAAAAGAATTTTAGAACAAAAAGAAATTAATGCTTGGGTAGATTTTTGGGGACATGATGTAAATCATGATTGGCCGTGGTGGAATAAAATGCTGCCATATTTTTTAAGCAAGATTTTAGGTTGATTAAAATTAAAGTAACTCTTTATTTTCTTCCTGTATATTTGATTACTTCAGCTTTTTCAATTGTTACAAGTCCGCCGCAATTTGCTTCTTCAAAAATTTTGTCAAGTATTGGTAGGAATTTATCAATTTTGTAATACTCATCAACGATTTCAATTATTATTGGTAAATCTTCAGAAAGCCTTAAAATTTTAGTTGTATGTAAACGACTAGATTGACCAAATCCCATGAATCCTTTAAAAACGGTTGCACCAGCTAATCCAATTTTTTTTGCTTCTAAGACAATTTTTTCATAAACAGATATATTTCCAATTTTATCTGAATCACCAATAAAAATACGGAGTAATTTTGCTTCGCGTTTTAATTCCATTTTGACCTCTTAATAAATTAGTTTTTGAGAAATTATATACGCAAATGAAATCGCAATAAATGTCAAAAATAAATTTGAACCAATGTTAATAAAAGCCAGAACAAATTCCGAATTTCTTATCATTTGAAAAGTTTCATAAGTAAAAGTAGAAAATGTTGTTAATCCACCACAAATTCCAATGGTCAGAAAAATTCTCATTTCAGCACTTATTAATTTTTCTGCGTCAAGATAAAAAATGATTAAACCTATTAAGAAAGACCCTGTGATATTAACTAGAAGTGTCCCGTAAGGAAATATTGGGTTTAAAAATTTATAAACAAAATTTGATAAAAAATATCTTGCAATTCCACCAATCATAGAACCCACAGCTACAAACAAATAGTTTTTCATTTATACCTCAATTTAATTTTTTTAACTTAAAAGATTATTCTATTTTTCTTAATTTAGTTTTGTTTTATAAAAATAAAAAAACAGAGGTAACATATGAAAAAATATTTTTTGATTTTCATTTTAATTTGGACTTCTTTAAATCACGCTCAAAAACGAGCCTTTGAAATTGAAGACCTTTATAAATTAAAATATATAAGTGATATAAATTTATCGGAACAAAATGATAAAATTTCATATACCTTGAGTTCATATAATCTTAAAGAAGGTAAATCAAATTCAGATATTTATTTATTCAATCTATCTGATAGATCGGTAAGACAGTTAACATATTTTAATGGTGCTGATTTTCAAGCCAGATTTTCACCAGATGGGAGATACATCTTTTTTATCTCAACTCGTTCTGGTTCAACACAGATATTTCAATTATCTCTTTCTGGAGGTGATCCAGTTCAACTAACCAATATATCAACAGGAGTGAATGATCTTGTGATTTCACCTTCTGGAAAGTATATAGCTTTTACAACAAAAGTTTTTCCCGAATGTGGTGATAACGATGAATGTAATAAAAAAATTAATGACAAAATTGAAAAAGGCCCAATTCAAGCGATCTTAGCGGATGAATTATTATTCAGGCATTGGGATGAATACTCAGAAGGTAGAAGATCTCATATATTTATTTTGAATACTGAAACTAAGGAAATTAAAGACATAACTCCTGGCGATTTTGAGAGCCCTATTTTTTCACTCGGTGGTATGATTAATTATGATTTTTCACCAGACGAAAAAGAATTATGTTTCGCTTCAAATCGAGATAAATCAACATCAATTTCTCAAGCATTGACAACAAATTCAGATTTATGGATTGTAAATCTCGAAACACTTGAAACAATCAATATAACACAAAACAATTTAGCCTGGGATGGTTCTCCAAGATATTCACCTGATGGAAAATATATAGCATATCGTAGACAATCAAAACCCGGATACGAATCGGATCTTTTTCAACTCGCGCTTTACGATAGAACAAAAAGATCTCACGAAATAATTTCTATTAATTTTGATAATTGGATTAATGATTTTGAATGGTCAAAAAATTCTAAATCAATATATTTTACTGCCGAAGAAATGGGCAGTACGCCAATCTATAAGCTTGATATTCAAACTAAGAAAATATCTAAAATACTCGATGCTAATGCTATTGACGATTTCAAAGTTACAAAGAATGAACAGAAAATATATTTAATTAGAAGGTCTACTGGTGAACCTTCAGCTCTTTATGAATTTGAAATAAATTCAAAAAGACTTACCAGATTAACTTTTGATAACAAACAACTTGAAGACGAAATTGACATTAGGCCTGCTGAAAGCTATTGGGCAATTTCAAAAGATGGAACAAAAATCCACTATTTCATGGTCAAACCTCATAACTTTAATCCTGATAAAAAATATCCTGTAATTTTGAATGTTCATGGTGGTCCTCAATCTCAATGGATGGACGCATTTCGTGGTGACTGGCAGGTTTATCCGGGCAAAGGTTATATTGTTATATTTCCAAACCCTAGAGGCTCAACTGGATATGGACAAAGATTTACTGAAGAGATTTCAAAAGATTGGGGAGGAAAAGTTTTTGAAGATTTAATGTCAGTCATGGATGAAGTAGAAAAATTTCCTTTTGTAGATAAAGAACGAATTGGAGCAATGGGGTGGTCTTATGGTGGTTACATGATGAACTGGTTTCAAGCTAAAACAGATAGATTTAAATGTCTTGTTTCGATGATGGGGGTTTATGATTTACGTTCAATGTACAGTACTACTGAAGAACTCTGGTTTCCTGAATGGGATTTAGGAGGAACTCCCTGGAATTCAAAAGAAATTTATGAAAAGTTTTCACCCTCTAATTATGTAGAAAACTTTAAAACTCCTACTTTAATTATAACAGGTGAAAAGGATTACAGAGTATCATATAATCAAAGTTTAATGTATTTTACAGATTTACAGAGGCTTGGTATTCCATCACGATTAATTATTTTTAAGAACGATGGTCACTGGCCCAATTTTGTTAAATCCATGCCATTATATTATAATGCTCATCTCGAATGGTTTAATAAATATTTAGGTGGAGAACCTGCTCCCTGGAACACAAAAGAAATGGTTAGAAATTCATATATAAAAGAATGAGGTAAACTTATATGAAAGTATATTCAAAAGATGAATTAAACAACTTTTTTTATTCACTGACTTACGACGATATTTCTCTGGTGCCACGAACAATTTCTGAAATTCGTTCGCGCACTTTGATTGAATTAAAAGATAATTTTTTAGGACTCGAACTTATAATACCAATTATCTCGAGTCCAATGGATACAGTCACAGGCTTGGAAATGTGCAAAGAACTTGATTCCCTTGGCGCTTTAGGTATTCTAAATCGCTTTGATTCATCACTTGAAAAAGTTTTGAATAACGATAATTATATTAATGGACTTAAAGCTGTTTCAATTGGTCTTGATACACCTGATGATATTATTGATAAATTAGCCGAGAAAAAATTTATTATATGTATTGACACAGCAAATGCAAATAACATTTTTGTTTTGAAGAAAACTGAGGAAATAAAAAAGAAATATGGTTTAAAAGTAATAATTGGAAACATAGCTTCTGGCGATACTCTTGAAACACTTGAAAATTCGGGAGCAGATGCTGTAAGAGTTGGTATAGGCGGTGGCAGTGTCTGTACAACATCAATACAAACTGGCATAGGTATAGGGCAAGTATCAGCAATTTTGGATACAGTAATTAAGAAAAAAGAGAAAAAATTAAAAATAGGAATAATCGCTGATGGAGGAATTAAACATCCAGGTGATATTGCAAAGGCTATTGCGTTAGGTGCAGATGCTGTTATGCTTGGTAGAATGCTTGCCGGAACTAAAGAAACACCTGGAGAAGTAATTAAATATAATGGTATGTTGTGGAAAAAGTATAGAGGCAGTGCAAGTTTTGGTGTAAAACTAAAAAATGTTTTTGTTGAAGGTGAAGAAACAATGGTTCCTTATAAAGGAACTGTAAAAAATGTTATTGATTCAATTATGGATGGACTTCGAAGCTGTATGAGTTACATGAATTGTAAGTCGTTAGATGAATTAAGACAATGCGAATCTTTTGCAGTATTAAGTAATAGTTCATATTTAGAAAGGTTGCCGAAAGTTTAGATATTTTTTATTCAATAAAAATTAAATTATTAATTGAGAATTCTATTAGAAAATTTTTAAGAACATTGTTTAATTAAACATTTTTAAGTTATAAGTAAAACTTAAAATAAAAAATCTTTCAAGTTGTTGAGTTATTCTATCTTCGTAATAATCTTCTCTAATTATTCGCATGAGTTTTTTTCGTTGGTTCAGTAAATCAATTATCTCAAGTTTTAGTTCACCAGATTGATTATTCAGAAAATAATAACTTAAAGCCATATTCCAGATTATATTTGATTTGTCATTATTAGAAGCAGCGGTATTTTTATAATAATTCACCCTTGAACTTAAATAAAGATTTTCAAAGATATTGGCTTTAACT
This sequence comes from uncultured Ignavibacteria bacterium, assembly GCA_937944105.1. GTDB lineage: Bacteria > Bacteroidota > Ignavibacteria > Ch128b > Ch128b > Ch128b. Next base: position 17,558 of record CALDZP010000007.1, read on the forward strand.
GAAAAGTTAGCTCGATGAATTAGTATTCGTGATATTTTTTTATTTAAAGAATTAATTGAATAAGTAAAGTCGGGGGAGTAATTCACTCGATAATCTAATTTTGGATCACTACTGTTTAAAGCAACATTTTCTGAGACACCATATTGAGTTGTAATGTTGCTTTTACCACTTATTAAATTCGGAACCCTCGAATATCTAACTGAAGTTGAGAAACTCAAATTTGATTTTAAGAAAGGTAGTCTAAAACTATTAGTAGAGTTTAGTCCGAGAAAAAGAGCATTACCTACATTTACTGGATAACTTAATTGTGTACCTCGAGAAATAATAATGTTTCTTTCAAGAACCGTATCTTGTGTGAAAACTATTACATTATTGCTAATATTATTAAGAGAATATGTCATATTGAAAGAATAAGCATTAAAAGTCCCTGCTGAAAGATTTGTCTTAAAATATTTCAGATTAAGATTGTTCGTTAAAATCATATTGAGTTCGGGATTCCCTGTTCTGAGAAAATTGGGATTTGAAAAATCGATTGTATTTTGTAATTGTGAAATTGTTGGTATTTGGATCCGTGTATTAAAATCAATTCGCAGTCTTTCAAATTCAGTTGGTCTGTAAGTAAATTCAAATGAAGGTAAAAGAGCTTTAAATCTTTTGGTTGTTTCATTCATTTCGGGAAATCTCTGTATTCCCAATCTAGATTGATTTTGATACATCAAATCAAACTCGAAGTTATAAATCTCAGAATTGTATCTGTAAGATGCTGAACCACGAATTGCTAAGTTTTGAGTTTTGTATGAGTTTGAAAATAGAGAATCAAAAATTATCTGGTTTGTAAAAAATGAATCCGATTTATAAGTATCTCTCATTCTTTCTTCGTTGATTAATTGGGGATTAAATCTTAACCTTATAAGACTATTATCTCCAAGTTTTTCTGTAAAAGACAAATTAAGTGTTGAATTCAATCTTTTATTGATATAATTAGAAATTTGATTAAGTGTATCCCTGATAAATATTGAATCCTCGATTGCAGAGTTCTGTGAAAGTAATTCGTAATCGGATGATCTTTTGCTAAATGATGTATTCAATCCAATTGTAAAACTTCGACCAGGTTTAGAAAATCGGTGACTATAAACGGCATCGGTGTTTAATTCGAAATTTTCAATCTCATTTACTCTATGAAAGTAATTCGAGTTTAAAGGATTTTGGTCAAGTAAAAAGTTTTCGGAGAATGAATGAATTGAATTATTTGAAGTGGAAAATTGTAAATCCGGCTTTATTCGTATAATATTAATTGTATCAGGTTTGTAATCAATAAAGAGATTTAACAGATGATTAAAACTTTTCCCATTTGAATTAATTGTTTCGTTATAACTATCAAGGCCGGATAATTCACTCAGATATTTTCGGTTAGTTTTGGTATTATTCTGGTTATCGAGTCGGTTAAAAAAGTAACTTCCATTCAATTCTAATTTTTGTTTGAAAATATTTGAATAATTTAATCCGAATGCATAAACATTATTGTTACCTTCATCTGCAGGAATTTGAATATTTAAAAGAGGATTTTGATTTCTATTGCCCCTTCCTCTTTGCCATCTTCCACCAGGAGAAGTAATAAATTGTTCAGAACCAGTTAATCCATCAGCTGAAAAACTTACCTGATTTACATTATTTGCAATCCCAAGAAACGATAATCTTTCTTCAGCATTAAAAGAATTAAAATTAATTCCACTGTTAAATCTGTCAGATGATCCATATCCACTATAAAATTTTCCAAAAAGTCCTTTCCGTTTATCTACTCTTGTTATAACATTAAAAGTTTTCTCAGTTTGATCATCTTCAAATCCAGTCAGCTCTGCTTGTTCACTTTTCTTATCAAACAATTGAATTTTTTCAACGATATCAGCTGGTAAGTTTTTCAAGGCAATCTCAGGATCATTACCAAAAAATCTTCTTCCGTCTACCAGTATCCTTTTAACTTCTTCACCCTGGACTTTTATAACATTTTCTTCTTTTTCAACACCGGGAAGTTTTAAAACTAATTCTTCTAGTGAAGAGTTAGGTGCAGTTCGGAAAGCCATTGCATTAAATTCTAGAGTATCTCCCTTTTGTTCAACTGGAGGAGTCTTATCTATCACATAAACATCACCGATGTTAAGAAAAGTTTGTTTGAGAAAGATTGTGTCTAAATTCTTGCCAGACCAATTTACAAAAATTGTATCTACATATTTTTCATAACCAATAAATGTTATTTCTAGAAGATATTTACCTGCAGAGATTCTTCTGAATTCGAAATAACCTTTTTCATTTGTGGTTGTATATAGTGGAAAATCTATAAAAGGGATTGGACTTAAAACTACATGTGCATAAGATAAAGGTTTTTTATCAATAGAATCATAAACAATTCCTCGCAAACTTCTTTGCTGAGCAAATAAACTTAGTGATAAATAAATTAATAAGAAAAATGAAGTAAAATAGATTTTCATATCATACTCACATCATGGTTAGACAAAAATAGTTCATTTAAGTTTAATTAGATTATCTTTAATGACAAATCGCAATTAATTTTCAAAATGGTACTTTAACTTCTTTTTTTCCTTTATTATTTTTCTAATGTAAAGTGAAAGGAAATGTAAAATGCTTATCAGTGGTGCTTATGAAAAAGCAAAATTATACATCGAATCACACTCCAGAGAAAAGGAGGCTCTTGAAAAAATAAGAAAAGTAGTTGAACCAGGTCCATGTATAACGATTTCAAGACAGACTGGAGCTGCAGCAGGGGAGATTTCCGATCTGCTAATTGACATACTTAAATCAAATGCAAAAAATAGCAAAATGGAATGGGCAATTTTTGATAAAAATCTGATTGAAAAAGTAATTCAAGATCATAATCTCCCTGAAAAGTTATCTAGCTATCTTACAGAAGAGAAACATTCTTTCTTAAATTCAATTATGAATGAACTCTTTGGAATTCATCCTTCTCCACTTAGACTTGTTTATAAAACTACACGGACAATTCTTCAACTTGCTCAAATTGGAAACTGTATAATTGTAGGAAGAGGTTCTAATATCATTTTAAGAAATTTGGATAATACTTATCATATAAGAATCATTGCTCCACTCAAAAAGAGAATTGAACAGGTTAGGAAGTATTATAATTTTTCTGAAGAAGAAGCAAAAAAATTCATTGAAAGTGAAGATCAAAAACGAAAAAATTATGTTAAACATTACTTTCATAAAGATATTGATGATCCATCTCTATATGATATAGTTATAAATACTGAGAGATACACTCTTGAAGAAACAGCAAAAATTTTAAGTCATGCAATTATGATAAAATTAAAAAAATTTTTTAAAGAGGTAACTTAATAGGGATAAAAAATATAAAATAACATTGATAAAATAAATAAAACCCACATTCCAGTTTTTACTTCATTCAAACGATTATCAAAAATTTTCATTAAAGGATAAAATAAAAAGCCTGCGGTCATTCCGATTCCAATGTTGAAAGAAAAACTCATCAGAAAAATTACAATAACTGCAGGAATAAACTCGCTGAAATCTTCGAAATTCAGCTTACTGATTGGTGTTATCATTAAAATCCCAACTATTATCAAAGCTGGACCGTATGCATAAGATGGAATAATCGATATTACTGGAACGGTAAAAATTGAAATTAAAAATAGAATTGAAATAACGATTGCTGTTAATCCAGATTTACCGCCAGCTTGAATACCTGCAGCTGATTCTATGTAAATACCAGATGTCGTAGTGCCTAAAAGAGAACCAATACATGTTGATAATGCATCACACAACATTGGTTTTTCGATTTCAGGAAACTCACCATCACTTGTTATCATATTTGCTTTGTAGCCAAGCCCAATTAATGTTCCTAAAGTATCAACAAAATCTAAAATAAAAATGGTCAAGATTACGGAGAAAAATCCCCAACTTAAAGCACCAATAATATCAAGTTTTAAGAATATTGGATCAATTGATGGAGGCAAACTAATTATTTTTTCAGGCAGATTAATCAATCCAGATATCAATGCAAGACCTGTTACTGAAAAGATTCCAATTAGAATTGCACCGTTAATTCTTTTTATCATAAAGAATATTGTTATTATAACACCAAAAACTGAAAGTAATATTTCAGGATTATGCAAGTTCCCAATTTTAACTGGTGCTCCTTGTACGCCAAGCTGAACGATTCCGCATTCATTCAGTCCAATAAAAATTAGAAATAAGCCAATACCAACAGCAAAGCTTATCTTTAAATTTTCTGGAATTGACTTTGCTAACCAAATGCGAATTTTAGTCAAAGTCAAAATCACGAAGAATATTCCTGAGATAAAAATTGCACCTAATGCTGTTTGCCAGGAATAACCGAGTACTTTTACAACTGTGTATGCAATAAATGCATTTTCTCCCATATAAGGAGCAACAGCAAATGGCTTTTTGGCATAGATTCCTATTAATAGAGTGCCTAAAGCTGCAGTTAGAGCAGTTGCAACAAGAGAAGGTCCAAAAGGCATTCCAGCTATTTCAAGTATCTTAGGATTTACAACAATTATATATGCCATTGTAACAAAGGTTGTAAATCCTGCGACAACTTCCTGTTTGTAATTCGTTTTTAACTCTTCGAATTGAAAGAATTTTCTCATGATTTTTTTATAAGATTTTATTAAGAAATTTTATTTAAAGATTTAATCGAGCTTCATTAGGTTTTTACTTAAACAAAATAAAAAACCCCGATAAGTTATAAAACATTCGGGGTTGCAGTAAATAAATTAGTTTTTCAAAAGGTGAATTTTAATCCTATCGAATAAATATCATAAGTTAAAGGTTGGACAGTTTTGAAAGGCCAGTTCATCCTGTCTTTTTTGAATTCATAAAGCAGATAATTTAGACTTGATTGCAAAACAAAATTTACAACGGGTCCCATTGCTGGTCTCATTGAAAAAACTTTTTCGATATAATTATCTAATAAACTTCTAATAGCTTCTTCAATAACATAACTACCAAGGTGTTTCCAGAATAGATGACGAGGAAATATCATTCCATATTTATAGTTGATTTGAAAACTTATAAAATCAAATAATTGCAAAGAAAACTCAGAATTATAAGCGTCTCCAAATCGAACTGCATCAAGGTAAAAATCAAGAATAGATGTATCTGCAAAGACGGTATTTTTGTTAAATGAAGTTTTTGTCCAATTAAATTCTTTACCATTTCCGAAAGTTATCAAAACCTTACCTGCACGATAGCCGTAGTTTTCAAGAGAACCAATCGATAACTGGTAATTAGAAATTTCATTTGATATACTTGAAGAGGATTTATAGATATTTTTGTTATTTAAACTAAAACCTGCAAAATTATCCTTTGTTGATACAATATAACTTCTTGATTTTCTAAAACTTCGAGAATAACCCAGTTGAAGTTCAAGATTTCCAAGTTGCCTGAAATTTTGTGTTGCAGAACGATGAGCAAATTGATTTATACCACCTCGAATTCTTAAGAATGGATGAGATTCTTTTTTAAAACGAAACTTAAATTCCTTATAGTCAAAAAAATCATCTTCTGTTTCATCAATATTTATTTCTCTATCTTCGTCAATGTAGATAGTTGTGTCTTTTATTGTTTCTTCTTCCTGCGAAAAAAGACAAATGGGAGAGAATAATAATAGGGATAGAAAAACTAAATATATTAAATTGAGTTTCATACAAACTCCTTTTTTAATTATTTATTCGTTGGCAGAAAAATTTTGTTTCATTGAATAAAATTCTGATCTGAGAATTGCCATTAAATGAAAATCGCAATATCGATTATGATGATACATAGCCTGACGAAGAGTTCCTTCAGTTTTAAAACCACACTTCTCATAAGCTTTAATAGCATTTTGGTTTTCCACTGCTACATGTAGTTGAATTCGATTTAAGTTTAATATATCAAAACCGTATTCAACCATTAGTCGAGTTGCCTCTGTTCCATAACCTTTAGACCAGTATCCGGGATTCCATATCGCAAGAAAAAAAGTAGCCATTCTACTTACATAATCAATTCTAACAAATGAAGTTTGACCTACAGGAATATCAGTTTTATTTTCAACGATTGTGAAGGTAAGGTTTTCTTTAGAACTGAAAATGGTTTGAATTTCGTTTTTTACCTGTTCATAAGTCATTGGAAAAAATAAAAATAAAGTTTCACGTACATCTGGATTATTTTTTCCGAAATAAAAAAGTTCAAGGTCTGTTTCTTCAACTGGTCTTAGATATATTTTTTCACCTTTGGCGAATTTCACAGAATATTTCATTTTATCACCTCAATTAATTTTGTGGAATTTTCGGCTCAACCATTATAACTTTTTCTTTTTGTAATTGAACTGTGCCTGGAGGCATATTTTTTCTTTTAATAACATATTTTTTCTCTGTATATGAAACAGGAACAAGTTTAGAATGTTTTGCTTTACTAAAGTAAGCAGCTATTGAAGCTACCTGTTCAATTACCTTTTTGGGTATCAGTTCTTTTTTACTGGAAATTTTTATTATAACATGGGAACCACTAACACCCCGCGCATGAAACCATAAATCGTTTGGGTTGGCAAACTGAGTTGTTAGTAAATCATTTGATTTATTGTCTTTACCAACATATACATCATATTTACCATCTATGACGAAATGTCTAAAATTTTTTGTTATATCTTTTTCTTTAGTTTGTTGATTTTGTTCATTCATATATTTCAATAATTGTTTTCGATTTATGGAGTTTTCTATCTCTTCAATTTGTAGTTTGATTTTTTCAAGATTTTTTTCTTCCAGAATTATTAATTTTCTAAGAGAATTCAGTCTTGATTCTTCTTCTCGTGCCTTTTCAAAATATTCCTCTGCATTTTGAAAAGGGGTTTTTGAGGGGTCAAGTTTAATTTTATATTCCTTTTCATTAAAAAGTATTTTAACAGATTTATCTCCCTTTTTAATTTCATTAGCTTTCATTAAAATTAAATTACCTGATTGACGGAATTCTTCTGTTCTATCGATAAAATTTTCTGGTTTTTTTAGTTCCTGTAATTTAAGAAAATGGCGTTCATAATCAGCTTTAAGATTTTTGATTAATCTTTCTTTTAAGGTTTGAATCTCTTCATTTCTTTGAATAGAAAAATAAATGCGACTTAAGTCATTAAATATATTTTGAGAAAGTACGGGTTGTGAACTTAAATGGTGAAGTTTATAAAAAGAGATTATCTCATTATTGTAAATGTATAGTGGTGACGTTTGAAGTTCGTTTTGAATTTCTTTAAATGCGCCAAAATAATTTTGAGAAAGTTTTTCCGCCCTAAATTTTATTTCTTCTAACAATAAATTTCCAAGAATTCTAAAATATATTTTTCTTTCATTAGATTGATCTTGAAAAAGTGAATTGAATTTATTTTCATCTTCAAAAAAAGAATAGTCAATTTGAGAAGGGGGAAAAACATCATTTAAATTTTTGTTTATTACTTCATCAGATTTTTTAAAACTATCAATTATCGTTTGATTATTATCAACAAGAACTACATTTGAATGAGAACCTCTTACCAGAAATATCATCGAAAAATCCTGAAACTTCAATCTAATGTTTCTTTCATAGGAATCAATTGTAATGGCTTTAATCTGATTATCATTAAGCTTCTCAAAAAACCTGGCATAATTCTTTTTAGCAAAAGTGAATTCATCTTTGATGTATAGAAACGGGGGAAGTTTCTGAAAAGTAAAAATTAAAAATTTTTCTCTGTTATCATTATAAAAATTAATAACCAATTCATTTCTGGATTGACTGATAGCTTTATGAAATCGAAAATCACTTAGTTCAATCTCTAATTCCTTAGCTAATCTTTTTAGAAAAAAATAATTATCAAACATTCTGTTGAGATTTTTTTACTATTTTATCATAAATGAACATCAGAGCAGTAGCAACCATTCCAATTCCAAAAAGAATTAAAAATAATGTATCATGCCCATCACTAACTTTACCAAAAGTTTTATAAAGCCATCCACCAAAAGTTCCTCCAACTAACCAACCGATAGAAATTGGTAAAAAAGCAAAACCTTGAAATAAGGCTTCTTGTCCTTTTGGAGCTAAATCTGCAATATATTCATAGTATCTTGGGGCTTGAGTCATTTCACCAATCGAAAACACAACTATACCAGCAATTATCGTTGGGATTGAAGGATATAAAAGCATTACTATCCAGCTAAAACTTGATAAAAAGAAACCTGAAATTATTGCTTGAATGGTTGGAATATTTTTGGTTAAACGATTAATTATTAATTGCAAAAATATTATTGACCATGCTCCCATAGATTCGATAATTTCAAAAGGAGCATTTTTATCAATATGATCAACTATAAAGTAGGGGACAATAATGAAAATTTGCCAAAACATAATCCAGTAAAGTGAAAAGATGAGAAGAAAAATCATAAATCTGAAATTTACAATAACTTGGAAAAGATTTTCTACTTGTTTAAGCAATGAGGGTTGTTTTTCATTTAGTTTACCCTCTGGCTCTTTGAAAAAAATTAAAGTTGATATAAGCATAAGAAAACAACTTATAGCAGAAACGAGGTAAACAAACTCAATTCCAAATTTATCTCTAACAAGAAATGCAATTGCAGGACCCAATGCTGCACCAATATTAACCAGCCAATAATAAATTGCATAACCCAATGATTTCGTTTCTTCTCTTGATGTTAAAGCAATTGTTCCAAGAACACTTGGTTTTATAAACGAACCGCCAATAGCTGTGAAAATTAAAATCACAAGAAGCAAATAAAATTTATCAAAACCAGAATATAATTGATTGAAGCCACTCATACCTGTTGACCCAATTAAAAAGTAACCTAAGGCAAGCACAGAGAAGGCAAAAGAGAATGATTTTCTAAAACCAAATTTATCCGCCAATGCACCGGCAAAAATTGGGAGAAAATAAATTAATCCACCAAAAGCTGAAGAGAGTTTTCCAGCTGTAACTTCGTCAAATTTCAAATGATCCCTGAGAAAAACACTCAAAATAGTTGCCTGACCATAGTAAGCAACCCTTTCAAATAACTCCATAATATTAGCAACCCAAAAGGGCCTCTGAAAACCATTTACAATATTCGTAATTTTATTGTTTAGGTTTTGTGGTAAAATTGTATTTTTCACATCATACCTCAAATTTGTTTTAGATTAAAATTAATTCATTTTGAATTTCACCTGTAACTTCAGCCTGGTAGTTTTCGTGTATGTATACATTAACTTCAGTTCTAACTGCCATCTCTCCTGGTAAATATATTCCAGGTTCAATTGAAAACAAACAACCTGGCATTAAAACTCTTTCATCTTTTGTTTCAAGGTTGTCAATGTTTGGACCATTACCATGAGTTTCTTCACCAATCGAATGTCCCGTTCGATGAATAAAATATTTTCCAAACCCAGCTTTTTTTATAACATTTCTACAAACATCATCAACCTGCCAGCCGTAAATTTTTTTCTTTTTAGCAAGATTTTCTTTAATAAAATTTATCGCCGTATCACGAGCACTCCTGGCAATTTCAAAAATCTGTAAATATTTTTCTGGTGGATTTTTACCAACAAAACCAACCCAAGTAATATCGTAGTAAATTCCACCTGGAACATTTTTCTTTGCCCATAAGTCAATTAAAACTGTATCGCCTTCTTTGAAATAGTATCCATCAGGTTTTGGTTCAAAATGAGGATCAGATGGATGATCATTGATTCCTACAATTGGTTCAGCGTTAGTGTATAAATTTTTTTCTCTAAATTTTTCCATAATAAATTGCTGAAGATCATACTCACTTAATTTTTGATTTAAATCTATTGCTTCACGAATTTTTCGAAAAGCGAGTCTTCTTATTTCATCAATATCTTTTTGTGCTTCTTTATGAAGTAAATAGCCTTTTTCATCGACAAGAGCTTCAAATATTGAAATCAAATCTGCCGAAGAAACAATCTTATAACCTAAATTTTTAAGTAATTCAATTGTTCCAGCATCTACTAATGAAACATAAGGGATATTGTTTTTAGGTGAGTATTGCATTGCAATTTTTTTAGAATTACCAAGAATTTTCTTCAAAAGCTTATGTTGCTGTTCATAGGGCAAATAGACAAATTTTTTACCTGGTAAAGAATCTAATTTTGTTGATTCAACTGCAGAAACAAGTTTTTTAGGTTCACCTTTTGCTGGTATGAAATAATACCACCTTCGTGTAGTGTGTTTATTTTCAAGTCCAAGAATTTTGTATGCCAGCGGATCACGATTATGAAAATCATAAAAAAGCCATCCATCAATTCTGGCTTTTTTTAGTTCTGATTGAATTTTTTTGATATCCATGTTTTGGCTCCTTTATCTGTTCAAAATATAAAGAACTTTTTCAAAGTTACTAATTGAATTAATTTGTAGAAAATAACCAATAAGTATTCTGATTTTTTTATGGAATCCCAAAATTTTCAAATGCATATATTATAATGGACATTAAAATAAATTAAAGTAATTTATCATTGCTTAATGCCATCTCTAATAAACGATGAATTATTAAGTTAATAACTCTTGTTAATTTGGTTTTTGCACTAAAACATTTGATAAGTCTTCAATTATGATTTATTTTTAATTTTTCAACTTTTAATTTGAATATATGATAAGAGCTTTTGCTATCATTTTGTTGAATTTAATTTTCTTGATTCATCTAAATTTTTTCTCCTTAAGATCGATGGATTTAGATTTCATTAAAAATGAATTGATTGGATATCTAAATGACAGAATTAAAGCATTTGTTTTTCAAATTAATATGAATGACAAATATGCTTCGCATAAAGCACTTTATGATATTGAAGAATTAAAACTAAAGTTATTTGTGCAGCCGGAGAAAGAAAAAGTCATCGGTTTCGAATTAGTGAAATTGAGATTTAAAGATTTATATCCTTTTGAATACATAATTTTTGATTGTGGAAAAAACATTAAAGTGAAAAAAATTTCAGATAGTTTGGGGTTATCTTTATTCTTTTTTCAAAAGAGTAAGTATCTTTATGTAAAGAAAAACTCTAAATCTTTATTTCAATCATTATACATAGAATATGAATTTGTATTTGAAGATAAATTTTATAAGGGTTTTATTTATGATAAAAAACGGAATCATTTTTATACATTGAGTGAACCAAATTTTTCTAAATTTTGGTTTATATGTAAAGAAGACCCCTCAGAAAAATTTCAATCTGAAGTTGAAATAATTATTCCAGAGAGTTTGCTGGCTGTTTCTAATGGTTTGTTAATTGATTCAACGACCTACTTGAAAAACTTGAAACTTTATAAGTATAAAACTCAGTATCCAATCAACCACTATCAACTTTTTGTTGCGGGGGGAAATTATAAAATAATTGAAGATTATTACTTCAATAAGAATAGGAAATCATTAAAATATGAACACTTTGTTTTCAATGAAAATCTCGAAAAGGCAAAGGAAGATTTAGAATTACATAAAATCATATATTCAAGATTGAAAAATTTAATTGGTTCCTATCCATTTGAAGATGAAGTTTATGGAATTGTTGAAATTTCCTGGCCCTTTGGTGGTATGGAACACCAAACAAGAAGTGCCATTAGTTTAAATGCATTTAAAGGGTTGTTTGCAAGTTATGGTTTATTTGCTCATGAATTTGTACATCAATGGTTTGGCAATTATGTGACATGTAAAAGCTGGAAAGATATATGGCTTAATGAAAGTTTCGCCACTTATTTTGAAAATTTAAGCTACGTTTCGGAAACCAATCGACATGATTTTAAACTTGATTTTCCGGAAGATTATTATTATGGAAGTGTTTATAAAACGGATGGTTATATATTTTCTAATACAGTCTATAATAAAGGTGCTTGGATTCTGGAAATGTTAAGAAATGAAATTGGTAACGATAAATTTTTTGAATGTATTAATAGATATTTATCCTCATTTAAATTTTCTTCTGCCTCAACTGAAGATTTTATAAAACTTTGTAATCAAGTCTCTGATAAAAATTTAGATTGGTTTTTTGATCAGTGGATATATTCAAAAACTGAAAGACCAGTCTATGAAGTTTTTTTTAAAAACGAAAATAATAATAATGATTATTTTTGCAGCATAATGATAAAGCAAATTCAACCAAAACAAATTTTTAAGAATCGTCTTTCACTCGAAGTTATATTTGAAGATAACTCGTCTAAATCATTTGAGATTTTTAATGAAGGTGAACAGATAATTTCATTTAGCTCATCATCAAAGATTAAAGAAATTTTGATAGATCCAGAAAATCGAATCTTGAAAAAAGTATTTTACCGATAATGTGATATGCCAGAACTTAAAAAAGCATTTTTTATATCTGATACTCATTTTGGCTTTCATGAATATGAAAGAGAAAAACCATTAATTGAAAAATTTGAATTTCTTTGTAATGTAATAACAGAAGCAGGTGGTGATTTTTACATACTTGGTGATTTATTCGATTACTGGTTTGAATATAAAACAGTTATTCAAAAATATTCTTTCCGCATTTTAACAAGTCTTGAAAAAATGAGTGAGAAAGGAATAAAAATAACCTATTTAATTGGCAATCATGATTTTGCACATAGAGATTTGTTTGAAAAAGAATTTAAGGTGAGAGTTCTTGATAAGCCATTAACAGAAATAATTAACAATAAAAAGTTTATGCTTGCTCATGGTGATGGTTTAATTGGCAATGATAAAGGATATATAGTTTTGAAATCAATTGTAAGAAATAAAAAATTACAATCACTTTATTCGAAACTTCACCCTAACGTCGGTATTGGACTGGCAAAATATTTTTCAAAAAAATCCAGACATTACACAAGTGAAAAAGATTTTGGAGAGAATGATTACTTGCTTCAATTCTCAAGACAAAAAATAAAAGAAGGTTATGATTATGTTGTAATGGGGCATTCTCATAAATTTTTATTCGAAAAAATCGGGAATGGTTACTACATTAATCTTGGTAGCTGGCTGATTAAACCCCTTTATGGTGTTTTTGACGGAACTAAATTTGATTTTGTAGAATTATAGCAGGTTTAAAATTATGGCAAAAAGAAAAATATCAAAAGATGAAATTTATCGATACATAAAGAATGGTGAATTTAGAAAAGAAGCCCATAAAAAATTTTATCAACGACATAAAAAAGTTATTTTAACTTCTTTATTAATCTCCTTAATTCTTTTTATTGCTTTTGTTATATATATATTTAGAGGATTACCATCTTTTGAAGAACTCGAAAATCCAAAACCTTTTTATGCTTCAAATGTTTACGCTTCTGATGGTAGATTAATTGGACAATTCTTCATTCAGAATAGAATAGAAGTTGGCATTGATTCAGTTCCAAAACATCTAATCGATGCTTTAATTGTAACAGAGGATAGAAAATTTTATCGCCATTGGGGATTAGATATTGATCGAATTGCAAAAGCAATATTCTGGAATATTATTACATTATCTCGTAAAAGTGGTGGCGCAAGTACCATAACTCAACAATTAGCCAGAAATTTGTATAAACTTGTTGAGAAAGAACAAAATCCAGTTGATCTTGCATTGAGAAAATTTAGAGAAATGATTACAGCAATTCAGCTCGAAAGAACTTTTACAAAAAATGAAATACTTGAGATGTATTTAAATATAAGTTATTTCGGTAGGGGAAATTATGGCATCGAAGCTGCAGCTAGAAATTATTTTGGAAAAACAGTTAAACAATTAACTCTGAGAGAATCGACTATATTAATTTCATTGCTAAGAAATCCTGTATTTTACGATCCTATTCGAAGACCAGAAAATTCCTATGGGCGTTCAAAATTGATCTTAAAAATTATGCTTGATCAGGGCTACATAAATGAAAACCAGTATTATTCTGCATTAAAGGAACGAGTTGAATTTAAAAAAGCACCAGAATTTAAATCTTCTATCGCTCCACATTTTCTCGAATATGTTCGTCAACAATTAATACAAAGGTCAGAGAAATACGAAGTAGATATTTATCGTGACGGTCTAAATATTTTTACAACTTTAGACTACGATATGCAGCTTCATGCAAATGAAGCTGTGAAAGAACATCTAAAAGAGTTTCAACCTTTATTTGAAAAATCATGGGATTGGAAAAAAAACAAAGATAAATTGGAATACTATATCAATAAAGCAATTAGATCTAATGAAGAATACCTTTCAGCAGAAACCGAAGAAGAGAAAAAATTTATTGAAATAAGATTAAGAAATAATCCTCATTTTGTAGATTCTGTTAAACAAAACGCCCTAAAAATTGAAGTTGGTTTTGTTGTTATTGATCCAGGTAACGGACATATAAAAGCGATGATAGGTGGGTCAAATCCAAACTTTATGTATGGGTTGAACCACGTAACTCAAATTAAAAGACAACCAGGATCTGCATTTAAACCTATAGTTTACACCGTCGCTGTTGATAATGGTTTTCCCATCGCTGGGCAAATTTTAAATGAACCAATTACAATCCGAATTGGTTCACAAGTTTATAGTCCAAAAAATTCTGATGGTAAATATGGAGGATATTTAAGTCTGAGAAATGCTCTCGCTCAATCAGTTAATGTTGTATCAGTTAGATTAATTTATGAAGGATTAGCTCCATTAAATGAAATACCAATTTATGCTCAGAGGCTGGGAATCAAAAGCAAAATTAATCCCTTTTATTCAATTGCATTAGGAACTTCTGAAGTATCACCACTAGAATTAACCTCAGCATTTGCAACTTTTGCCAATCTTGGTGTATATAATGAACCAATTGGTATTTTGAAAATTGAAGATAAGAATGGGCTTTTAATCGAAGAATTTAATTCTGATATGCGTTTTGCAATTTCGCCACAAACTGCATATCTGATGACTGAGCTAATGAAAGGTGTTGTTAATTACGGAACAGCAACCGGGATACGAAGATTTTTTAATTTACCAGCTGCTGGAAAAACAGGAACTACACAAGATTTTACTGATGCCTGGTTTATTGGTTATACTCCAGCTCTTTGCGCTGGTGTATGGGTAGGTTTTGATGATCAAAATACAAAATTTACGGGATGGTATGGTCAGGGAGCACGTGCTGCCGCACCTATTTGGGCTCGATTCATGCAAAAAGTTTATAATGATAAAAAAATTAATCTGCCGTTCCGTGATTTTAATGAACCCGATGGAATTGAATATGCAACTTTTTGTGTTGAAACTCTCAGAAGTGGAACTCCTAAACTCGCAACAGAGAATTGTCCCGAAAAAGTAACTGATTTAATTAACTCCAAATTTGTTTACGATTATTGCGATTTACATCACGGTGAATACTTACCCGTTGAGGTAGATACAACTAAGGTTAAAATTGATTGGTGAAATATTAAGTTTTTTGATGCAAAAGTATTTCATTTTTGCCATAATCAGTTAGAACATTCTTATTATAACAATTTAAAATCAATTAATATAAATCCTAAATCTTTTTCAGTTTTAATTTTTAGTTTATAACCAACTTTTAGAAATAACTGGACGCCATTCTTTTTTTTTCAGGATATTAACTTCTAATCAGCTTTTTGTAAAAAAATTATTTCAAATTTTAATGTTAAGGAATTAATGATTTTCCAATTGAAGAAAAAGGTTCACTTATTTTCAATAATGTAGCAATAGTTGGTGCAATATCAACAATAAAAACTTTTTCATTAATAGTCTTAGGCTCAATATTCCAACCATAAAATAATAATGGAATATGTGTGTCATAAGTATAAGGTGAACCGTGTGTGGTTCCTTTCTGCAAAAATCGATATAAATAGCCGGGTCTTAATGTATAAATTATATCGGCTGATTTTGAGGGGTGCCAGCCATTCAATATAAAATTAGGATTTTCTCTTGAAGCAACCTGTTTCTCTAATTCTGTTCTTGTATTAATGATTTGAATTTCAGGGAACATTTCTCGTAGGAATTGTGAAATTTCCAATTCAACCTGAACTCTATTGATGTTATTTTCTCTTAAATAATTGTAATTAAGAAAAATATTACCACTAGAAAAATGTTCAATTATCTTATCTGAATTATATTTTTTCTTTGTAAAGTTCATCAAACTATCTGCTACAACTTTTGAGTTTAATTCACCAGTAGGTATTCTATTTTTCAATAAATAACCTGGAGTTTCAATGGCTGCGTGATCAGAGGTTAGAAAAACAAGAAAATTATTTTTCCCAATTTTATTTTCAAGAAAAGTAATTAGCTTAGCAATTTCCAAATCTAATCTTAGATATGTATCCATTAATTCAAAAGAATAATTTCCCCAGGTATGACCAATTAAATCGGTTGATGAATAGCTAATTGCTAAAAAATCTGGTACTCTGTTTTTTCCGAGATTTTCATTATCAATTGCTGTTTTTGCCAATTCAGTTAATAACTCGTTTGCAAAAGGAGTAAATGCAAACTTATAAAATTTCTCTTCTGGTTTAACATTTTTAAGTGAATGAGGGAATGAAGTTTTTCCTTCATTAAAAAAGTCATTTTCGTAGTCAACCTCATCGGGAGAATTAATTTCATAAAATTTATGATCCAGTAAAAGATTCCATGTTTGATTAGATAATTTATCCACGAGTCTTGATTCATTAAATTTTTTTAACCATTCGGGCAAGTCTTTTCTGTAATATGTAGATGTGATAAAATCACCAGTTTTGAAATTATACCAATAAACTCCATCAGCAGTATGACCGGCTGGTAATATTGCACCACGATCCTTTATTGATACTGAAATAACTTTCGATTGATTATTTGTAAAAAGTTTTAGTGCATCTGTAATAGTTGTTGTCCACAGTTGTTTTGGTGATCTCTTGCCTTCATCATCATTGCTTCCAATAGATGAAACACTCTCATCTAAAACACAATTAATTGTTTTTTTACTAAACCTGTCATAAAAATCGTTGTTTATAATTCCGTGGTAGTAAGGTGTTGTTCCTGTATAAATGGTTGCATGTCCAGGACCAGTGTTGGTTGGAATATAATTAAAATGAGCATTAGTAAAATTAATTCCAGAATTAATTAATTTTTTAAATCCACCATCTGAGTATAAATCATAATATCTATATAAATCATTATATCTCATCTGGTCAATTACTATTCCGACAATCAATTTTGGCCTTTCGATATCTTTAGCAAAAGATATTATTGATAAAAGAATTATAATAAACATAATTTTTTGTAAATGTCTCATCTTTCCAAATTCCTCATTAAATTTTTTCAAAAATAATCATATAATATTAAAGAATTGTTAACCTTCCATTTTGAAAGGTTAACAATTCTAAAATTAGAATAAGTATTATGCTAATTATTTGATTAAGGTAAGCTTCTTAGTCCCTGTAAATTCACCAGCAACAATTTTATAGATATAGATACCAGAAGAAAGATTCGAACCATCAAAATCTATTTTGTGATTTCCTTCATCCATCTCTCTGTTCACCAGTTCAATTAATTTTTCTCCTAATAAATTAAAGATTGATAGATTGACAAATGTTTTATATGGTAAAGTGAATTGTATAGTAGTTTTAGGATTAAATGGATTAGGATAATTCTGTAGAAGCTCAAAATTAAATTCAGGGTTTAATTCTTTAATATTAATAACATTAATATTTTTATCTATTTTTATAATGTCATTTTCACTTATTTCAGCTTTCATAAGTTTATTGTTCAATCCATCGGTGATTAATAATTTTTTACCATTGGCTTTTTTCAACCTTAAACTAATATCGTGATCAGAATTTAATATTACCATCGGTTGATTTTTGAATGAAGAAACAAAAGTATTATCACTAAAACGAATATCTAAAATATTTGATGGTGGAACTGGAGGTAGTTCATATTTTGAGTTATCATTTTCATTATTTAGATAGAGTT
Source organism: uncultured Ignavibacteria bacterium (assembly GCA_937944105.1). Lineage (GTDB taxonomy): Bacteria > Bacteroidota > Ignavibacteria > Ch128b > Ch128b > Ch128b. The sequence goes on from CALDZP010000007.1 coordinate 35,486, forward strand.
TTGTCACACCATCAGGTCCAATAAATTCTAACTCAATCCATTTGTCACTTATGACAGGTTCACTAAATATTTCATCAATTTTATAACTGGTCAAGTTGAGCGTTAAAGTTCCATTACCAGATGATTTGACCCAATATCCTTTTCCTTTTTCTAATGTAGTTGCAACATAATAATTTGGGCCATATCCATATACAAATCCACTTAGTAAGTTAGGTGGATTTGTTATCAATGCATTCACAGGTATTGAACCATTCAAAGAACCAATTAAATTCCAACCAGTTTTTATAGGTATTGTTACGCTATTGTTTTGACTCCCAATTAAATTAACATTTTGACTTGAAGGAAATTTCAACCAATAACCAAATCCATTAAGCAATGTATCTTGAATTACATATCCATTATTATAACCATATGCAAATGAATTAGATGTTGGAAATAAATCCACTTTTCTTTGATTTACTGCCTGAATAGGAACGGAAATAAGATTCCAACCCTCAAAAACTGAAAATGACGATGTTACTAACAAATTAGTATCTGTTATAGTCAAATTAACTGGAACAATAACTGTACTTTTTGTAGAATCATTGCTTCGGATGTTTAATTCCATTCGATAGTTACCATTATTCAAATCATTTGAATTCATCAATAACTTAACAGCTATTGAGTTTCCATTTGAAATAATTCCATTAAGAGTGGTAACATTTAACCAATCAGGTTCTTTTTGGATTTTTACAAGCAAACTATCGCCAACATAGTTAGAGTTATAAGCAATCAGTAATCCATCTGTACCAGTTTGATTTTCAATACCAATTGTAGCACTGTTTAGAGTTCCAACCATTGATTTATATCTAAAATAAATCGTTCCACTTTTTTGCAATTCAATCTGGAAAGTGACTCTTGTTGTTGCGTCATTATATCTTGGAACATTATTAAATTCAACAATAAATTTATCTGAAGTTTTTAGAACGTATACATTTCCACCTGCACCTGGATTTAAGTCATCCCAGAAACCATATATAGCATTATTTGGAAGAGATGTTGATGGTATTAATCCATTAGTCGGATATGTACTTGAAAAATTTGTAAATCTTAAATAACCATTACTAACAACTTCAACTGTATTGTAATTTGTTCCGTAAAATGGGAATGAAAAATTTAGAGTTTGTGTGGAATATGAATCATCTGTTAAAGTAATTGGTGTACCATTTTCTGAAATTGATGTCCAGGAAAATTGAGGTCCCCCTGGTTCTCTACTATCTTTCCATCTATAACCAAACAAATCAGGTCCACCACTACCAAAAATTGAAAATCCATCTCCTTCAGGGTTATAATTTTTCGATTCATTTAGCACTTTTTCGTTTACGATAGGTTCAAGTTTTAAGTATGAATTTTTAGCAGGAAAAGAATGATTTTGTAATTCTATACTAAATTCAAGCGTTGATGGATATATTGAATTATTTCTAATAATAACCGAGTCTTGAAATGTAATATTCTTTGGTTTAATAAGTCTTATAGAATCTGGTGTAACCACAATATCTGGTTTATTAAGAGTTGTTCCCACGGCTGTATTAGAAATTTCACTCCAGTTATTCCAAACATCTCTTGAACGAATTGCAAAATAATAAGTTGTATTAAATGCAAGATTTTTTACAACTAATGATTGCAATCTACCAGCGCTATCTGGAACAGGAATATTTGGAACCTGAATTGAGTTATAAAAAGAAGTAGAATCTGTAATTGGACCAGAAGTTCTGTACCTGATGTCATAGGCTGCAACACCTCCAGGTGAATTATCAAAAGGAACTGTCCAGGTTAAAGTGAGTTGATTTGAACCAATCGAAGAAACATTGAGATTAGTAATTTGTGTTGGCGGAACAGAATCTCGATTAGCTAAATATAAAAATGCTGCGTAAACATCAATCAATCCCTTACCGTAAGTATTATCTTCACCATCCTGTCCTAAATCAACTGCAGTGTTATAAAGCGCATATTTAATTTGAGTTCCTGTTAAATTGGGAAAAACTTGTTTTAATAAAGCAATAGCACCAGCCACATGTGGCGATGCCATTGAAGTTCCAGACATCGTAGCATAACCACCACCACGAACTGAAGAGCGCACAGATGTTCCAGGTGCAACTACTTCTGGTTTAATGAGTAGAGAACCTGTTCCACCACATGTAGATGGACCTCGACTGGAAGAATTCGCTATGGGATAACCTGCTGTGTTGCCATTTATATTACCAACACAAAAAACATTTACTTCGTTGGTATTTATATTTTTTGGTTTTGTGATGGTTGAAGCATTTGGTCCATTATTTCCAGCTGAAAAAACAATTGCAATTCCTGCTGCTTCTACTGCATCAAAAGTTGTTTTATAAATACCCGTGCATTCATCTGTTGCATTGGGATCATACCACGAATTACTGATTACATCAGGCATATCATTAATAGTATTAGGATTGCCATCGGGATTCATAGCCCATTGAAATGCAGAGATAGATTTACTCGTATGTGGAGATGAGCATATTGTTTTTGCAGCAATCCATTGAGCATCAGGGGCGACACCTATCGTATCAGATCCAGATCTTCCGCACATAATTCCCATTGTATGAGTTCCGTGATTATCACAATCAGTGGGTGTAGTGGTATTAGTTTCTGGATCAAACCATGCCTGATTACTGGGAACAAAATTACCACGCCATCTCGAATTCAATGCCGGATGAGAACCTTCAACACCTGTGTCAATATTCATTACTAATCTTCCCGACCCTGTGATTCCTAATTTCCATAGTTTATCAGCATTAATCACTTTTAAACCAATCTCTGCACTTTCAGTTTTGGCTGGAGAATTTCCTTCAAAAGTATAGGGATCCAGATGTAAAATTGCATCAAGATCAATTAATTCAATTTCCGGATTATTTGCTAGTTCAAGAATAATATTTCTTGTCCCTTCAACCATTATAAGATTTGTAATCCAGAATGTTTGATAGGATTTTACTTCACCAGCAGTTAATTTTTGATTTAAGAAGTTTATGAGTTTTGATTGTGTGTTTAATGCTTTTTCCTGTAAAGTGGTGATAACAATATAAGCTCTTTCCTGAGGCGTTGCTTTTATATCGCTTAAGAATTTATCAAGTTCATTTATGTCAACTCTATCTTTGAGCAGACATAGAACTCGAGTAAATTCAATATTTGACATCTGATTTATTTTAAATTGAAGTCTTGATGTAATTTTCGTATTTGAATATACTTCAATTGTTGCAAATAGAATTATCATTATTATAAAGAATTTTTTCATAAAGATTCCTCTTTTAATTGTTAAAAAATTTTCTTACAAAATAATGTATTTAGATTAAGTTAATCAATACTATACTATGTCAATTGACTCAATTAATATTTTTAAGAAAAATAAACTGGAAATAAGATTGACCCATCTTATTGTTATTGCAAATCTTATATTTAGAAGTCAAAATTTTATTTGAACAGTTTGTTTCATAATTTTGCAGTAAGTTATTCTTTGAAAAAATGGGGCTGTAGCTCAGTTGGGAGAGCACTTCGTTCGCAACGAAGGGGTCGAGGGTTCGAATCCCTTCAGCTCCACTTTTGCCAGAAACACTCGGCAGGAGTTTGCCCAACCCCGTCAGGTCCGAAAGGAAGCAGCGGTAAGCAAATTTCCTGGGTGAGTGTCTTCTGGCTTTTTTTGTTTCTATTTAATTGAAAATAATCGTCTGTCTAAATGATAGGGTAAGTGAATTTGTTCTGATGGTAATTGTGGTGGAATCTTATCTTCATCTCCAAGTTCTAGACCAGAATGACCCAAATTTTTTTCCGCAATGACTAATTTGTGATGATTCTTTTGATATAAACCTGAGTAAATTGACTTTAAATTTTCTTTTGCTAATTTCAATAACTGTTTCTTATTAACATTCCTGTAGTGATCGTTTTTATTAGTAAATGTAACAACTCGAGCACTCTTTCCAGAATGAATAAAAACGGGAGTACCAATCGGAATATTTTCAAAAAAATATTGACTTGCTTCGAAACTTACCCTTATGCATCCATGACTTGATACTCTTCTACCGAGGTATTTGTAATATGATTTTCCTTGGAGAGCATGAAATCCAATATTAAAATTAAATCCCATCCAGTTTATCATCAATGTACTATCAAATTGAGCAGAATACACTTTGCGTGCTTTATTTTGGATTACAAAAATTCCTTCAGGAGTTGAAACTCCTTTTTCAAGTTTTGGATTTCCAGTGGAACATAAAAATTCCAGAACATTACCATCTCTTGAGTGTAAGTAAATTTTTTGCTCAGGAATGTAAACTTCAATTATAAAATTTGAGAAGGTGTAAAGTGTATCTCTGATAAACAAATACTTATCAGAAAATTTTTGATTTTTATTTTTAAGCAATGATTCAGAATAAATTATTTTGTTGAATAAAGTTAAAACAAATAAGATTAAGAAATAATTTTTCATTATTATACCAGAATTTATACAATTAATTACGAAAGTAATTAAATATGATTTTTGCCCTTGATTTATTAACTACCTTTTCCAGTTCTTCTAATTCAAGAGTTTTAATTTTATCTATGCTCCCGAATGTTTTGAGTAATAATTCAATAGTCTTTTTCCCGATGCCAGGAATATTTTCCAGCTCAGTGGTTATTACTCTTTTTTTTCTTTTTTCACGATGAAAAGTAACAGCAAATCTATGTGCCTCATTTCTAATCTGCTGGAGTAATTTTAGACTTGATGAAGTTTTCGGAATCATTATTGGTTCTTTTTTTTCTGGCAAAAATATTTCTTCAAGTCGTTTTGCCAATCCAATTATATTAAAATTAGTTAGCCCAATTTTTTTTAATGATTTTATCGCACTATTTAATTGTCCTTTTCCACCATCTACCATTATTAAATCAGGCAAAGGTTTGTTCTCTTTAATAACTCTTTGATAATGCCTTTCAATTACCTCACTAATGCTTGCAAAATCATCCTGTCCTTTGACGGTTTTTATAATAAATTTTCTATAGTCACTTTTTTTGGGTTTACCATTTTCAAAAACAACAAGTGATGCAACTGTATCTGCTCCCTGCAAGGTTGAAATATCAAAACATTCTATACGAAATGGTGGTTTTGTTAAATAGAGATCTCTTTGAAGAGATTTCAAAACAAAAGAGATCTGTCCTTCTTTTTTCATCCTTTGAAGTTTAATTTCATTTAAGTCAAAAACAGCATTCTGTTTGCACAAATTCACTAAGGATCTCAAATCTTCATTAACCGGAATATAAATTTTAACTTTTTTACCGGATTTATTACTCAACCAATTTTCAATAATTTCATTTTCATCAGGTAATTCTTCAACTATTATTTCAGCTGGAATTTCAATTGGGTTAGAATAAATGCTCCTGATTAAATCCGAGATAATTTGGGAATCTTGCAATTCAATATTATAACTAAAAGTAAATTTCTTTCTACCAACAAGTTTACCTTTTCTGACATTAAAAATAGCAGCAACACCATCAGGTATATCAACAGCAAATGTTATTACATCTCTATCTACAATTTCCTGACTTACCATTTTTTGATTATTTGCATAAACTTTAAGCGAATTGATCTTATTCCTTATTTCTGCTGCTTTTTCAAATTTCAATTGTTCACTGTATTGATTCATTTCATAGGTTAGGTTACTTATCAAACTATCAATATTTCCAAGTAAAACCTGTTCTACCTCATTTATCATTTTCTTATAAACTTCTTTTGATACCAATCCTTCACAGGGTCCATCACATTTTTTAATGTGATAGTCTAAACATACTTTATATTTACCTTTAGCTATTGTTTCTTCAGTGAGATTATATTTACAACTTCTTATTTTAAATACATCTCTTAAGACTCGTAAAGCCTGCTTCATTACTTTAACTTCAGTATAAGGACCGAAATACTTTGAACCATCCTGTATGATCTTTCTTGTTGGATAAACCTGAGGGAAATCTTCATTAGTAATAACTATATAAGGATAAGACTTATCATCTTTTAAATTAACATTATAACGAGGCTTATGTTGTTTGATAAGGTTAGCTTCAAGGATAAGTGCTTCAACTTCATTATCGGTAACAATTACATCCAAATCAAAAATTTTTGATACCAGTGCTTGAGTCTTAGATGAACTTAATTGATTAAAAAAATAACTTTTTACTCTATGAAATAATGACTTAGCTTTGCCAATATAAATTATTTTATCGTTTTTGTTTTTAAATAAATATACGCCAGGTAATCTTGGTAAATTTTCAACTTTCTTTTGTAAATCGTTACTAATATGCATATTAATAAATTATTCAAGTATCATGTTTTTGGGTATAACAACTATACCTGTCTCGGATATAGTAAATTTCTTTTTATCCTTTTCTGGATCAAAACCAATTTCATAATGCTCCGGAATCCTTACATTTTTATCAATAATAGCTCTTCGAATCCGTGCGTGGCGGCCAATTACTACATTATCCATAATTATCGAATCAGTAATGTATGAATAACTATTCACTCTTACACCATGACCAATTATTGATCTTTCAACTAAACCACCACTAATGATTGTTCCATCACAAACAAGAGAATTTAAGGCTCGGCCAACTCTTTCACCTTCATGTGAAACAGTCTTCATTGGAGGATATTGTGCCTGAAAAGTTCTTATTGGCCAATCACGGTCATAAATATTAAACTCCGGGGTCACGCTTATTAAATCCATACTTGCAGCATAATAACTATCTATTGTTCCAATATCTCGCCAATACGGTTTTTCTGTTTTATTCTCATCTATAAAATTCCAAGCATAAACTTTTCTTTTTTGATTTATCATTCTTGGTATTATGTCTTTTCCAAAATCATGGCTGGAGTTTGGATTTTTGTCATCTTCCTCAAGGATTTCGAGTAAAGCATCGGAATTAAAAACATAAATACCCATGTTAACGTTACAAAATCCTGGTTGATCTGGAATTTCTATTGGGACACGAGGTTTCTCTTGAAAATCAACAACCAGATTGTTTTCGTCAGTAGCCAGAACTCCAAATCTTCTCGATTGATCGGCATCATATTTAATCGTTGCAATTGTTAACTCCGCATTTTTATCAATATGATATTGAATTAATTTAAAGTAGTCCATTTTGTAAATATGATCACCACTAAGAATTAAAACCCATTTTGCTTTATCAGGTGTAATCAAATTTTTATTTTGAAAAATTGCATTTGCCGTTCCAAGATACCAATCGCCTGATAATTTTAATTGTGGAGGAATTGAATAAATAAATTCGCCAAGTTCAGCTTGAAATATATTCCAACCTTCATAAAGATGTTGATTTAAAGAGTCCGATTTATATTGAGTTAAAACATAAATTTTACGTAATCCCGAATTCAAACAATTGGAAAGTGTGAAGTCGATAATTCGATATTTCCCACCAAAAGGAACTGCGGGTTTGCTTCTTACTGCAGTAAGGGGATATAGTCTTTCTCCTTGACCACCTGCTAAAATCATTGTAATTGTATTTCGAAGAACAATAGATGCTGAAAGATCCATTTTATCCTCCCATTAAAATTTAATTTATTTGAACAATTCCCACCTTATATTCATTTAATTAATCAAATTTTCAATTGCCACTCAAATTATTCATTTCGAAAATAAAAAAAACTTATCGATTTGTAAATTGTAATTACTAATAATTGGTTACATATAGTAATAATTATATATTTAATTCTAAGGAACGTCTTTATTCGTCGTTCCTAGATTATAAATTTAATTGACTTTTGATTTTGTTTTTATATAATTAAGAATTCAATAAGTTCATTTTCGACTTTAAATCCGTAATACGTTTTTACTCTCACTAAATAAAGACCGAATGATTATTTTATCACTTGAAGTTAAATAATAAATTACAAGTAAGTGGGAATAAAATTTCTCAATTCTTCATTTCATTGAAACTTTTTTTTGCAAATTTTGTTTTTAAGATGTTAAATCATCATTGGTTAATCAATAACATAATTCTTAACTTAAATTATGAAAATCTTTAAAAATCTTGAGAGATACGATAAATCTAAACCCGTTGTAGTAGCAATGTCAGGTGGTGTTGATTCATCGGTGGCTGCGGTACTTTTAAAACTCACAGGTTTTGATGTAATAGGAATTACAATGAAAACATGGGGCTTTATGGAAGTAGGTGGTGCACCTAAACATGAGAGTGGTTGTTGTTCACTCGATGCAATATTCGATGCTAAAAGTGTTGCCGTGCAATATGATTTTCCTCATTTTACAGTCGATTTTACTGAGAACTTTAAAAATGCAGTTATCGAAAACTTTATAGATGAATATTTTCATGGTCGTACACCAAATCCCTGTATTATTTGTAATAGAGAAATTAAATGGGGTGATTTGATCAAAGAAGCCAATAAATTGGGAGCTTACTATATCGCAACCGGTCATTATGCAAAAGTAATTTATGATGAATCAAATAATAGATATAAATTAAAATCAGATTTTAAAAATCGTAAAGATCAGGCTTATGCGCTCTGGGGTCTAACTCAGGAATTTCTTTCTAGAACAATCTTCCCATTAGAAGATTTGAGTAAGGAAGAAGTTCGTAAACTAGCGAGTGAATTTAAAATCCGACCTGCCAATAAGCCTGATAGTCAAGAAATCTGTTTTGTCGCTGATAATGATTATAGCAGATTTTTACGAGAAAAATTTGAGGAAAGAAAGATTGAAATTCCAAAAGGGGATTTAATTTATAAAGGACGTAAAGTAGGTGAACATAGTGGAATTCCATTTTACACAATTGGTCAGCGTAGAGGTCTAAATCTGGCTCTTGGAAAACCGGTTTACGTGAAATCAATTTCAATTGAGAATAATACGATAGAGCTTGGAGATGCTGATGATTTGATTTGTCGTGTCTTTAGTATTAATAAAATCAATTTGGTATCTGTTCCGGAAATTGAAGTTGGTAAAGAGATCTTTATTAAGATAAGGTATTCAGATTTACCTTCGAAAGCAGTAATCTCAGAATACAAAGACGATCAGGTTATAATTGAATTGATTGAGACAAAACGCGCAGTAACTCCAGGACAGAGTGCAGTTGCTTACGACGAAGAAGGTTATTTACTTTTTGGCGGTGTAATACACAAGGATTTAACACATGAATCAAAAGATTATTAATATTATTACATACATTACTATGTTTGCCATGGCATTAATAATTGTTTTAATGTGGATAGAAAAATTTCCAATGGAATATTCCTCCTTTGCAATTATTTTTGCTGCAATTGTATTAATTTTGCGATTAGGATATAGATTTTATAATTTAATACATAAAAAGAAGTGAGGTTTAAAGTTCGCGGAAAAGATAAAACATACAAACGGCAGGCTAAACGCAAAAGTCCTGGTCTTGAATCAAAATTATGAAGCTTTAACTATTTGCAACACCAAGAAGGCTATAATACTTTTATTAACAAACAAAGCGGAAATAGTTGCCAGGAAAGATGGTCTTGTTTTAAGATCTCCAAGTATAAGTTTGCCTTTCCCAAGTATTATAAGACTTGAGAAGTATGTTCATGTTAAATATAAACGTGTAATGCTTTCAAGAAAAAATATTTTAAGACGAGATAATCATAAATGCCAGTATTGCGGTAGATCGGATTTGCCATTAACAATTGATCATGTTATTCCAAAATCGAAAGGAGGTCAGGATAGCTGGGAAAATCTGGTTACAGCCTGCATAAAATGTAATAATAAAAAAGGTGATAGAACCTTAGAAGAAGCTAAAATGAATCTAATTAGAAAACCGTTCAGACCCAGCCATATCATGTTTCTCAAAAATTTTGTCGGGCAAGTTGATGAACGGTGGAAGCCATACCTGTATTTAACTTAGACGAGGAAAAATGAAAAAAGTAGTTTTAAGTGGTATGAGGCCCACAGGAAAACTTCATATTGGTCATTTTGTGGGTGCTCTTGAAAACTGGATTAAACTTCAAAATGATTTTCAAAATTTTCATTTAATTGCAGATTATCATGTTCTAACAACATCTCTTGATACATCAAATATTGAAAGAGATTCAATAGAAATGGCAATTGACTGGATAGCTTCCGGCATTGATCCGGAGAAAAGTCCAATTTTTCGTCAATCAAAAATTAAAGAACATACTGAATTACATTTAATATTTTCAATGTTGATTACAACATCAAGATTGGAAAGAAACCCAACTGTTAAAGAACAGGTGCGCGATTTAAACATTGAAAATATTACATATGGACATCTTGGTTATCCGGTTTTACAGGCAGCTGATATTCTCTTATACAAAGGTAACTATGTACCGGTAGGTGAGGATCAGGTTCCCCATATTGAAATTACAAGAGAAATTGCAAGAAAATTCAATTCTACATGGGGTGAAGTTTTCCCTGAACCAGAACCATTATTAAGTCAATTTGCAAGATTACCAGGTCTGGATGGAAATGCAAAAATGAGTAAATCTCTAAATAATGCAATCTTAATTTCTGATGAACCCGATGAAATAAAAGCTAAACTTAGAAAAGCTGTTACCGATCCTCAAAAAATTAGAAAAAATGATCCTGGTAGACCAGAAATTTGCCTCGTTTTTACTTATCATAAAAAATTCAATCCAGAAGAAACTCAAGAAATAGAAATTGGTTGTCGAAGTGGGGTTCTTGGTTGTGTTGAATGTAAATTGAAATGCTCTGATAAAATTGCAAAATTCTTTGAACCTGTAAGAGAGAAAAGAAAAGAACTTGAACTTAAACTTGATATCATTAAAGATATTTTAGTAGAAGGTGAAAAAAGAGCTCGCAAAGTTGCACAAGTTACAATGAATGAAGTCCATGAAAAAATGATGTTTGGTTAATGGCAAATTCTACATATAAAGTTTCTTTAAAAGATTTTGAAGGTCCACTTGACCTTCTTTTATTTTTTATTAAAAGAGATGAGCTCAACATTTACGATATTCCTATTTCTAAAATTCTTAAGGAATTTTTAGAATATCTTCATTTTATAGAAGAACTCGATTTAGAAATTGCCGGTGAATTTATAATGATGGCAAGCACATTAATGCACATCAAAGCACGAATGCTTTTACCCAGGGAAACTAACGAAAAGGGAGAAGAAATAGACCCGCGAGAAGAACTTGTTAATCGACTTATAGAATATATGCGTTATAAAGAAATGACCACGCAACTTTCGGAACTTGAAATTCAAAGAAGAAAAATTACTTTCAGAAAATATTTCAAGCATGATGAAGCAGCAGCTCCTCATGACTTTGAAATCTTATTAAAAAATATTACTCTATACGATCTTGCGAAAGCATTTAAAAAAGTTATCGATTCACTTCCAAAAATAACTGAACATACTGTTGTAAAACCTCCAATTAGTACGGAAGAACAATTAGAATATTTAATGAATAAGCTTGAAGCCAAAAATGAAATTGATTTTAAGGAACTTGTTTCTGGAATGACTGAGAAACTAAGGATTATTGTTACATTTATTGTAATTCTTGAGTTAATTAAAAACAAAGTAATAACTATTATTGGTGGCGAAGATTTTAATAACTTTGTAATCAAAAAACTATGAATTTAGAATTAAAACATATTGTTGAAGCTTTAATTTTTGCATCAGACGAACCAGTTGATACTGCAACGATTGTCAACATCATAAAATCTATTGATAAAGAAAAAGAAGAACTTGAACTTTATACACTTATCGAAAATGCGATCGATGAGCTTAATGAATTCTACGATTCAAATGGAACGGCATTTAGAATAATAAAAATAGCAAAGGGCTACCAATTCGCTACTAAACCTGCATTCTCCAGATATGTTGGTTTTATGAATACCGAGAGAAAACAAAAAAGACTCTCTCAAGCAGCTTTGGAGACACTCGCTATAATTGCATACAAACAACCTATTACAAAACCTGAGATCGAAAAAATTCGCGGCGTTAATGCTGATTATATTTTATCAACTTTACTCGAAAAAAATCTAATTTGTATAAAAGGTAGAGCTGAAACTGTTGGAAGACCGCTGCTTTACGGTACCACTGATGAATTTCTAAAATATTTCGGAATATCAGATTTAAGCGATTTGCCTAAACCAAGAGAAATTGAAGAAATATTAAATGATGAATCTTTTCTGGAACAGAAAAAGAGATTACTAATGAATTTAATCGAAGATGAAGATCAACTCGAATTAGATTTTAATGAAAATGAAGAAAATGGTTCTGAAGAGAGAAATAACAATGGAAAAGATGAGACTTAATAAATTTTTGTCTGAAGCAGGAATTGCATCTCGAAGAAAAGCTGATGATTTGATCAAGGAAGGTAGAATCGAAGTCAATGGTTCAGTTGTAACCGAATTAGGATTAAAAATTGATCCAGCTAAAGATATTGTAAAATACGATGGTGAAGTAGTCAAATTTAAAAAATATGTTTACTATCTCTTTCATAAGCCTGCTGGATATATTACCACATTTAAGGACGAAAGAGGAAGAAAAACAATTTTCGACTTAATTAAAATCAATCAGAGAGTTTTTCCTGTGGGAAGACTTGATCGAGATACTACTGGAGTTATGATTCTAACCAATGATGGTAACTTTGCTAATTTCTTGATGCATCCTAAAAACAAAATTCCCAGAGAATATGTTGTCACGCTCGATAAACAATTTGTTGAACCATTAAATAAACTAAAAAAAGTTAACCTCGAAGATGGTCCAGTTTATGTTGATTCAATTGAATTTTTAGATTTTAGCAAAAGGAAACTTAAAATACTTCTTCACGAAGGAAGAAACAGAGTAGTTAAGAGAATTTTTTCAAAATTTGGTTATACTGTTAAAGCTTTACATCGAAAAAGTTTTGCTGGTTTTAATGTAGATAGAATACCAGTTGGTAAATTAGTGAAAATTCAACCCGCTGAAATAAAAAGGATTTATAAACAATATGATGAAAATTAAAAATTTATTGTTTTTAAACTTCATAGTTTTTTCATTAACTCTTTATTCTCAAAACACATCCAGAACTCAAACTGATACTTTACCAAAAGCAAGATATAGTGATTTGAAAGAGTTCTCTAAGATTCTTGATGATATATTTAACGATCCAGCTTTTTCAAATGCTCATTGGGGAGTCATAATACAATCATTATCAACAGGCGAATATTTTTATAGAAGAAATGAAAATAAGAATTTTATGCCAGCTTCAAATATGAAGCTATTTACTACTGCACTTGCACTTTTACAACTAGGACCTGATTATACTTACAAAACATCTCTTTATCTTAATGGAAAGATCAAAAACGAAGAAATTAAAGGTGATTTAATTCTAAGAGGAACTGGAGATCCAACAATTACTGGTAGATTTTATAATGACGATGCGTTAACTGTTTTTAATAATTGGGCAGATTCACTCATTAATTTAGGTATTGAAGTTATTAATGGTAATATAATAGCTGATGATGATGCATTTGAAGAGGAAAATCTTGGTACTGGTTGGTCATGGGATGATGAAACTTATTACTATTCAGCTATTCCTGGTGCTGTTTGCTTCAATGATAATTGTATTGACTTAAAAATTACTCCTTCAGATAAGATTGGTAAAAAAGCAATTATTGATTTCTATCCAAAAACTAAATTCGTAACTATATTGAATAATATAATAACCGTTTCCGATGATTCGGTAACTAATATTGATTTTTACCGCGAGAGAAACACAAACATTATACAATGCTTTGGAACAATCAGAAAATCTGAAACTGAAATAAAAGAATCAATTACTATTAATAATCCAACAAAATTCACTGCACAAATTTTAAAAGAAATATTTGAGAGCAAGGGTATAAAAGTAAAAGGTCAGGCACTGGACAACGATGAACTTGGAATCTCCAGAGATTATTCAAAAATGAAATTAATTTTTACTCAAGAATCACCACCATTAAAAGAGATTATAAAAGTTATCAACAAAAGAAGTCATAATCTTTATGCTGAACAAATCTTAAAAACAATTGGTTATGAAAAATTAAAATTTGGTTCAATCGAAAATGGATTAAAAGCATCTCAAAATATACTCAAGCAAATGGGAATTGATCCAGATAACATTCAAATTGTAGATGGTTCTGGTCTTTCAAGATTAAATCTTTTCACTCCAGCTCAATTGAATTCTTTACTAAGATTTATGTATCGTTCAAAATATTTCAATGAATTTTATGAATCTTTACCAATAGCTGGAGTTGATGGAACAATTGCAAATAGAATGAAAAACACTCGGGCTATGAATAATGTAAGAGCCAAAACTGGATATATTAATGCCGTTAGATCACTTTCAGGTTATGTTACAACCGCTGATGGTGAAATGCTTACTTTTGTTATGATTGCAAATAATTTTTTAGTTCCACTTAAGTTAGCAGAAAATATTCAAGATTTAATTTGTATTTTATTGTCAAACTTTACAAGAGGAAATACCAGATGAATCAAGATCAAAATTTACACATCGAAGATATTAATGTTTTAATCAAGCGAAGAATTGAAGAATTGGAAGAACTTAAAAAGAAAGGGATTAATCCATATCCATATAGCTATAATGTAACTCATAGTTCAAAAGAAATTTTGGAAAAATATTCCGAATTTGAAGGGAAGGATGTCTCACTTGCTGGCAGAATAATGTCATTAAGAAGAATGGGAAAAGCTTCTTTCGCACATATAATGGATTTTAATGGAAAAATTCAAATCTACTTGAAAAAAGATGATTTAGGTGACTCGTATGATATTTTTAAATTATTAGACATTGGGGATATCATTGGTGTGATGGGATTTGTTTTCAAAACTAAAACCGGTGAAATATCTATTCATGTAAAAGAATTAACAGTCTTAAGTAAAGCAATTCGACCTATTCCAATTGCCAAAGAAGTAATTGATGAACATGGGAATAAAATTATATACGACCAGTTTTCTGATAAAGAGTTGCGTTACCGACAAAGATATGTTGATTTGATTGTAAATCGTGATGTAATGGATGTATTTATTAAAAGAACAAAAATTATTCGTTATTTAAGGGAATATTTAGATTCTTGTGGTTACTATGAAGTTGAAACTCCTGTCCTTCAACCAATTTATGGTGGGGCTGCCGCAAGACCTTTTGTAACTCATCACAATGCACTTGATATCGATTTATATTTAAGAATTGCTGATGAATTATATCTTAAGAGACTCCTGGTTGGAGGATTTGAAGGTGTATATGAGATTGCCAAAGATTTTAGAAACGAAGGAATGGATAGAGAACATAATCCAGAATTTACAATGCTTGAACTCTATGTTGCATATAAAGATTACTTTTGGATGATGGAGTTTGTTGAAAAACTTATTTCTACAATCGTCGAAAAACTTCATGGTAAACAGAAAATTATAATTGAAGATAAAGAAATTGATTTTACTCCGCCCTGGAAAAGATTTTCAATGGCTGAACTTATTAAGGAAAAACTTGGAATCGATATCTTGAATGATGATTTTCAAAAACTTTACAATTTTGCAAAAACAAAACAAATTGATATTGAACCAAACATATCAAGAGGGAAATTAATTGACGAAATTTTTAGTGAATTAGTCCAACCAGAATTAATTCAACCAACAATAATTTATGACTATCCCTTAGAATTATCTCCTCTTGCAAAAAGACATCGTTCAAGGCCTGATGTGGTTGAAAGATTTGAAGGTTTCGTAATGGGTCGTGAATTATGTAATGCTTTCAGTGAGTTAAATGATCCAATTGATCAACGAAAAAGATTTGAAGAGCAAATGAAAATGAGAAAAGCAGGGGATGAAGAAGCTCACATGTTCGATGAAGACTTTGTGAGAGCACTTGAATATGGTATGCCTCCTGCCGCTGGTCTTGGAATTGGCATTGATAGACTTGTTATGCTATTAACAAATCAACATTCAATACGTGATGTTATTCTTTTCCCAACTATGCGTCCAGAAAAATAAAATGGAGAAAATCAGTACTCAAGTTTTGAGTATTTTGTTGTTAATACTAGCTATTTATTCAAAAGGGAATTGCAATAACAACATGTTTTCTGAATCATTTATTCTTGATTCTGATTATATGGGTAAATTTTCTAATCCATCGATCTGGACATTAACGGAAAAAAAATTACATAGATTACCTTTAAATTTTTCAAACTTTAATACCTTAAAAAATTTTTTAATTAACGAAAACATTGAATTAAAACCAGTTGAAAATCCTAATACTGATTTCATAAATAAAAATAATTCGTTTGAAGATAGAAATTTATTTCCACAATATTTACCTGATTCATCTGAGACTCAAATTAATTCAAAATATGTTTTCATCTACAAACAACTTGAGCCAATTGAAACTTTCGATTTTAAACCCTTCTCAAAAAAAATTAATTACTTTAAGCTTGGTGTTGTTACAACTGGCTGTGCCACATCAATTGCTATACTGCATCAATATCAGTCAAAAGCATGGTGGCAAGCAACACGCACAAAATTTCACTTTCAAAATGACTGGGAATATGCACTATGGATTGATAAATTAGGACATTGGTGGGGAGCTACAGCAATTCAGCATATTTTTTCTTCATCTTTAAGCTGGTCTAATTTTTCTGATCAAACTTCTGTAGTGTTAGGTTCAATTTTAGCTTTTGCATATCAACTATATGTTGAAACTTATGACGGATATGCTTCAAACTGGGGATTTAGCCCTGGTGATGCAGTCTTTGATTTTGGCGGCGCTTTTTATCCATTAGTTCAATATTATTTCCCAGGTTTGAAAAACATTAACCTAAAACTAAGCTATTATCCATCGAAACGATTATTAAAGAAAAATCCAGATGATGAATTGTATAAAAATAAATTTGTTATAGACGATTACGAAGGTCAAAGTTTTTATCTAAGTTTTAAGTTTAATAACTTTCTGCCGAAAGAATTGGAAAAATTCTGGCCTGATTTTTTATGTCTTGCAGTTGGATATCAAATGCGAAATTGGGATGGATATGGAAAAGCTGATAAAAATTATTATTTAGCCCTTGATTATGATTTAGAACAAATTCCACTTTATGGTCAATTCTGGCAATTTTTAAAAAATACATTTAATCTTTTTCATTTGCCAGCACCAGCTTTAAAATTCTCAAATAAAAAAATATCATTTACAATTGCATACTGAATTGATAAGCATAATAATACCAACCTTGAATGAAGAAAAACTTCTTCCACAATTACTCGATCAATTAAGTGATCAGAAAATAAAATCAAAATATAAATATGAGTTAATCATATCCGATGGTGGAAGTAAGGATAATACAATTGAAATTGCAAAAAAATATACTGATAAAATTGTAATTCATCATGAAAATAGACGTCAAAAAATTTCAGAAGGTAAAAATCTTGGTTATAGAATTTCAATTGGAGACATATTAGTATTCATTTGTGCCGATTGTCGGCTTGAAAATCCTGAACAATTTTTTGATTATGTTAATTCTTTTAGAAACTCAAAATACCTTGCTGCCACATTCTGGTTTGATGTTTTCCCGGAAGAAAAAATTTGGAGTGATTATATATTTCATTTTTTTTTCAACTGGTTAATAAAGTTATTAAATTTTGTTGGTAATGGAATGGGTCGAGGTGAATGTCAGGTAATTAAACGAAGTATTTTTAAAGAACTTGGCGGTTATAATGAAGAATTAATTGCAGGAGAAGATTATGACCTTTATACTCGTATAAGAAAAAAAGGAAAAATCCATGTTAATTTTAAAATTAAAGTATATGAATCGCCAAGACGTTATAGAAAATTTGGTTACTTAAAAATTTTACTAATGTGGTTTCGAAATTCCTTAAGAGTATTTAATTTAATTAAAACGCAGGTAGATGAATGGAAAGAAGTAAGATAATTATCATTGCAATTACATTAATGTTAATGATTCAAATTCTTTCTGCTCAGGGTCTTTTCGTTCATTATCAGCATCCTGTCTATTCATTTCTCGATAGAATGGAAGCCTCAGGAATTATTAGCAACTATGCAAATGAAACTAAACCACTTTTAAGATCTAAGATTGTAAGTTACTTATCTGAAATTTTTGATAAAAGATTTGAGCTCAATAAAACTGATAGAAAATTTCTTAGTTATTTCATTGATGAATTTTATTTTGACATCACAGGGAAACTCGACCGATATGAAATTTTGTTTAGTTCGGAGAATTATTCTCCTTTAAGTAATAAAGAAAAATTTATCTATGCTTATTCAATGAATAATGAGTTCTCAATTTTTGTAAAGTCACACATAAATAGCTTTTTGATAAATTCTAAGGATCAAAGGTTTGCACACTTAATTGAAGGAGGTGGGAGGTTTTATGGAAATTTCCGGAAAATTTTAGGATTTGAATTTGATGCAACAAATGGATTTGTCTTTGGGTCAAAATCTACTGCACTTAATCTTCACGAACTATCGTATAATTTCAAATTACTGGAGAGACCAGAAGAAAGATTCTTTGATAGATCTTATAGTTACGTTATGGTTGAATTTCCATTTTTAAATTTTGGAATTGGGAAAATTAGACAAACAATTGGTTATGGAATCAATCAATTAATTTTATCAGATTATGGACCTGAGTTTGAAAAAATTTTTCTGAATTTAAATTATAAAGCCTTTTCAATTGAATTTTTGCACGGATGGCTTCAAAATTCAAGATTTCATAAAAGCATTCCAGAAATTCCGAAGTTTTTTGCTCATCATCGACTATCATTTTCACCTATTAATAATTTAAAATTAGGTGTTGGTGAATCAATCATTTATTCCAGAACCTCACCTGAACTGGCGTATCTAAATCCTTTAAATTTTTATAAATCAATTGAGCATCAACTTCAAGACAAGGATAATGCCTTATTGTATTTTGATTTCGAATTTTTAATCAAAAGAAATGTCAGGCTATATTCCACCTTTCTAATTGATGATATTGATTTTGCTAAAATTGGAAAAAACTGGTACGGAAATAAGACAGCATTCAGCATCGGTTCAAATTTCTATTACCCAATTCCAGAAATTCCTATCCACTTACAGATTGAGTATAGCCGAATTGAGCCATATACTTACACTCACAGATTTAATAATATTAGCTATACGAGTTTAGATTTACCTCTTGCAACTGAACAACCTCCAAATTCCTTCCGAGTAAGTTTTAAATTGGTTTATGAAACAAGTCCAAATTTTAATATTAATTTACTATACTCATTTACAAAACATGGTTCAAACTATTTTTACAATAATAAATTTGTAAATGTTGGTGGGGATATAAATTCTGGATTTGATGCAAACAATGATTCCGAACTTGTGCATTTTCTGGCCGGTAAAACTGAAACAATTCATGATTTTGAGCTTAATATAGTTTATGAAATTTTAAGAAACATTAAGTTGAATTCTAAAATTGATTACTCAAAAGCAATAAGTAAAAAATCATTTTTGATTTTATCTTTTGGTTTTATATCTTTTTTGTAGAATAAATTATTAAAGGGTAAAAGATGAAAAACAAAATTTCATATTTTTTTGGATTAACGATACTAATCTTTGGAATTTTAACCGGGATTCAAATTCAAAAAGCTATCTCAACAGATAATTTTCAAGAACAATTAAGAAAATTTAACGATGTATTAAGTCTAACTCGTAAATACTATGTTGATGCCGTAGATACTCCTAAATTGGTTGAAGCAGCAATTAATGGCATGCTATCTGAACTGGATCCACATTCTGTATATATTCCTCCTAAACAGCTTGAGCAAGTCGAAGAGGAGTTCAGAGGTAACTTTGAAGGAATTGGAATTGAATTTCAAATCATTAACGATACAATAGTGGTTGTTTCTGCAATTCCAGGTGGACCAAGCGAAGCACTTGGTATTATGGCAGGTGATAGAATTGTAAAAATAAATGGAGAATCTTATAAAAAAATAACAAACGAAGATGTTCGCAAAAAACTTCGTGGACCAAAAGGAACAAAAGTAGAAGTAACCATTTACCGCCCATCAATTAAAGAATTTATGGATTTCACAATTGTACGAGATAAAATACCTTTGTATTCAGTTGATGCTGCTGTAATGATTGACCATGAAACAGGTTATATTAGCTTATCGAGATTTGCCCAAACAACATTTGATGAAGTAAAAGCCGCCATGGATAGTCTTGATAAGTTAGGAATGAAAAAGTTGATTCTCGACCTGCGAAACAATTCTGGTGGTTACATGAGTGAAGCTGTCAAAATTTCTGATTTGTTTTTAGATCAAGGCAAGATGATTGTATACACGAAATCTCGAATACCAGAATTTGAAGAAGAATATCGAGCAGTAAGACCATTTAAATATGAAAATTTACCTGTTATAATATTGGTTAATAATGGTTCTGCTTCTGCAAGTGAAATTGTTTCAGGTGCAATTCAGGATTGGGATAGGGGATTGATTGTTGGTGAAAGAACTTTTGGCAAAGGACTTGTTCAGAGACAATTTCAATTAAATGATAATTCTGCGCTTCGTCTTACAATTTCAAGATATTACACACCCGTAGGTCGATTAATTCAAAGAGATTATTCTAAAAAAGACAAAATTGATTATTACAAAGAATCAATTGACCAGGATACAATTGAAGGTGAAAATATTGAACATACACTTGAACAGGATACTACCAAACCAGTTTACTTTACTCCAAAAGGACGAAAAGTTTTTGGCGGTGGTGGAATTACACCTGACTATATTGTCAAATCTCCTCCATTGACTAAATTTACTTCTTCGCTCTTAAGAAAAAATCTTTTTTATCAATATATTCTTTCTTATCTGGATAAAAGTGGTAAATCAATTCAAAGTAAGTACAGGGATTGGAAAGGTTTCAAAAAAGATTTTCAAATTGATGAATCATTATTAAACGAATTTATAAATTATGCAAAGAAACAGGGAGTTGAATTTAATCAAGATGAATTTGAAAAAGATAAAGATTACATTAAAGCAAGATTAAAAGCACAGATTGCAAGAAATTACTGGCGAAACGATGGTTGGTATCCAGTTCTATTAGAAATTGATCCACAGTTTAAAAAGGCAGTTTCACTTTTCCCTGAAGCAGAAAAATTTGCCAAAGCAAAATAAGTACTTATGAAAAATATTTTAATTATAATTTCTTTGCTCTTTAAAGTTTTTGTTTTTGCACAAATTGAGGATAAAATTCAAAACCTTAATCCAGTAAATTCCAATGCATTAAAGGTTGGCGAAGAATTAACTTATATTGTTAGATATACTTTTATTCCTATTGGCGAAATAAAATTGAAAATTTTACGTAAATACAAAAAAGATGGAAGAACTGTTTTTGAAACAAAAGCTAATATAGATTCTTACGAAGGATTACCTTTTGTAGACTTACATAGCATTTATACAAGTCATGTTACAGATAAATTTTATTCTGAATTTTTCTTCGCACTTGATAAACACTCTTATGGCTGGACTTTTACAAAATATGATTTTGATTATAAGAACGGATATGTAGTTGCTCAAAGAGGCTTTCGAGATGGATGGCAGGTTCATTTTCATGATACAGTTAAAATTAATCAACCAATTCAGGATGGACTTTCTATTTATTATTTTGCTCGTGGTTTTGCCCGACAACAAAAATCATTCGATATTTTAACTTACATTAATGAAAATATGTCAACTACTAAAATTAATTTCTACAAGCAGACTCAACCAATTAAAATCGATGCTGTTGATTATGAGATAGATTGTGTAAGACTTGATGGTGTTCTTGGATATACAGGAATTTTTGGGTTATCTGGAAATTACGAAGGTTATTTTACAAATGATGAAGCTTGTATTCCGGTTAAAGCAACATTAAAAGTTATTATTGGTAATATTAATATAGAACTAAAAAGCTGGAAAAGAGATGGTTGGAAACCGCCAAAAAGGTCATGAAGCCTTTGAAATTTTAAATTACAATGGTAAACTTCCAGAGTTTGATAATGATGTATTCATTGCATCGGGAGTAAAAATAATAGGTGATGTGAGACTTAAAAAATTTGCTAATGTTTGGTATAACTCTGTTCTACGGGGAGATATAAATTTTATTGAGATTGGAGAGTATACAAACATTCAAGACTTGTGTTTAATACATGTTACAAAGGAACTCCCAGCGATAATTGGAAAATTTGTAACAGTAGGTCATAGTGCGGTGATCCATGCTTGTAAAATTAGAGATAATGTTTTAATTGGTATGAAAGCAGTAATTCTTGATAATGCTGAAATTTCCGAAAATTGTCTAATCGCAGCTGGCTCAGTTGTTACTCCAAATTCTAAAATACCACCTGGAGTTCTCGTAGCTGGCGTTCCAGCAAAAATAATTCGCGATTTGAAAGAAGAAGAAATTCAAGCTATCACAAAATCAGCTCACAATTATGTTGAATATGCAAATGAGATGAATAAATCTTTAAATCAGAAAATCTTATGAGTATTTTTAAATTTTCCAAAGAAGACATAGAAAAAATATCCAATGCGTTAGATGCAAAATTTAAAGATTATCACAATCATTTTCGATTGGAAGTAAAAAATTTAGAAAGAAAACTTTCACTTTTCATTGAAATTTATCCCGAATTAGAATTTGGTAAAAATAAAGGGTCTCTTATTTCTGTTTATGGACCATTGACCCATTTACAACTTCATCATTGTACTGGTTATATTATTAGTGAATTGCTTGGGGAAGTTACATTTATTTCAGAGTTTAATGGTAAAGTATCAGGACTTACAATCGAAAGAGAAGGTGGTTGTTCGTTATATGCCAATGTAGATCGCAGTATTTTATCAGGTGATTTTACTAAACTTGGACCAGAGGCAATGTTATCAAGCATTGCCCTTTCTCTTGCTGAAGATATTTTAAGTAAAAATAATGATCAAAAAAACAAAGATTGAAATTTATACTGATTTAAATTTTATTGTTTTGAAAAAGAATTTGAAAGAAATGATTTATCAAATGATTGCTAAATTGAATAAGAATTTTGAAAAAGTGATTATAATATTTCTCACAGATGAGCAACTGCTAGAATACAATAAAAAATTTTTGAACCATAATTATTATACTGACATTCTAACTTTTGTTTATAATGAAAAAGAACCTTTCATAGTTGAAATTTATATTTCATATGAAAGAGCACTTGAAAACTCAAAAAAATATAAATCAACAATTGAAAATGAAATTTTAAGATTAATCACTCACGGTTTACTTCATACGATTGGCTATACTGATTATACACGAGTTCAAAAGCAAATAATGCGAAAAGCCGAAAATGATCTAATAACTAACATTAATAAAATTAAATTTGTAAAAAAAATTGATCTGGAGAATGTAACTAATGGCTAAGTATATTGTTTTAGTTGAATCACCATCAAAAGCAAAGACTATTAAAAAATATTTAGGAAAAGACTACATTGTTGAAGCAACAATTGGTCATATTAAAGATTTACCTAAATCTTCTCTTGGCGTTGACATTGAAAATGGTTTCAAACCTAAAATCGTTAGTATAAAAGGGAAGTCAGACATTCTAAAAAAAATAAAATCTCTGGCAAAAAATTCCGAAAAAATATTTATAGCTACTGATCCTGATCGAGAAGGTGAAGCAATTGCTCAGGATATTTACGATGCAATTAAAAATGGTGACAAAGAGGTTTATAGAGTTCTATTTCATGAAATAACCGAAAAAGGCGTTAGAGAAGGGATGCAAAACCCAAGAAAAATAGATTACAATCTGGTAGCATCTCAAAGAGCAAGAAGAGTAATGGACAGAATCATTGGTTATAAAATAAGTCCTCTTTTATGGAATACACTTCATTTAATTGAATCATCTGGTGATAGTGCCTTATCAGCTGGGCGTGTTCAATCAGTCGCTTTAAGATTAATTTGTGAAAGAGAAGAAGAAATTAAAAATTTTGTTCCAATTGAATATTGGTCAATTGTTGGAATTTTCCAGAATCCTGAAGGTGCAAAATTTAATAGTAAACTCTTCTCCTATCAAGGTAAACCTTATAAAATACCCGATTCAAAATTTGAAAATGAAAACGAAAAATCCGAGTTTTTATCACGATATTTTTATATTCCCGATGAACAAACTGCAAACGAAATTCTTGAAAAATGCAAAAAAGAATCATTTCAGATTACAAGAATTGAGAAAAAGAATGTTTATCGAAATCCAGCCGCACCATTCACTACAAGCACACTACAACAAGAAGCATCAAAAAAATTATCTTATAGACCGAGGCAAACAATGCAATATGCCCAAAAACTTTATGAAGGTGTTGAGCTTGGAAAAGATGAAATTATTGGTTTGATAACTTATATGCGTACCGATTCAGTTAGAGTTAGTAACGAAGCAATCCAAGAAGCTCGACAATATATTTTAGAAAATTATGGTAAAGATTATCTACCAGAGTTTCCAAGATCATATCAAAGTAAAAAACAAAATGTTCAAGATGCTCACGAAGCTATTAGACCAACAAACTTAAAATACACACCCGAGTATGTTAAAAAATACCTCCCAAAAGAATTGTATAAATTATATGAATTAATCTGGAATAGATTTATTGCCTCTCAGATGAAATCTGCTCAATTTGAACAAGTATCACTCGATGTTAGTGGAGGAGATTTTATTTTTAGATCAACTGGATCAACTTTACTATTCAAAGGATTTTTAGCCATTTATGATGAAAACGGTGAAGAACAATCCCAGGATGAAGACATTTCTGAAAATGAAAATAAAATTCCTCAGGGACTTGAAGAAGGTCAAAAATTGGATTTAATCGAATTGATTAAAAATCAACACTTTACAAGACCACCTGCCCGCTACACTGAAAGTTCATTAGTAAAAGAATTAGATAACTTAGGCATTGGAAGACCAAGTACTTATGCAAGTATTATTAGTACATTATACGATCGTGAATATGTTATTCAAGAGGATAGAAAATTAGTCCCAACCGATCTTGGTAAAAAAGTAAATGATTTACTTGTTACTAACTTTAATCATATTTTCAATGTAAATTTCACTGCTCAAATGGAAGAAGAACTTGATGAAATTGCCGATGGCCAAAATAAATACGAGAAAGTTCTTACTGATTTTTATGTTCCTTTCAAAAATGTTCTTGATGAAGTTGAGAAAAAAATTGAAAAACCAAAATGTGATCTGTGTGGCGCAGACATGGAAATTAAAATGGGTAGATACGGTCGTTTTTTAGCATGTACTAATTATCCTAAATGTAAGGGTGTAAAATCTTTGAAGAATTTTTCTCAAAAGGAAACCGAAGAAAATTCCAGTGAATTACTTGATGAAAAATGCCCAAAGTGTGGTAGTCAATTGATCTACAGAAATTCTAAGTTTGGAAAATTTATAGGATGCAGTAAATATCCAGATTGTGATTATACAAGGCCAATTACTCTTGGTATTAAATGTCCTAAATGTAAAGAAGGTGAAATTGTTCCAAGATTTACTAAAAAAAGAAGAATTTTTTATGGGTGTACAAATTATCCCAAATGCGATTATGTTTTATGGAATAAACCAATCGGAGAAATTTGTCCAAATTGTAAAAATGATTTATTAATTCAAATTAAATCAGGAAAAAAAGTTAAAATTAAATGTAACAGTTGCGGTTATGTGAAAGAAATCGAGAATGAAACTTGAACAACATTGAATATTTAATAGAAAAGTTTTTAGAATACATTAAAAGCTATAGAAAATTTTCTCAAAATACATTACTTTCATATCAGAAAGATCTTGATAATTTTTTAACTTTCTTGAAAGACAATGAAATTTTAGATATTAATCGAATTTCAAAAAGAACTATTCAAAAATTTATGATCTATTTATCGGAGAAAAATTTAAGCCCACGTTCAATTAGCAGACATCTCAGTTCACTCCGATCTTTTTATAATTTTTTAATTTTTAATGATTTTATAAATATTAATCCTATGGAAGAAATTCAAAATCCAAAGTTGCCTCAAAAAATAGTTAAGTATTTTGATGAAGATTCTATAAATGAAATATTGGACCTTATGGAAAAAGATGGTGAAATATTACAAGACTTCGCAATTATGGAAATTCTCTATGCAACGGGTCTACGAGTGAGTGAAATTTGTGAATTAACGAAATCAAATATAGATTTTGAAAGTGAGATTATTAAAGTAAAAGGTAAAGGCAATAAAATCAGAATTATTCCAATGACCACCAGATTATTAGAGATCTTAAAAAAATTAAACATTGACAAATTAGAAAATAATCAAACAATATTTCGAACTAAAAGAGGAGGAAAATTATATCCTAAATATATCGAAAGAATAGTTAAGAAATATTTGAGTGATATCTCGGAAGATGGAAGAGTTTATCCACATATTATTCGTCATACTTTTGCTACTCACCTCCTGGATAGGGGAGCTGACATTGGAGCAATCAAAGAATTGCTTGGACACGAAAGTCTGGAAACTACTACCATTTATACACATGTAAGCATTGAACATCTTAAAAAAATATACAAAAAAACACATCCCAAATCATAATCAATGGAGGAAAACATGAACGTTCAAGTAACAGCAAGAAGATTTAAAGTCCATGAATCACTAAAGGATTATGCCTTAAAAGAAGTCAAAAGACTTGAAAAATTTAATAATGATATTAACAAAGCCGATGTGATTTTAAGCTACGAAAGAGCTCGCGATAGCATAAAAATTGCAGAAATTGTTCTGCACATGGATGGACACAATCTATTAGCAAAAGAATCGACTGATGATTTTAAGAAATCGATAGATCTTGCTGTTGCCAAACTTGAACGTCAACTTGATAAACTTAAGACAAAAGTTATTGAAAAGAAGAGGTCAGCTAAAAAGAAATTATGAAGTTTCTCGAAAACTTAATTGAAATTCGAAAAGACTCAATTGATGTCGGTTTTTTTTATGAAAGTTGCCATCGTTTATTCGGCTTAAATCTTATAGCTGAGAACGATGGCTTCTCAAAAAAAATAAAAGATTACAGTATACATCGACCAGGCTTAGCACTGGCCGGTTTCCTTGAATTATTTAGCTTTAATCGAGTTCAAATTTTTGGAAATACCGAAATTAGATTTCTTCATTCTTTAGAACGTGAAAAAAGAATACAATCATTAAAAAAATTCTTTGAATATGATATTCCATGCATTGTTTTTTCTAATGGACATGTTCCAGATGAAGATTTTTTAAATATAACAAGAGATAAAAAGATCTCGGTATTTAATTCAAATTTACCAACTACAAAAGTTGTTTATTTTTTAAGTGATTTCCTTGATGATCAATTTGCTCCTCAAGTAACAATTCATGGTTCTTTTGTTGATGTTTATGGAATTGGACTTTTATTTGTTGGAAGATCTGGAATTGGAAAGAGCGAAATTGCTCTCGACCTTGTTGAACGTGGCCACCGACTTGTTGCTGATGATCTCATTTTAGCAACAAGGAAAGGTGAAAATGTTTTAATGGGTACAGGTACTAAGTTAATGAAACATTTTATGGAAATTAGAGGTCTTGGCCTTATTAACGTCGAAAAGATATTTGGTGTCAGAGCAATTCGCTACCAAAAAAGAATTGAGGTTTTAGTTGTTCTTGAAGAATGGGATTCTCAAAAAGAATATACACGAACAGGTTTGGAAAATCATACAACAAACATTCTTGGTGTTAATATTCCAACTATTATTTTACCTATTTTTCCTGGAAAGAACATAACTGTTATTGCTGAAATCATTGCACTCAACTATCTTTTGAAACATTATGGTTATGACGCTGCCCAGGATCTGAAAAAAAGAGTTGAGAAAGGGATACAGGATAGAATGAATCAAAAATATGAACGGGCAGTAGACTATTTTGAACACGATTTTGAATAATTGACATTATAAAAGTTCTTGTTTATTTTTGCGGCACGAATGAGAATAATTATACATTTTAATAAATCGTCAAAAATAAGAGAGTTAACTCAGGCTCAAATCATAAAATTGATGTCAATAGTAACTCTCATATTCATTGGCTTGCTTGCCACAATTATAAGCCTTTTATTAAATAATTCTACTGCTTCAATTGCTTATGAAAATAAAAAACTTAAAAAAACTATAAGTGAGTTAAATAAAAAAATTCTCGAAACTCAAAACTCACTATCTAAGATTTATGAA
Source organism: uncultured Ignavibacteria bacterium (assembly GCA_937944105.1). Classification (GTDB taxonomy): domain Bacteria; phylum Bacteroidota; class Ignavibacteria; order Ch128b; family Ch128b; genus Ch128b. Next base: position 63,725 of record CALDZP010000007.1, read on the forward strand.
AGTGAACGTAAATTGCGAATTGCAGCAGGTCTGGACCTAGGTCAGAATTATGCAACTGGTGGTGAAGAAGAATTTGATATTAAATCAATTATTGCTTCGAAGGATGACGATATTAAGACATTAACGACTTTAACTAATGAATTGATTAATCGTGTTAAGTTTGAACAAAACAAATTTGAACAATTAGTCGAAAAATTTAAGGAAAAAGAAGAATTAGCTAAAAGAATTCCAGCAATAGTACCTATGGATGGCGTTTTCTCGAATCATAGCTTTGGTATGCGAATTCATCCGATTTTGAAAAGATGGAAGATGCATGAAGGAATTGATATTTTAGGTTTTTATGGTAATCCTGTTTATGCAACCGGTGCAGGGACTGTTAAATTTACAGGATGGAATGGTGGATTAGGTTTAACTGTAATAATAGATCATGGTTTTGGTTATGAAACAACTTATGGACATCTATCTAAAATAGTCGTAAGAGAAGGTCAGAAAGTAAATCGTTTTCAGAAAATTGGTGAATGTGGAAATACTGGACTTTCAACGGGTCCACATTTACATTATGAAGTTTCTTTCAATGGAGAGAAACAAAATCCTGTTTACTATTTTATAAAATAAGTCAAATAATTGGGGAAGGGTTAATTATGATCTGGACACTTGAACTTGCATCATATTTATTGGATGCACCTTGGCCAGCAACTAAAGCTGAATTAATTGATTACGCAAATCGAATAGGTGCTCCTCGAGAAGTAATTGAAAATCTTGAGGAATTAGAAGATTCAGACGAATTATATGAAGGTATAGAAGATATCTGGCCCGATTTTCCAACTAATGAGGATTTCTTCTATTCTGACGAAGAAGAAGAGGAATATTAATGTCCTTAAATTTATGGGAAAATTTAATAGTTCAAGAAAGGGCCAAATTAGCTTTAGAAAAGATTTTTCGTAGAAACGCGTATCCTCCCGCTCTTATTTTTTTAGGGCAAAAAGGCATTGGTAAAGAAGCACATGCATTAGCTTTTGCTCAATCAATTAATTGTGAAACTAAAAACTTCAATCCTTGCGGAAAATGTTTTAGATGCAAAAACGTTTTTAATTTATTAAGCCCAGATGTCTACTTGCTTTACCCAGTTCCAACGAGTTCAACAGAAAGAAATTTATCAATAAAAAGAATCGAGCACATCTTAGAAAAAAAAAACTTAATCCATATATCAAAATTCAATTACCAAAAGCAAACGAAATTACCATCGATTTAATCCGGGAATTGAAATCTGAATTATCAATTTCAACCCCTGAAATTAAAAAGAGAGTAGTAATAATTTCACAAGCTGATAAACTTAATATTGAATCTCAAAATGCACTCTTGAAAATATTAGAAGAACCAAGAGATGATATATTGTTTATCTTAGAAACTCCTACTTTAGAAACTATCTTGCCTACAATTAAATCAAGATGCTGGATAATAAATTTTAGTCCACTTAACATTACTGATATCAAAGAATATTTACTCTATCGATTCGCAAATAAAATCAATCAAAATTTAATTGATAAAATCTTATCTAATTATAATGGTGAAAACCTTTACTTAATCATTGACGAAATTTTTAAACTAATTAATTCCTCAAGCCCTGATAAAATATTAGAAAATGAAAATGAAGGCTCAACAATAAATATTATTGAACTATTCAGGTATATTTATCTCTCAAATTTTCAAAAATCATTAGATTATATTGATAAGTTTAATATCCTCAGCGATAGAAATGAGGCTATTTTATTTATTAATGACATATTAAAATTTTCTCATTTATTATTAAAAACAAAATTAAGTGAAGAAAACAAAGAAACTGAATTAATTAAATTATCTAAGGTAATAGATGAAGAAAGTTTTCAAAATGTTATTGAATATCTAACAAATGCAAAGAACTATGTAGAAAATTACGTCAATTTGAATTTAGTCTTCATAAAACTTTTTTTATTAATCAAAAATTCATTCATTAAAAATTAAAAGGTCAAAATTATGTCAGAAATATTTATTTGTGATGCTTTGAGAACTCCTATCGGGAGTTTTTTAGGTTCTCTTAGTTCAATTCCAGCTCCCAAATTAGCAGCTGAGTTAATTAAAAAGATTATTGAGAAAAATCAATTAGATCCAAAGCTGATCAATGAAGTGATTATTGGTAATGTACTGAGTGCAGGAATAGGGCAAGCACCAGCAAGGCAGGCAGCTATTTTTGGTGGTCTTCCAGTTAGTGTAGAATGTATGACAATTAATAAAGTGTGTGGTTCTGGGCTAAAAGCCGTGATGCTTGCTGAACAGGCAATTAAATGCAATGATGCCGAAATAATTCTCGCTGGTGGTATGGAGAGTATGTCAAATGCTCCTTTTTTGTTAAAAAATATTCGCGAAGGAATAAAATTCGGTAATCAAACTCTTCTTGATTCTATGCTATATGATGGATTAATTGATATTTATAGTAACTTACATATGGGGAACTGTTCAGAACAGGTAGCTAAAGAAAAAAACATAACTCGAGAAGAACAAGACGCTTTTGCCATTGAAAGCTACAAACGCGCTTTATCTGCTCAAGAGAAAGGCCTATTTGATGAAGAAATTCTTCCAATCCAAATTAAAGATACATTTATAAAGGAAGATGAAGAACCTAAAAAAGTAAAATTTGATAAAATACCTTCATTAAAACCCATTTTTGAAAAAGAGGGGACAATTACAGCTGCAAATGCATCAAAACTAAATGATGGTGCAGCCATTACTCTTGTTGCTTCATTCGAAGCAGTTAAAAAATTTAATCTAAAACCTCAGGTAAGAATTGTCTCACAGGCAGCTTATGCAATGGAACCAATTAAATTTGCTTTAGCACCTATTGGAGCAATTAAAAAATCACTTAATAAAGCTGGATTAACTATCAATGATATAGATTTATTTGAAATTAACGAAGCTTTTGCTATGGTCACTCTTGCTGTAATGAAAGGACTCTCTATTCCACATGAAAAAGTTAATGTTAATGGTGGCGCAGTTGCACTTGGGCATCCAATTGGAGCATCTGGAGCAAGATTACTGACAACTTTAATTTATGAGATGAAACGCAGAAATTCTAAATATGGATTAGTGTCTTTATGTATTGGTGGTGGTGAAGCTGTATCATTAATTGTTGAAAATGTCAATTAAAAAAGGAGGTAAAAATGGAAATTAAAAATATCGCCGTCATTGGTTCTGGGACAATGGGAAATGGTATTGCTCATGTTTTTGCACAATATGGTTATAAAGTTTATCTAATCGATATTAATAACACCATATTAGATAAAGCGATAAATACAATTAGTTCAAATTTTGATCGAATGATAAAGAAAGGAATTATTACCGAAGAAACAAAAACAAAAGCTCTAAATTTAATTGAACCTGTTGTTGGTTTAGAAAACTTTAATGGTGAAGTTGATTTAGTCATAGAAGCAGTGACTGAAAATTTTGAAATTAAGAAAAATGTTTTTCAAAGTATTGAAACTAAATTAAATGAAAATTGCATTTTAGCTTCTAATACCTCATCAATTCCAATAACACAATTAGCATCTACAACTAATAGACCTGATAAATTCATAGGGATGCATTTTATGAATCCTGTCCCTGTTATGAAATTAGTAGAAATCATTCGTGGATATTCAACTTCAAATGAAACATTTGAAATCATAAAAAATTTAGCACTAAAAATTGATAAAGTACCAGCTGAAGTAAATGATTATCCGGGGTTTGTCTCAAACCGTGTTTTAATGCCAATGATAAATGAAGCAATTTATTGTGTTTATGAAGGTGTGGCGACTCCTGAAAACATTGATACAGTTATGAAACTCGGAATGAATCACCCAATGGGTCCATTAACACTTGCCGATTTTATTGGTTTAGATGTTTGTCTTGCAATTATGGAAGTTTTGTACGAGGGTTTTAATGATCCAAAGTATCGACCATGTCCTTTATTAAAAAAAATGGTAGCAGCTAATAAACTCGGAAGAAAAACCGGAGAAGGATTTTTCAAATATTAATAATTAAAAATACAATTAACTAAAAAATTTTTTGTGATTTTTCATTTATTAACGTGAAATTTTTTTAGGATTTTATAAAATTGTTTAGGTAGCTTATCGTTATTAACCGAATTAAAAGCTACTAATAAGAATATTATTCAATTGCTTTAATTTAGCCTTTGGCAAGTTAATTGTGATATATTTTTATTTTTTATATCGAACAATCGAATTTAAATTAAATGAAGCACAAAGCTAAAATTTGCAAATTTTCCTTTTTAATGAGATAAATAAAAACATTATCAAAATTAAAACTTAAAGTGAGATTATTTGTCTAATAATATCTATTATGTAAACTTGAATTATTCTAAAAATATTAATAACTATAAAATTCCAAATCTCAACAATAAATAAATTATTAACGATATAATCAAAAAATAAAACAACAATTTGCTATTATTTTTTCTTACAAGATGTGATCTATAAGCAATTTCTAATCTATCTCTAAATTTTTGAGATTTATCTTTTTCAGGTTTATAATATCTTGGCTGATAATCAAATCGCTTGTGTTCCGGTCTTTTCATTAGCATAGGCTATACCATCTGTTATAAAACTTGCGTATTGTTTTAATATAGTAACTCTCAAAAATTTCATTTGATCTGTTTTAATTTCGCCATCAGCATGAATATAAATTGGTTTATTTGATGACATATATACCTCTTTTGTTTTTAAATATTTAACAGCAGGGTGATTTATGTGCTTTCCAATAATAGCCAAAGGTAATATCTGAAGTACTTTAAGCTTACTTATTTTTTTTACAATACATATGTCCAGTAAATTGTCGATTGGATTTGCTAATGGAGTAAGCTTAAAACCACCACCTGCAGTTTTTCCATTTCCAATAGAAACCATAAAAATTGGTTCATTTAATTCTACCAAATTTGTTTTAATATAAAGAGTTCGATATTCATATTTAATAAGTGTTTTAAATACTCCAAACAAATATAAAAACAGCCCTCTCAAATATTTAATTACCTTAACAGAATCCGCAACCTCAGCATCAAATCCAATTCCTAAACTATTAGCAAAATAAAATGAAAATTTGTTCCCAGAAAATTCAGTAACTTCTGCAAATCCAATATCTAAAGTTGATGTTTTTTTATCTAATATAGTGCTTAAATCTTTTAATAAGTTATTTTTAAATCCCAATGTTAAAGCAAAATCATTACCCGACCCAGTTGGGAGCACGCCCAAAATTTTATTTTCAATTCTCTTTGAATTAATTAACTCATGAACCGTACCGTCTCCACCAACAACAACAATCTTGTCAAAATGATCAATGTGTTTTTCAATTAACTCAGGGATATTACCTTTTTTAGAAGTTTCAATCAATTTATAGTTAATATTATTATGCTCTAAATAATTTTTAATATCAACTAATAATTTTTTGGTTCTTCCTTTTCCTGCTATAGGATTAGCGATAAATAAATATTTCATTATTAATTCATTAATTTTCGAATATTGCGTTTATAAATTCATTTGAATCGAAAGGTTGTAGATCTTCGATTCCTTCTCCTATACCAATAAACTTGACAGGAATTTTAAATTTATCGACAATTTGAAAAATTACACCTCCTTTTGCAGTTCCATCCATTTTAGTTAATATTAGTCCAGTTAAAGGAATATATTTTAAAAAGTTTTCAATTTGCACAACTGCATTTTGGCCGGTAGTAGCATCAATAACAAGGAAAATTTCATCAGGTTTTTTGTTTAATTTTTTCTCAATTATTCTAATAATTTTATTTAATTCATTCATCAAATCGGTTTTTGTGTGTAATCTTCCAGCAGTATCTATTAAAACCACATCGAGATGGTTTTTAATAGCTTTATCAAGAGCTTCGTAAACAATAGCACCAGGGTCTTTAGTGTTTTTATTTTCGATTATTTCAACCGAAGCTCTTTTAGCCCATACTGTCAATTGTTCATTTGCGGCAGCCCGAAATGTATCTGCTGCTGCAATCAATACGTGGTAATTATTCTCCTTAAAATTATATGCTATCTTTCCAAGCGATGTTGTTTTACCCGTCCCATTAACTCCAACTATTACAATAATTTTTGGTCTATTTTCATCAAGAATTTTAAAGTTATTATAGTCAAAACAAGAATTATGCCTTTCCCCTTTTTCTAGAATTAAAAGCAGTTCATGTTTAACAAGATTAATAACTTCTTCGTACTTGAATTCTAAATTTACTTTAATATTTTCTTTTAACTTTTGTATGATCAATTCAGTTATATCATATCCTATATCTGAGAGATATAAAATTTCTCTGATTTCTTCTAGAACAGTATCATCTAACTTGGTTTTTCCTTTTAATAAAATGTTTAATCTACCAAGCAGATTATCTTTAGTCTTTACAAGTTTATTTTTAAGTTTCTCGAGAGTATTAAATAAATTTTTCATTTTATCAGTTTAAATTGTTTGTAGCCATAATTAATTAAACTTAAAAATATTAAAAATGCGCATAAAATAATACTTAAATCAAAAATAAGTTTCAATCTTTGAAAATTTAATAAACTTAAAACAGAAATTATACCAATTGCCCCTACCGTCATCTTACCAATAATATCTGATGATGGTACATTATTATAATGTTTTATAAAAATCAATCCAGCAAACATTATCAAAATATCTCTAATGATAACAATAAAAATAAACCATGCAGGAAGTAAATTATAATGATACAAGTTAATGGCAAGAGAAATAATAAAAATCTTATCCACCAGTGGGTCAATCAATTTTCCAAATTCGGAAATTTGATTTAGTTTTCTAGCTAAAAATCCATCAAGATTATCCAATAATGAAAATAATATTAAACAAAATATAATTGCCCATCTATTTTGGTTATTTAATTCCTTAAAAAAAATAAAAATCATTGGAACGAAAATAATTCTAAACAAACTTACAAGATTTGGAATTCTTTTCCAGTCTTTAATATTAATTTTTACCATTATTCTTCATTAATATTTTTCTTAATATCTTCAGGTATTTCTATTGGATACTTTCCTGAAAAACAAGCTGTACAATAATATTTTTCATCTTTTTCGGGAGTACAACTAATCATACCATCATAAGATAAATACTTTAATGAATCAACTTCCAGTTCTTTTTCAATTTGCTCTATATTACCAGAAAATTTATTTGCGATTAATTCTTCCGATGTCGGAAAATCCATTCCGTAAAAACACGGATATTTAATCGGTGGTGAAGCAATTCTTAAATGAATCATTTTTGGATTAGCTTCTCTAATTAAATTTACCAATTGTTTTGATGTTGTTCCTCTGACGATTGAATCATCGACTAAAACAATATCTCGATTTTGGAGTACTCCTTTTACTGTATTAAACTTAATTTTAACTCCCAATTTTCTTTTATCGATTTCTGGCTGAATAAATGTCCGACCAATATAATGACTTCTTATTAGACCAATTTCAAATTTTGAATTAATATTCATTTTTCTTAGTTGATCTTGGTATCCTATTGCAATGGTATTTGAAGAATCTGGTACACTCATTACAGCAACTTTTTTATCTGATGATGAGTCAACGGGGTATTCTTCAGCTAATTTTTTTCCCAGCTGTCTTCTTACTTTATCAACATTTTGATTAAAAATAATACTATCAGGGCGAGAAAAATAAATAAATTCAAATATGCATTTCTTAGGGAATTCTGGTATGTTGTTTAAGAATTTACTTTCAATTATCTCTGAGTTATTTTCCATAAATTTAATTACAAGAATTTCACCTCTATTAATTTCACGGATATATTTTGCATTTATTAAATCAAATGCACATGTTTCTGAAGCAATTACATATGAATTGTCTAATATTCCTAATGACAAAGGTCTAATGCCATATGGATCTCTGCAAGCATAAATGTAATTGTCAGTTAATATCAAAAGAGAATAAGCCCCTTCTATTTGTTCCAAGGCATCAACAATTTGATCAATTTGATTCTTCTTTTGACTTCTTGATATTAAATGCAAAATTATCTCTGTATCACTGGTAGTCTGAAATATTGCTCCTTCGTTTATTAATTTTTTTCTAAGTATGTGAGCATTAGTCAAATTACCATTATGAGAAATAGCAATGTTGCCATCTCGATATTTTACAATAAATGGTTGAACATTAAAAAAACTATTTGAACCTGAAGTTGAATATCGGTTATGTCCAATAGCAGCATTTCCTTTCAAATCCTCAATAAAAATTTTTTCATTATCAAAGATTTCGGAAACCAAGCCCAGTCCTTTTTTTGAAAAAAAATAAATCTTTTTATTCTGAGAATCTTGATATCTCGTAACTATTCCAGCTGCTTCTTGACCGCGGTGCTGCTGAGCAAGTAATCCATAATAGCTCATTAAAGATGCGGATGGATAACCAGCAATTCCAAAAACTCCACAGTTACTTTTGGGTTTGTCAAATTCTGAATAGTCCATTAGGGTTTAATGAAATGTGAGTTAGAATTGGTCGGAACGGCGGGATTTGAACCCGCGACCCCCACTACCCCAAAGTGGTGCGCTAGCCGGGCTGCGCCACGTTCCGATTTTTTTTCATAATTTAATATATATATCTTGTAAAAGCTCTTTAATATCACGTAAATCTTTCAATAAATTCTGATTATCAATCTTCACCTTGTTATCTTTCACTTCATCCTTTTCTTGAGTTTCATTATTTTCAGATATTTCAATTGAAAATTCTTCATTGGGGTTATATGACTGAAGAACTTTCTTAGCTCCGTCAATTGTGTATTTTTCTTCTCTTAATAATTTCTTAAGAAACAATATAAGCTGTATGTCCTTATTTGTATAGATGCGATTACCAGCTCTATTCTTTTGAGGTTTTAATTGTTCAAACTCATTTTCCCAGTATCGTAATACATATTGCTCCAAACCAGTTATTTTACTCACTTCACTTATTGAATAATATAATTTCTTAATTGAGAGATCTTTCATTTTCTTAATTACACTTACATTTCAAATATATAAAATATGATAAAATTAAAAAAGTCACTTAAAGTAAGATATTAAGATATCAAGTTAAGTTATTTTCTTTTTTCACAATATCAATAAGTTCAGAAATATCATTTAGCTCATAATCAGCGTTTGGATTCTGAGTATTAAAGGTATCGCCATATCTTGCAAAAGCAGTTTTCATGCCTACCTGAGATGCTCCAACTATATCTCTTTCAGCCCAATCACCTACCATGATTGCTTCTTGGGGCTGTACATTTAATGTTTCAAGAATCTTTTTGAATGGAACTGGACTTGGTTTTCTTTCAAGTGTATCTTCAAAAGTAACTATTGCATCAAATAGATATTGAAAATTTAGACTAGATAATCGCAACCAAGCTTCGAGGGCTGGTGCATCAGAAACAATTCCTAATTTAAGTCCAAGTTTTATTAATTTTATTAATGTTGGATAAACATTAGGATATGGAACAAGAGATGCTTCCCGTGCTCTACGGTAAGCTACAATTGCAGCAGACAAAATCTTGTGATCTACTCTTCCTATTGCTTTATTTAACAATTCATCAAAAACTTTTTGATATTCAATCCCTTTTTCTTGATAAATTTCATCAATCAATAGTTTTATTTTTTCTGGCGGTAATTTTAAGCCTGCATCAATCATAGCAGGAATTGCTGCTTCAATAGCTCTTCGTTTCATTAACATAAAATCAACTAAAGTGTTATCTAAATCAAAAACTATTGCTTTTATCATATTATGTTATTCTCAATTATATTTCTGATTTTTGGATTGATATATATATCATCGATACCTATTTCTTTTAAAGCTTCAATCAAAATCATCAACTTCCTTTGAGTTTGTGCAAGCTTGTTAATTACTATTACTTTCTCAGCTTTCAAGATACAATAACCACCATTAAAATCTCCCTTTTCAAATCTGACTTTAATTCCTTTTTTCAGCGCAACTTCTTTTAACTCATCAATTAAATGTTGATATTCTTTTTCTATTGCTTTCATGAGTCATTTCTTCGTAATGGTTGAAATATTGCAAAATAGATTGATGTGAAATAACACAACGAACCAATTAGAGGAAGACCACCTAAGGCTGCAATACGTTGAATTAAAAGACTTAAAGCTAAATTAGTGTCAAAATCAAAAAAAAGCACCATGTAAGTAAAATTAATATCAAGATAAATTAAATATGATTCAACTGGAAAAAATAAAATTAAAATCATCATAATCATGAATAACCAGCCTTCTTTTTTAAGGATTACTTTTGAACTTTTTAAGAATAGAAAAAATGTGACCAAAACAATTGGATAGCTTATTAAAATATACACATTAATGTTTCCGATTAATTTTAAAGTTTGTCTCAATATATCATAAGAAATGTCACTTTTTACTATTAGAGAAAATGGTTCAAAGAGTGTATAAGCAATTATAGCTCTATATATTGTGCCTCCAAGCCAGAATATAGTCGATAGAATTAATATAAAAAGTAATAATTTTGTGTGTACTTTGTTTAGTTCCATTTTTAATGCAAGTTAATATGAGTAAAAATTTTAATCAAGAAACTTATTATATAAATGCAAATTGCTAGTATTGACATTGGTACAAATACTATCCTTTTGTTGATAGCTAAAATAAAAAATTCAGAATTAGAAGTTACTAAAGAGGAAATCAGAATCCCAAGAATCGGTAAAGATGTAGCAAAACTCAAATATATTACAGACGAATCCGCAAGAAAATTAATAGCTGTCTTATCTGAATATAAAAATATTTGTAGAAGTTTCGGAGTAGAAAAAATAATTTGTTATGGGACTGCTCCTTTTAGAATTGCCAGAAACTCCAATCAAGTTATAGATGCAGTTTATGAAAAAACTGGAATTCAAATCAAAATTTTATCATCCAAAGATGAAGCACTAGTAACTTTTATCGGTGGAATTAGCAACTTTAATGAATTTTTTGAAAAATATAATTTTGTTGTGTTTGATATAGGTGGCGGAAGCACTGAATTAACATATGGTAATATAAATAAAATTTTGTTTTCTAAAAGTTATGACATTGGTGCTGTTACTCTTAAGGAAAGTTTCTTTAACTCATTCCCCTATTCTATTACTTTAAACAGAGTTTATGAACATTTGAGCAAAATTTTCGTTGATAAGTTTTTCTTTAGAAATTTCATAACAATAGCTGTTGATGGCACTCCAACCACAATTGCTTCAATTAAATTAAATCAAAAGATATATGATGAGAGAGAAGTTGACAAAATTCAAATTTCAAAAGATTTTTTAGAATCATTAGTTGATGAATTTTATTTTATTTCTCCAACAAATATCTTAAAAAAATTTCCTTCTGTTATTAAAGGAAGAGAGGATGTTATTTTAACTGGATCAATAATTCTAAACTATCTACTTGAAAGTTTACAAGTAAAAAATTTTTTTGTTTCTGTAAGGGGAATTAGATATGGAATAATAATAAGAGAAATGATGAATCAAACGAGAGGATTCTGGACTAAAGTAGGTCTTAAGAAATTCTTATCATCCTTGAAGGGATAATCAATATTGTAATGCAAACCTCTTGATTCTTTTCTTAGACTAGCAGAATAAGTAATCAAATAAGCCACTTCGATTAAATTTCTAAGCTCCAGAATTTCTTCTGAGATTCGAGATTCATTGTACATGTATTTAACTTCTTCATAGATTAATTGACATCTTCTTAAAGCTCGGCGCAATCTTTCATTAGAACGAACTATTCCAACATAGTCCCACAAAATTTCTCTAATTTCATGTCTGCTCTGTGATATTAAAATTTTTTCTTCCGATGAAAGGCGGCTTGTATCGATCCAATCGGGAATTGATTCTGGTATATTAAAAAGTTTATTTTCAATAATTTGCTTACACGCTATGGCAGCCTTTTTAGAAAAAACCAGTGCTTCTAATAATGAATTACTTGCCAGACGATTTGCACCATGTACACCCGTCATTGCAACTTCGCCAGTTGCAAATAAATTTTCAATAGAAGTTTTGCCATTTAAATCAGTTACAACACCACCACAAGCATAATGAGCAGCTGGTATAACCGGGATAAGATCTTTTGTAATATCAATATTTTTCTCAAGGCATTTTCTATAAATGTTTGGAAATTTTTCTTTTATTTCATCCGGGTTTTTAAAAGTTAAATCGAGATAAACATAATTATCACCACTTTTTTTCAATTCACTATCAATTGCTCTGGCTACTATATCTCTTGGGGCTAATTCCCCTCTGGGATCATATTTATGCATAAACTCTTCGCCAGATTTTAATCTCAATTTAGCTCCAAAACCTCTAACAGCTTCACTTATAAGAAAAGCTGGATTGGTTGATCGATTTTCAGAATCTGATTCATATAGAGCAGTAGGATGAAATTGAACAAATTCCATATTACCAATTATTGCCCCAGCACGATAAGCCATTGCAAAACCATCACCAGTAGCAATTGGAGGATTAGTTGTGTGCAAATATGCTTGACCTAAGCCACCAGTGGCTAATAAAGTTATTTTTGATATAAAAGTGTGAACCTCTTCTCTTTGAATATCAAAAACATATGCACCCCAACAATGAATTTTTTCTTCTTTTGATAATCGTTTTTTACCAATGTGATGTTCTGTTATTAAATCAATTGCAAAATGATTTTCTAAAAGATGTATATTTTCAATTTCACTAATTTTTTTTAACAAAGCCCTTTCAATTTCGTAACCAGTTAAATCTTTTGCATGGACGATTCTGCTACGAGAGTGACCACCTTCTTTTGCAAGATCAAGTTTACCATTTGGTGTAGTTGAAAATTGAGTTCCGATTTCAATTAATTTTTGTATTTCATCAGGACCTTCTTTGACAATTAATTCAACTGCCTCTTTATTACATAATCCATCTCCAGCTATCAAAGTATCTTTAATATGCAAATCGAAATTATCATCAGAAGAAAAAACCGAAGCAATGCCTCCTTGAGCGTAATTGGTATTTGACTCAGCTTTATCTTTTTTAGTTACAATATAAACTTCAGCGAACTTTGAGACTTCAATTGCGAATCTCAAACCAGCTATTCCACTTCCAATTATTAAGACATCCGTTTCTACTCTCATAATTAAATCAAATATTTTAAGATTATAAAACTTACGATTAATAAAATCATAAAAGCGATTGATAATTTGTCAAGATATTTATCAATAAAAGATTTTACACTAGGACCAATAAAATAAATTAATGTCCCCACAAGAAAAAATCTTCCCGCTCTACCGATAAAAGAAGCAAATGTCAAAGTAAAAAGGTCAATGGTTTTATTAAAACCTGCAAGAATAGTAAAAACTTTATAAGGAATTGGTGTAAAACCTGCGGTTACAATAGCTAGAAAACCGTTCTCTTTATATTTTTCAAGGACATAGTTAATCTGATTTTCGACTCCATAGAAATGAATAATTTTAATCCCAATCGTATCGTAAAATACATAACCGATTAAATAACCCAAGTAAGCTCCTAAAACAGAACCGACTGTACAAATTGAAGCGTAATAAAAACTTCTTTTAGGATAACTAATTGCCAGAATTATTAATAATGCATCAGGTGGAATTGGAAAAAAAGAAGACTCTATGAATGCAAAGAAAAACAAAGCAATAGCAGCTGAAGGTTTATGAGCAAAACTTTCAACCCAGTTTTTCATTGATGTTAGAAATTTTTTAAATGAAGAATATAGAGCTATGAATGATTTAATCATCTTTATCCACATTTAATGATTGATGACGAGAAATTTAAGGGTTAATAAATGAAGGTAGGTTAATATCCTTCATTGTTATTAATCCATATCTAGCATGTAAAAGATTTGGTATTACATTTACCATCATTGCTACGGTTGCAGTATCCCCAAATATTCCATTTTCAATTTTCATTTTAAATGAAGGATTTCCATTTATTATTATTTCGTCTAAACCTTCTTTAATGTTAGCTTTCATCTCTAAAATTAATTCAACTAATTTTTGTTTTTTATTTTTACCAATGACAGTATGCCTGATACCAACTACATTTCCTTTATTAATATTAAAATATTTTGTCTTGTAATTTTTATCTGCTATAATTGGTTCAACTTTTTCATCAAATTTTTCAATATTAAATTTTAATGTGTGGGCAACAAATTGAGCGGATTCGAGCAAACCTACATGCCCAATCTTCTTTTCCTTTGCTAATTTTTGAAATTCTAATTTTGACAGACCTAAACCTACTTTTTGCTGAAGGGCTTTTCTTCTTTTGTTTAAGTCAACGATTCTTTGAACTTTTATAGATTTTAACTCACTGCAAACACTTGTTAAAAACAATGGCAAAGAATCCATAACAAAACCTGGATTAACTCCTGTCCCTAACACATGCACAAAATATTCTTTAGCTTTCTGATCAATTTCTTCAGCTAATTTTAGATTTTTTTCAAACGGGAATAACAATTCTTCGCAACTTGAGATAACACTTGTATGATGTTCAATGCACATAAATATATCATTAACAATTTCATTTAAATGACTCTTTGATGTTAAAATTGTTACTTCAGGTTCATATTCCTTTAATGCGGTTTTTAAATTATTCAGAACTTTGATTCCAAGTTTTTGTTGTTTTAGTAATTCGCCTAAATCTTTATCGGCTTTTGAGGGATCAATATCTACAACAGCAAGTAATTCAAATGATTTTTTTTGAAGGATTAGTTTACAGGTTTCAAGTCCAATTTGACCCAGACCAACGACTACTATTTTAATTTTTGCAGACATTTTTAATTTAACCCTATAATTGTTCTGAAAAATTCATTGCTAAAAAATAATAAAATAAAAATAGAACCTGTAATGATTAATGATGTGCTTTTTTTATGCAATATAAAAACCTGAAAAATAAATGTCAGGTAGAAAGTATACATTAGAATTATTACCTCAAGCAAACTAATCATAATTGCCTTCCCTGAATCTATACTAAATATTGAAGGGTTGTTGGAAAAAACATACATCCCAAATAACATAAACTCTAAAGGGAATAGAATTAATAAAGAGATAGCAAAGTAAAGAAATGGATAGATAATTATGGAATGAACACTTCTGAAACTCATTTTTACTTTAAATAAAAACTGAAATAAAAATTTATAGCAAAAGCTGAGAGAAAAAAGAAAGAATAACCAATAAGCTAAAAGTTTAAGTAGAAACACAAAATTTTGAAACTCAGGTTCTAAATCTATGAAAGAGATATGAATTAGAGTTAAAACTGACAATTTAAATGAAAGTAAAATTGATAAAACTATTAAATAGTTTTTATGTTCTGCAAAAAGTATTTTCTTTATACCGATATCCGGATTAAATAATAAATCTTTTAAGATTTCACCAAGGTTAATGTTAGAAACTTTATCTCTTAAAATGTTGCCACAATTAGTACATTTATATGAAAGGATAAAATATTCTAAACCACAAACGGCGCAAGTGTTTTTATTCATTATTTATTTCTGACTTCAGTACAATTAAAATAGTATTTTTTTCAACCACAATACCTGGAACGACTTTTACCGATTCAACAGTTCCATTATATGGTGATTTAATCTCATTTTCCATTTTCATTGCTTCTAATGTCAAAAGGCCATCGCCTTTTTTTACAATATCACCTTGATTTACTTTTATTTTTGAAATTAACCCTGGCATTGGAGATTTAATGACATACTCTTTTTGAGAATTTAAATTTGAATTTGTTGAATTATCATATACAGCTTTTATGAGCTCAATAAAAAAAATTTCACCTTTATGATAAATAATAAAATTTCCAGATTCATCTCTATCTAATGCTATTTCAAACACCTTACCATCTTTATTACAAATGAAATAATTCTGTGATAAAGAATACATTTCATATTTAGAAATTAAATTTTTTATTTCTTCATATTTAAGTTGCGTTTTGAAATTACAATTTTTGAAATCGATTTTAGTGATCATTTCTAAATCGCCGTTCTATCCACTTACTTTTTATTTTTTCGGAGTTTCTAATTCCATCTCTAGAATTTTCTTTTGGTAAAATAACTAAAATTTCGGACAGTTCTTTCAGATGTAGATTTTCTTCTTCACTCATGTAATGTTCTTCAATTAGGTTCTGTAATCTGTTAATATATTGAGTATCAAATCGATTTTCCTTAAAATCCTCATGCTTAAGTAAAATAAGATTAAAGGGAATATTAGTGACAACTCCTGATATTATTATTTCTTTAAGTGCATTGATCAATCTTATACGAGCTTCTTCTCTATTTCTTCCCCAGGCAATAAGTTTAGCCAAAATTGGATCGTAATAAATTGGAACTTCGGAATACCTGTCAATACCTGATTCAAAACGAATACCAAATCCGCCAGGTTGTCTGAATTCTTTAATTTTTCCATAAGAAGGAATAAAATTTTCAAAAGGATTTTCAGCATAAATTCTTGCTTCAATTGCATGACCAAAAATTTTTACATCATTTTGGTCAAAACTTATTTTTTCGCCAGAAGCAATTTTTATTTGCTCTTTAACAATATCAATTCCTGTTATCATTTCTGTCACAGGATGTTCAACTTGAACTCTTGTATTCATTTCAAGAAAGTAAAAATCATTACCATCAAATAGAAATTCAACTGTTCCAGCATTATAATAATTACATGCTTTAGCAGCATTTATTGCTGCATTTAATAATTTTTCTCTTTGTTTATCATTAATTGAAATCGAAGGAGCTTCTTCAATAATTTTCTGATATCTTCTTTGAAGTGAACATTCACGCTCAAAAAGATGTCGGTAATTACCCGATTCATCTGCAATTATCTGAACTTCAATGTGTTTGGGATTGGAAATAAATTTTTCAATAAAAACAGACTTATCTTTAAATGATTTTTCTGCTTCGCTTTGAGCTAATTCAAAATTTTTAATCAATTCATCTTTTGAGTTAACGATTCTCATTCCTTTGCCACCACCTCCAGCAGCAGCCTTGATCAAAACTGGAAATCCAATCATCTCTGCGAATTCAACTAAAGCATTTTGATCTGAAATTGGTTCTGTACTTCCCGGGACAACAGGCACATTATGTTTAATCATTAATTTACGGGCTGCAACTTTATTACCCATCAAACGCACAGATTTTTCTGAGGGTCCAATAAATTTCAATCCTGAATCATTTACAAATTTTATGAAATCTGGATTTTCTGATAAAAAACCATAACCTGGATGAATTGCCTCACATTTAGTTTTTTTTGCAGCATCAATAATTTTCTCAAAATTTAAATATGTCTCAGTAGCCGTGTTTCCTTTTAATGGTATTGCCTCATCAGCTAATCTTGTATGAAGTGACTTAGCATCAATATCCGAATAAATTGCAACGGATTTAATTCCAAGTTCTTTACAAGCTCGAATTATTCTGACAGCGATTTCTCCACGATTTGCAATTAAAATTTTTTTAAACATTTTTCAATCTTTGAGTTTAACAATTGTTACTCCCTCTCCACCCTGATCTACGGGTGCAAATTTAAATGAATCCACGAAAGGATGACTTTGTAAAATTTTATGTGTGATGTTTTTCAAGATGCCGTCGCCTTTACCATGCAGAATCTCAATATCAAATAATCCATACAATACAGCATCATCAATATATCGAAGGATCATTTCTTCAGCTTCGTTTGCTCTTTTCCCACGAATATCAAGTCTGAAAGGAATTATTTTAGTTTCATTAGAACGATAAATTTTTGAAGATGATGTTAGAGTATCTAAATTGTCGTCCCTTTTTTCCATTTGCAATTTGGTAATCTTCGAAAGTGTGACTGTTACCTTAAATTGTTCTATTTGAACAACAGCTTGATTTTTTTTCTTATCGATTGCAATAACTTTTCCAGTTGAATCTTGTCCTTCCAATTTTACCAAATCACCAATTTGTATTTCATTTTTCATTAACTCAGGTTCTTTCACCGTTAATGAAATTAATTTTTCAAGTTTTTGTTTTTCTTCATTAAGTTTTTGTTTAACTAAACGAATTGTGCTTGAATCTGCTCTGGATTCCCTTAATTCTTTAATTGTATTTTCGACGATTTTATTAGCGGTAATTAATATTTGTTCAGCTTCAAGAATAGCTTTTCTTTTTATTTCTTTAGTTTCATTTTTAATTTTTGAAAGTTTTTCTTGAAGTTCTTTTTTAAGTTTTTCAATTTCATCTTTTTCTTTTTTCAAATTATTTATTATTTGAGAATAATACTGGATTTTTTGCTGAAGTTGAGAAATATAATTTTCAATTTGAACATCGCTTCTTTTTAAGTATTTTTTAGCATTTTCAATTATTTCTGGATTCAACTTCATCCGCCGAGCAATTTCAAAAGTATAACTTGAACCAGGAATACCTTGAATAAATTTGTAAGTTGGTTCGAGTGTATCCTGATTGAATTCCATAGAAGCGTTCATTAGTTTGGAATGATTTGCTGCAAAAAATTTCAAGAAAGAATGATGAGTTGTAATAACAACAAAAGAATTTTTGTTTATAATTTTATCAATTATTGATGCTGCAAGTGCAGCTCCCTGTACTGGATCGGTTCCAGTCCCAAGTTCATCCAGTAAAATCAATGAATATTCATCACAATTCTCTAAAATATTTTTCAAATTTTTAATATGTGATCCAAAGGTGCTAATATCATTATCAATTGATTGATCATCGCCAATATCGATAAAAACTTTCTTAAAAAAAGGCATTTTAGAATCAGGATTTAAACTGAGCAAATAACCCATACGAGAAAGGATGCTTAATATACCGATTGTCTTCATCAAGACGGTTTTACCGCCTGCATTTGGTCCAGAAATAATGATTCCTCTTATATCTTTATCGATTTTCAAATTAAATGGTATTGTATTAAGGAAACCAATCGACTGAATTAGAATAGGATGACGAACATCAATTAATTCAAAGCTCTCATCATCTGAAAAATTAATTTTATTACCTCTAATTTCAATTGAATATTTAGCTTTAGCATAATGTGCATCAAACTTTGATAATATCTCTAAATTATTGAGAAGTTCGTTGGAAAATTTGGAAATATCTTTTGTTAAAAGACTTAAAATTCTGTTTATCTCTTTTTTTTCTTCAAAGATCAATGAAAGTAATTCATTATTCAATTCAAGAGTTTCTGCTGGTTCGATATATGTAGTTTGACCGGATGCAGATTCAGCATGAATAAAACCCTTTACTTTTCGTTTAAATTCACTTCTAACTGGAATAACCATTCGACCATCACGTAAAGTAATCAACTCTTCCTGTACAATTCCATCTTCACTAAGATATTTTAAAATTCGCTCATTGATTTTCTGAATCTGAAATTGAAGTTTTTTTATCTCCTCCCTTATCTTTTTTAAATCCTCACTCGCAGAATCTTTAAATTCTCCGTAATCATCAAAAACTTCATTTATCTTTTTTTCTAGAAATACATTCTCTTTGAATTCATTTACTAAATTCCAGATTTCATTGAATTTGCTTTTATAAGAATTAAAAGTTTGTTTAATTAATCTTGAATTGAAAAGGAGTTTTCCAATTTCAATAATTTCTTTTGCATTTAAAACAAAATTTTCTATACGTGATTTGTAAATTGAATCACGAACATCTGGAATATATATATAAGAGATTTCCCCTATCTCTTCAAGAAATCGTTTCAAAGAAAAAGTAAGATTTAATGAATTTATAGATTCATTGATATCTTCAGTGGGTCTTTCAGTTAAAATTAAATTTTTCCCCAATTCAGTAATTGCATAAGCAGCGGCGCGACTAATTATTTTTCTTAAATCAAGCTTATCGAAAATCTCGTCCATTCCCCTTTTCAATTTTAACTTTTACATCTTCAATAAAATTTAAAAAAATATTCGCTTCAGGATAAATTGATTGAACAAACTCAAAAGCTCTGGGCACCAATTTGTATGTGAAATCATAATATTTTAAATGAGTCCTGATATTCTTATTTGGAATATTAAACAAACTCAAAAAAATTAACAAAAAACTCAAGAAAAGACCTACTTGTATTATTCCCAAACCGCCACCAAGGAATCGATCAATGAAACCAATTATGGATTTTCTCGGTCTGATAATATGAATGATAATTTTCGTAGAGATAAAAATTACTAAGAAAATTAATATAAAACTTAAAACTACCGCAATTGAAGGTTCCATGTTAAAATTTGTAATAAAAAAGGATCTAAGTCTTGGAGAAAAAATTAAAGCTCCAAGAATCGCTAAAATAAATCCGACAAAAGAAAAAATTTTTTTGATAAAGCCATCTTTGAATCCAAGTAAAAATCCAATAATAATTATGCCAAGGATAAGATAGTCAATTATTTGAGACATTTGTTTCTAATTTAGATTTAAGTATCGTTTGTACAATTTTTCCGTCGGCACGACCTTTAAATTCTTTCATGGCAATACCCATCACTTTGCCAAAATCTTTAGGTTCTTTTGCCCCTACCTGTTTTATTATTTCATCAAGTTTTTTTGATATTTCTTCTTCGGTTAATTGTTGCGGTAAAAATGATATGAGAATTTCAAGTTCTTTTTTTTCTTTCTCAGCCAAATCTAGACGATTTGCCTTTTCAAAGATTTCAATTGATTCTTTTCTCTTCTTCACTAAAGAATTGATAATTTTTATCTCTTCTTCTTCGGTTAATTCTTTTCCTGAACCACTTTTATCAAACTCAATGAAAGCAGCACGAATTGATCTAAGAGTTTCAAGTGTTATTTTATCACCGGACTTCATTGCTTCTTTCAATAATTCATTGATCTTTTCTTTTAGCATATTTACTCCTTTTATTTAAACAAAAAAGGCAGGACTAAATCCTGCCTGAATTATTCAAATATAAAAAATTACCCTGCCTTCTGTAATGAAGAATAGTTAATTCTTAAACAATATGCTTTTCTTAATTCTTGTTGAATATCTGTAACAAGACCCATCTTAGTATTTTTATCAATTCGAAGTGAGACAATTATGCTTGGCAGGTCAGTCCTTTTAGCATACATAATTTTTTGAATTTGATCAATTTTAACAATGTTATCATCAATCTGAATTCTACCATCTTTACCAACCCAGATATAAGAGATCACTCTTTTATTTTCAATTTTTTCAATAGCTTTTGCTTCAGGAAGATTGAACACCACTTTTACGTCATGTTCTCTGAGAGTAGTGGTAACCATAAAGAACAGAAGCAACATAAAAACTATATCTGGCATTGATGTAGTTGGTATACCTTGTTTAGCTCTTGCTAATTTTTTTTGAAATTTCATAATTATTTAACCTTTGAACTATTTTTTTACCACTTCAGGTTCAGCTATAGAGATAATGATAGGAATCTTTTCCTTGATTTCATTCATCTGTTCTTCATTTAAATCAATTACCCGTTTTCCCCATTTACTTTGAGCATATTCTTCTCGAACTTCAAAATAGGCTTCTTTAACTTGATCAAGCACTTGAATATAGCGGTTATAACTTGTATTGGCATCAGTTTTAACAGACACAATCAATTTCTTATTTGCAGGGAGCTCAATTTTTTCTACAATTCTTGGTTTTATTTTGGGAAGAACTTGTTGAAGACCAACAACTTCGTTATCAAGTAAAATATCCCCCGCCTCATTTATAAGCAAATTAGCGATTCTTTCTTTTGAAACTTCAACTTTAACTTGCTCTTCAGGCGGTACATACTCAGGCAATGTTAATCCAATACCAGTATCAACGTCAATCGTAGTTGATACAAGGAAAAATAAAAGTAACAAAAACGCTAAATCAGCCTGAGATGCAGTAGGAATTTCAGCTTCTCTAATTTTTTTCTTTCTAATTTGAGGCATTATTTACATCCTCTCTAGAGATTATTTCTGGTTTTTCTTAAGTGTAACAAGAGCATCAATTAATTCAACTGAGCTTTCTTCCATATCCACAACAATTTTATCAATTCTTGAAACAAAATAGTTATAGAATACCTGAAGAATCATTGCAACAATAAGACCAAAAAGAGTTGTTAACAATGCAACTGCAATACCACCAGCAACAATACTTGGTGAAATTTGATTAGCTTCTTTAATAGCATCAAAAGCTTGAATCATACCCTGAACAGTTCCAGTAAATCCTAACATTGGTGCAAGGGTAATAAATGTTGAAATCCATATTAATCCTCTTTCAAGAAATGACATTTCAATTGCACCATAAGCGATGATTGCTTTTTCAGCAGCTTCAATTCCTTCATCAACTCTTAAAAGTCCTGCATGAAATACACTTGCAACAGGGCCACGAGTATTTGCACATAATTCTTTTGCTTTTTCTACTCCACCTTCTTCAAGAGCTTTTTTGACATCAAGAAGAAATTTCTTTGTATTAACATTAGCTCTTGTTAAAGTCCAGAATCTTTCAATTGAAAAAGCAAGACCAATTATAAGACTCGCTAATATTGGATGCATGAAGAAGCCACCAGCATTATATTTTTCTTGTAATAAATTTAATATACCTGCATCTTGTGCTTGAGCAATTAAAGCATTAATAAGACCAAATGTTGAGGATAATTCCATTGTTAATTTACCTCCAGAATTTTTTGATTTATTAAGTTATTAGTTTTCATTCTATTTAAAAATCGATACAATTTTAAGATTTTGATTAGCTAAAGTCAATTAAAATTATCATATACTTTTTTCAAAATTTATCATTAGTTGTAATGATATTTCCATTAAAATTTTGAAAGTTATCAAAAATTGAACCAATCATCTTTGCGATTTGCTCAGGTGTAGTAAAATTTTTAATGTCTTCTTCTTTCACCCATTTTTTGTTTTCATTTGTCATAATTAAGTAAGGAGCTATTGCATTAGCAGTGAAATTAAAATTTTGTGCTTCCTTTTCTATTACTTTTACAAGAAAATTTAAGGCATTTTTAGAAATGGCATAAGTTGATCTTTGAGAATTATAATCAAGACTTAATTTAGCTGAAATAAAAATGATTGAACCTCCAGAAATGTCTTTCGCTCTTAAAAGAATATATTTTGAAACAAGAAAAGATGTAATTAAATTTTTTTCTATCATTTTCTGTAAATCTTGAACGGTAAATTCCCACAAAAATTTTCCCCCTTGATACCCACCAACTAAATGAATTATAAAAATATAATCTTCTTTTGATGTCTTAATAATTTGAAAAAGTTCATCAACAGAATTTTCGTTGGTAAAATCAACATCTGTAAATAATTGAAATTTTTTGTCATCAAAAAGTTTAGTATCAAATTTATCTTTTTTACCGACCAAATAAACTTTATCATATGGTTCAAAATCGAAAAACTGAATCAGTTCTCTACCAAGGTTACCCGATGCGCCTGTAATGATTAAATGTTTCATCATTTTTTCAAATTTTTATCATAATAAATAAAAGTTGCACCCACAGGGAAATGATCGCTGTAACCTCCTAAATATCTACCAGAACCAAAAGTTGGGTAAGGAGCTCCTTTGTACCTACCTGATCTTGTTGTGTTTAATTCATTACTAATAACTTCAAAAGAATCACATTTGTAATCCAATTTTTTATTATCCAGCAAACCTTTTGATATGATAATTTGATCAAGCATATTAAATTTTCCTTGATGAAAATATGAACCAATGCCCTGAGAATATTTTTTATAAGCTGTATTATATAGATTCGATGTATATTCTGGTGTTAAATTTTCACACTCAAATGGAATTGCCATTAAAGTCATTAAAATCGATTTGTTATCAGGCATATCATTGAAATCACCAACTATAATAATATTAGCAGCTTTATCAAACCTTAATAACGAATCGACTTTTGTTCTTAAAACACTTGCAACTTTTAATCTTCGTGGTTCGGATTCTAATTCTCCACCTCTTCTTGAAGGCCAGTGGTTAACAAAAATATTAAGTATTTCATCCTTAAATTTTAATGTTGCAAACAATATATCTCTGGTATTTCCCTGAATGAAAACTTTAATCGGTTCTGAGTGAATGTGTTTAAATTTATTTTTTTTGTAAAATAAACCTACATCAATTCCTCTAGGATCTTTTGAATCATAGTGAATAATTTCATACTCTAAATCTTTTAAAAATCTTTTACTTAACTCTTCAAGCACAAAACGATTTTCAACTTCACAAACACCTAATATATCTGGTCCATTACCATCATTCATTGCTCTAATAACCTTCGAAAGATTGCTAAGTTTTTTATCAAATTTTGTTTCATCCCACTGAGATTTAGCCGTTGGTAAATATTCATCATCACCGAAATTATCAGGGTCATCAATTGTATCGAATAAATTCTCCAAATTCCAGAAAGCAACATAAATTTGTGATTGTGCTTGACAAGAAGTTGTCGTTATCGATATTATTGTTAAGCAAATAATTATAATTCTATAAAACATTTTAATTACTCTTTTTATGAAACTTTTAACAGCAATTATAACTGTAATTTTGATTATAAAAAAGGTTAGTTTTTGCCAGTTAGATTTGAATTCTAAAATTAATAATATAACTGTCAGACTCAATTTAATATTTGAAGAAAAACAGTCTACTAAATTTAGCCTTTGGAAAAAAGATTCATTTTTTAAGGGAGCTAATGTTCATCCATATAAAAAATTTTCTCCTTTTATAATGAGAGAACCAATTGATGAAAATGATTTAATTGAACTAAAAAAACTTGGGGCTAATCTTGTTGTAGCAAATTTCCCAGGAGTATTTACTTATTTTCCACCATACACAATCGATTCACTTCATCTAAAGAATTTAGATAGAATAGTTAATCTTACGGCAAACCATAATTTGTATTTAGTTATTGCATTGAGAAGTGGACCGGGGAGATCCCTCTATTCATTTTTCGATAAATTAAGAGAAGATGAAATTTTATTTCATGATCCCGTTGCAAAAGCTAAATATTTTGAAATGTGTGAATTTATCACTAACCGTTATAAAAATTTTGGACACATAGTCGGTATTAATTTTTTACTCGAACCTCATCCAGATGATCCAGTCGCTATGAATCCAATTGATGATTCAAGTTACTTTGAATTCGTTGATTCATTAATACAAACTGTAAGAAAAATCGACAAAGAAATTCCAATAATAATTCAACCAATGGGTTGGGCATACCCTGATAAATTTAAAACAATGAAAAAATTTAATGATGAGAAAATTATTTATAGCTTCGATATGTATTTTCCTCATTCATTTACAAATGAACAAAACGATTCATCTTATCCCGGATATTTTTTTGTAAAAGACTCATTAGTTTTTGTTGATTCGGAATTCTTAAGAGTTTTTCTTCAACCTGTATTAGAATTTAAAGAAAAACATAATGTTCCCGTTTTTGTAAATGAATATGGTGGCATTCGATACAAAAAAGGATTACTAAATTATCTAAAAGATTTACATCAAATTTTTAAGGAACATGGATTTCATTTTGCTTACTATGTCTGGAAAAGTGAATGGTTAGAAATTGATGGAAATAGTTTCGATGAATTTAATTATGAAAAAGGACTGAATAAGAATGAACAATTTAATACTAAGGATAATAAATTACTTGAAGAATTCATACGTATATGGAAAAATTAAAAATGTGTTTATTCCTTAAGTGCTGCTACAGCAACTACATAACGTTCACTATGAGAAATTGATACTACAAATCGCTCATCCCTAATGCCCTTGAAATATACATACGGCTTACCATTAACTTCATTTCTAACTTCAATATCTCGAAGCATTAAATTATCTTTAAATCCAGTACCTAATGCTTTAGCAATTGCTTCTTTAGCTGCAAATCGTGCAGCAAAATGTTGGGCAGGTTTTGCTTTAGAATTGCAATATTTAATTTCCTCCTCACTGAAAACTTTTCTTAAGAAAATTTCTCCAAATTCTCTAATTAATTTATCAACTCTGTCAATTTCTATAATATCAACACCTATTGATTTCATCTTAGTATCCTTCCGCTAATCCGTAACCCCGTGGATCTGATACTCCGTAATAAAAATTATTTTCATAGTCATAAAAAATTGCATTCACCCAGCCAATTTTGCTTCTAGATTTAAATTTATGACCAAGTGATTCAAGTTTTGTTTTTGTGTCATCACTAATAGCGTAATCTTCATAAAAAATATCATCAGGAATCAATTGATGGTGAATCCTTGGCATTGAAACAGCCTGCAGAATATTCATCTTAAAGTCAATAACATTCATCAAAACTTGTAGTACAGATGTAATAATCATAGAACCACCTGGCGAACCAAGAATTAAAAATGGTTTATTATCTTTCAAAACAATGGTTGGTGTCATAGAACTTAACATTCTTTTACCAGGTGCAATTGAATTAGCCTCACTCCCTGTTAAACCGAATTGATTTTGAACTCCAGGTTTTATTGAGAAATCGTCCATTTCATTATTTAGCAAAAATCCAGCGCCATCAACAACTATACTTGAACCATAAGAAGAATTAATAGTTGTAGTAACACTAACACAATTTCCATCTTTATCAATAATTGAATAATGAGTTGTTTCGAGCGACTCGTTCCCGAAAGCATTTAATTTATTTAGTTCATCAAATTTTGTAGCCGAATAAGGTGATATTTTAGAAAATAATTCTTTTGCATATTCTTTTGAGATAAGTTTTTTAACAGGAACAAAAACAAAATCAGAATCACCAAGATACTCAGCTCGATCAAAATAGACTCTTTTTAATGCCTCAATCAAAAAATGATAATGTCTAGATGATTGATAATCGTTTTTATTAAATTCAATATTTTCAAGAATGTTTAGAGCTTCAACTAACGCAACTCCACCCGCACTGGGTGGTCCCATTGAAATTATTTTATAATCTCGATACTTTCCTGTTACAGGTTTTCTTTCAACACAATGATAATTTTTTAAGTCTTCTAAGGTAATATAACCACCAAGTTTTTCTACTTGTTTAACTATTAATTTGGCAACTTTACCTTCATAAAAACCTTTTCTACCGAATTTTTTAATTAGCATTAAAGTCTTTGCAAGATCTCTTTGAACAAATAAATCCCCTTCACTAAATTTTTTACCATTTTTCGTAAATATTTTTTTTGAAGATTCGTATTTAATAAAATTATCATAATTTGAATTGATTGAGTTTGCTAGATCGTAACTTAATTTAAAGCCATCCCTTGCAAGTTTAATTGCAGGCTCAATGACTTGAGAGAATTTTAGTTTTCCATATTTATTATGAGTATAAATCAAACCATCTACCGAACCAGGAACACCTACTGAAGTTGCACCACTTTGTGATAAAGACAAAATTGGATTTCCAGTTGAATCAAGATACATATCTTTGTGTGCTTTTAAAGGCGCTTTTTCTCTAAAGTCAATTGTTGTGGCAAAACCATCATTGCGGTAATATACTAAAAATCCACCACCACCAAGATTTCCAGCAGCGGGAAAAGTAACTGCAAGAGCAAAACCAACTGCAACGGCTGCATCAATAGCATTACCACCTTTTTTGAGAATTTCTACCCCAACCCTGGTTGCAATATCACTAGCAGAAACTACCATTCCATTTTTACTTCTGGCAAGTTGAGCAGAAATTAAAGAAGGAATTAATAAAACAATTAAAATTATAATTTTAATTCTTATCATCTAAATAACCTTATTTTAGCATCGACTTTGATTCCTTGAGAATTTAATTGCTCTTGAAGCAAACGACTTATTTCATCAAGTCTGATAATACTTTGTTTAAGTTTAGCATACAACTCTTCATCATAAATGACTTTACCAAGATTATTTTCACCTGTTTTAGTTTGATTAAAAATCTGATCTAGTGCGTTAACAACTTTATTAAGATTATTGACCAGGAGTCGTGTCTCATTAAAAGTTGCAAGCAAGGTATCTGAATTTTGAGTTAAGAATTTATCTGTTTTTTCAGTTATAACTGAAATATTCTCGATAGTTTTATCAAGTTTTGAGTTGTTTTTGATTAAAAATGAATTCAAGTTATTGGTTATTTCTTCAAGATTTTTAAGAGAATTTTTTAATGAGGTAATTACAGTTTCATCTGAAAAATTTTTGTTAATTTTATCAAGCATATTTCTAGTATCTATAATAATTGCTTTCAAATCTTGTTCTACATTACCAACCATTGAAAGAGCCCCAGGGATATCTGTTGAAAGTTTTCCATAAAGGACATCATTAAAATCAAATAATTCATTACTTTCACCAGGCTTGAGCTCAATTTTTTTTCCGCCCATAAGATCCAACATCTCAACTCTTGCTTGAGCATCCTTTTTTATAATCACACTCTTTGGTATATATCCTTCTACAATTACATAATTCCCATCAATCTTAATATCATGAACTTTTCCCATTTTGACACCATTAACTGTAATATGATCCCCAATTTCAAGACCCGAAACTGAATCAAACCTCATTTTAAGTACATTATAATCACCAGCTATGGTAATTCTTTTTGCCCAGCCAAGTATCCAGATAAAAATCAATAAGGCAAGTATTACGGTAACTCCAACTTTAATATTTGTTTTCCTGTTCTCTTTCATATTAAAATTCCCGCCTAACTTTGTTATAAAATTCTTCTACAGTAGCTGAATCTATCTTATTTAAATTTGAAAGTTGTTCGAAGTCTTGAATTAATTGTTGAAGATATTCATCACTATATTCTTCGTTCTCAATTTTATTTGAAAAATCTTTAAGAGCAAATTGAAGTTTATTTTTCATTGTATCTGATACAACTTTTTCAGTTAATTTAGTAATAATTTTTTCTTTATCTTCTTCCTTGAAAAGTGAAAAAATTAATTTAACCCGTCTTGAATAATCACTAACGAAAAAAACTACAAAACCAATACAAAGAGTAACCAGTATAATTAAAATATAAAATTTATACTTCTTCATTTGTTAATTTTCTAATTAAAACCTTTTCAATCTTCTTTTCAGAAGCACTTTTAATTTCAAATCTATAATTTTTAAAGTCGATAAAACTGCTAACCTCAGGTAAATCACCAAATTTTTCGAGTAAGAATCCTCCAAGAGTATCGTAATCTTCTTCTTCTGATTTTAATTCCGTATCAAGCATTTCTTCAAGAGTATCGATTGGTATTCTTGCATCTACAATGTAAGTGTTATCGTTGATTTTCTTATAAAAATCTTGAGAATCATCTGAATACGATAAATTGCTCATAATTTCCTCAAGAATATCCTCCATGGTTACAAGTCCAGCTGTTCCACCAAATTCATCAACTACGATGGCAATATGAATATTTCTTTTTTGAAATTCTCTAAACATTTCATCTATATTTTTGCTTTCGGGAACAAAAATGGCAGGTCGTAAAATTTTACTTATCTGAAATTCTTCTTCTAATTTAGAGTCATTTTTCTGTAATTGAATGTAAAATGCGAGTAGATCTTTTATATAAATAAATCCCACAATGTTATCAATATTATTTTTATAAACAGGAAGCCTTGAATGTTTTGAATTTTGAAATTTCATCAGGACAGAATTAAAATTTTCATTAATCTCTGCTGCTACCATTTCAGTTCGAGTTGTCATTATCTCTTTGACAGTAGTTTCACCAAATTCAATAATACCATGAATTAAACTTCGTTCATCTTTTTCAATTGCTCCGTATTCTGCACTCAAATCCGCAAGAGTTTTTATTTCTTCAACTTTGATTGCTGTTTTTGATTTATCTATTGAAAAATTTCGTTGAAAAATTCTTGAAATGAAATTAAAAATGAAAGTTACAGGTGCAAGTAAAGTATATAACCAGTGTAATGGATAACAAGCAAAGATTGCATATTCTACAGGGAAACGATTTGCAACTATTTTAGGAATTATTTCTCCAATTAATAAAAGAACAATTGTTAATAAGATAATTTCAATTGAAACTAATAAATCGGGGTTCCAACCAATTGAATGGGCAAATTTTACAGTCAAAAATGCCAGTAAAATTGAAATACCAACATTAGCTAAATTATTACCAATTAAAATTGTAATTAATATTTTTCTGGGAAATTCAAGTAACCTCTTGATGTATTTTGCAGCAAGTGGATTACGATTGGAAATTAATTTCAATTTTTTTTCATCAATAGAAAAAAGAGCAACCTCCGAACCAGAAAAAAATGCTGATACAATAAATAATCCAATTACAATCAATAAATGCACAAACGAATCTGTATCCAAGCTAATCTACTCCTTTATTTACTTAAACAACTTAAAACGGTAAATCTTCCTCTGGATTTGAATCAGAAGATATTTCAGGTGCTGGAGGTTCAGAAACTTGTGAATCATTTTCAGCAGCAGGTTCTTCTGCAGCCGGTGGTCTATCCAGCAAAATTAAATTATCTGCATAAACTTCGACAACAAATCTTTTAATGTTTTGTTTATCCATATAGTCTCTTTTAGCTAAACGACCTTCAACATATACTCTTCTGCCTTTTTTTACATAATCCTTCATATTTTCAGCTAATTTGTCAAAGCAAACAATATCGTGCCAGGTAGTGGTTCTTTGCCAGTTTCCATTCTGGTCTTTTTGATTTTGATCAGTTGCTAGACTGAATCGCATAACAGCCATACCAGTATTGGTATACTTAACTTCAGCGTCCCGCCCAACATAACCAATCAACATGATTTTATTAAGTGATTGAGCCATTTTATTTCTCCTATTTGATGAAGTTTAATTTAATTGTTTTTGATTGATTGTTAAATTTAACTCTTAAAAGATAAATACCAGAATAAAAATTATCAAAATTTAGTTTGAGTTCATTTCTACCTTTCAACATATAAAAATTCTCTTCCATTACTTTTTCACCTAAGATATTAAAAATCTTAATATTAGTATACCCGTTTTCAGGAAGATTTACAAACATTTTTGTTTCGGAATTAAAAGGTTGTGGGAAGTTAAATGAAACAGAAAAATTATCAGCTATTTCAGATTGAGCCTCAATATATGTTAAGCTTTCGAAAAATTTTATAATATCTTCAATCACTAAATCTTTTGATTGTTTATTATTGGTTGTTTCAAGTGCAAAAGAAAGAAAAATTAATTTTCCACTCTGTGAACCACCTGGAAAAATTCCATTAAAATATATTCCCCCAATTTTTCCATTCCTATATAATAAACATGACTGAGACCCATTAGTAGGTTGTATAGCATCAGGCCAATCTTCGGGATAAACATTTCCCAAAGTGATATCTGAAGGCAACCTTCGAATTACAGTTTCATTTGAATATACAGACAAAGATCCTGAATTATCTGCTACATAGATTGCTTTAAGAAAATTATTGAGAAAATCAGGAGCAGATGATGAAAGCTCATATCCAATTTCAGAACCTGTGATAAAAAGTTTTCCTCCATTTTTCAAATAATTCATTATAATAGACTGTTCACTGCCATTAAATGTTTTGTTAGCAGTAGATTCATCACCGAGAAACCACAAAACACCATCATAATTATTAAGGGAGATAAGATTTGAAATAACAGCTTCATTTGAAGCCGCATCTACATCTCTATTGATCTTATAAATAGATGAAGAATAAAATTCATTAAACGAATGAAAAGGTTGATTGTAACTTCCAGTAGTTCTATCAAATCCATCAACAACTAAATATCTTTTATTATTACCTGTAGAAGAGGAATAAATATCTGTTGAATAAGAAATTAAACCAGATTGATTAACCGCGATAATTTTAACAAAATAAATTTTATCAGGAGCTAAATTACTTATGAGAACAGATGTAGAATCTCTACTCAAATAATTTTCATCAAGATATGGCTGATTAGAGAAATTCAAAGAATCAACTGAAAGGAAGAGTCGATATCCAATTATTTTATTTGGGAAAAGATGCGTCCATTTAATTTCTAATTCACCAATTCCAGAAATTTTTCTTCCTTTTACATATTGAAGTATCGGTTGTTCAGGAGGCAAAATTAAAATTGTATCCTTTATAAATTCTTCAAGAACAAACCAGATATCTTTATTTGTGTTATCCATTCCCAGAGCCCATATTCCAACACCAGCTAAATTTTTAGATTTAATAAATTGATATTTATAAAAAGCACTTTCAGGATCTTCATACCAGGCTTGATGCCAGGTGCCGTCAATTGTTTGATACCTATACCACGCATTTAATGATTCAGAATCCCACAATCTTGAATATTCAATTGCATTGAGTTTGGCATCGGGATAATACAATACAGAACCTGCTCCCAAAGTTGTGGCTTTTTTATTAGGTGAATTAACCGGCCAGTCATAACCATAATGTGGCATACCATAAATTGTTTTAGAAGGAATTGCACCGCTTGCAAGAGCATTATTTATAAAACTTGTTGCATTTGTTGATGACCAACCCTGCAATCTACCGACTGGTCCAGCCTGACTTCCAGTTGAATAAGCATAACCATAACATTGTAAAAAAGTTAGATCACAAATTTGTGTAACTTGCGCCAAATCCCAATCGCCTTGACGGAAATCAAAATCTGTTGGTGCACAGGTTAAAATGTAATTTGAATCATTTGACTTTAATGAATCTCGTAACTGTCTTAAAAAGGATGTCAAATTATCTTTTTGACCCGATTGAATTCCCTCAAAATTTATATCAATACCATTCACATTCCTTGCTTTTACAAGTTGAATTAAATTATTGATTAAATTAACTCTATAGTTCATATTCGAAAGTAATGCAGTTATAGCTGATCCAGAAAATTGAGTGACGCTGAGTACAATTTTTACATTTTTTTGTTTTGCAGCATTTATGAAATTTGTCACATTAGAATTTGTTAACCAACCATGATCATTAACTACGTTCCCCATGGAATCAATTTCAGCACTATGAAACGCAACTAAAAATAATAAATCGTAACTAATTGTATTCCAGCGATTCAAAAACCAATAAGGGAAATATCCAAAAACTTTATATCGCAATTGATTACCTTGAAAAGTCGTTATTTCATTTTCAAAATCTGAAATTTCATTTTCGATAAAAGAAGAGATAGAATCCTTATCGGTTATAGAAACATAATTTTTGTAATAGTCATGAAAGAATTTATGAACACTAAATTCCCCAGTTTCAAGAATACCAAAATCCTCTTGTTGCCCAAAAGCATCAGTAAAAAATAGTAAAATCAATATCAAAAAAAGTATGTTAAGTAATCTAATCATTAGAAATTAAATTGAAAGATTAAATTTATTTCATCGTTTTTTGTACGTAATTCAAAATTAAAAAGATGAGCATCAACATAAGCATCAACTAAATTTAAGAAATATGTTAATCCCATATAGATTGCAAAAAGATCTCTCTGATCTCTGTAAAATTCTCGTATTCGCTTATAAACGATATTTTCATTTCCATAATTAATACTTTTTTGATATAAGTCACGATAGTCTTTATAAAATTTATTGTTTTGCCACCAATTGTAACTGAACCAACCCATCAATCCCCAAATCAATGGGGCTTTCCAGTAAGATTTATTATAAATCTGACCAAGGCCAGGTAGAAGAGCAGATCTAAGAACAGCATTCCACGGTGATTTGGTTTCGATTCTTAATGTATCCAAATTTTGAGCCAAAAGATGAGAAGTAATTAAAAATAAATTAATTAACAGTATTATTCTGAGCATTATTTAATATATCCAGAATTCTTTCCATTTCATCACGTGAATAAAATTGAATTTGAAATTCACCACTTCCATCTGATTTAAGCAAAAGTTTAACATTTGTACCGAACTTAATTCTTAAATCAGAAACAATTGATTCAATATTGGGATCATTCTTTAATGAAACAGATGGGCTTTGTTTGTTTTGTTTTTTCTTTTGTCTTGCAAGTTTTTCAACTTCTCGAACAGAATACTTCTCTGAGATTATTTTTTTCCACAAAGCTAATTGTTCATCTACATTCTCAATATTTATCAACGCTCTAGCATGACCTGGAGTAATTTCATTTTTTATTATACTTTTTTGAATTACATCTGGAAGTTTTAAAAGTCTTACAAAATTTGAAATTGTTGATTTATCTTTTCCAGTTTTCTTAGATATTTCTTCTAAAGTAAGATTACATTCATCCATTAATCTTTTAAAGCCCAGTGCAATTTCAATAGGATTTAATGTTTCTCGTTGAATGTTCTCAATCAGTGATAATTCAATCAATTCTTCTTTTGAATGAACCTCAATTATATAAGCAGGTATAAGATCAATTCCAGCAATAATTGAAGCACGAAGTCTTCGCTCACCTGAGATGAGTTCAAATCTGTCATTTCCTTTACGGTGAACTGTTATTGGTTGAATTACACCATTTTGTTTAATTGATTGAGCAAGTTCATTTAATGATTGAAGATCAAACTCAATACGAGGTTGAAAAGGGTTGGGATCTATTTTATCCACAGGTATTTTTGATATGATACCTGTTTTTTGCTCATCGTCTAATTTAACTTTTGGTTCTTCTTCAAGTGCTCCAGGTAATAAAGCTCCAAGACCTTTACCTAAAACCTGTTTTGATTTCATTAGGTTAATTCCTTAGCATTATTATTTTTATTTAAAATTTCATCTGCAAGTTGTAAATAATTTTGTGTTCCTAAAGCTTGAGCGTCGTAGAGAATTACAGGTTTACCGTGACTTGGTGCCTCAGATAGTTTCACATTTCTGGTAATTATGGTTTTGTAAACCTTATCACCAAAATATTTTCTAACTTCTTCAGCTACCTGATGTGAAAGTCGAAGCCTTGAATCAAACATTGTTAAAAGGACACCTTCAATTTCAAGATGTGGGTTGAAATGTTTTTTCACAATATTAATGGTATTAAGAAGTTGACCTAATCCTTCTAAAGCAAAATATTCACATTGAACAGGAATTATTACTGAATCTGCTGCTGTTAACCCGTTAATTGTTAAAAGTCCAAGTGAAGGTGGACAATCGATTATTATGAAATCATACATAGATTTAAAACTTCGAATACCAACGGCTAATATTTTCTCTCTATTTTCAATATTCACCAATTCAACTTCTGCTCCAACTAAATCAATATTTGATGGAATAAGATCTAAGTGAACAATTTGAGTTTTTAGAATTAAATTTTCAGCTTTTTCATTATTTACAAGTAGATCATAGACACTTCGATTATTTTTTTCAAATCCAAGACCGGAGGTAGAATTTGCCTGTGGATCTAAATCAATCAGTAAAACTCTTTTTTCATTTACAGCAATGCTTGCAGCTAAATTTATCGCTGTTGTCGTTTTTCCAACACCACCTTTTTGATTAGCAACTGCTATAGTTTTTCCCATTCTTATTTTTAACCTCTAAAATTCAAATGTTTCTCCAAAATTAAGTTTTTTTGCATTCTTACCTGTTTTTAATACCATTTCAACAAATTTATCAGGATCTGCTTTTATTACTGGAAATGTATTATAATGCATTGGGATTGTCAATTCTGGATTCAAAAGTTCCACCGCTTTTAATGCGTCATTAATTCCCATTGTAAAATTATCACCAATTGGAAGTAAAGCAATATTAATTTTATGAAGTTCTCCGATTAGCTTCATATCAGAAAATAATCCTGTATCACCTGCATGATAAATTACTTTATCATCGAGAAAGAGAAGTATACCAGCTGGTTCCCCCATATACTCACCTTCATTCGAAGATGATCCATGATGTGCAATGGTAAATTTCACTTTTCCAAAAGGAAATTCATAAGAACCTCCAATGTGCATATTATGAGCTTTTAATCCTTTGGAGGCTGCATAATTGGCCAGTTCATTTACTGCAATGACTGTTGCACTGGATCTCTTTGCAATGTTTTCAGTGTCGCCATAATGATCTCCGTGGGCATGAGATAAAATGATAAAATCAGCTGCTAATTCTTCTGCTTTTATTGGAGCGAAAGGATTTCCAGTAATAAAAGGATCAATTAAAATTTTATAATTGTTATGTTCAATCATAAATGCTGAATGACCAAAGTATGTTAATTTAGACATATCTTCTCCCTCATTTTTTACAAATATAGAATTTGGTAAAGAATTTTATAAACAAATTGATTATTCTTTATCAAGAGCTTTTAATCTAAAGAAATTTAAACGACCTACACTTCTTGAAAACGCTGCGGTCAGTTTTTCTGAAAGTTCCTGCCTAGAAAGTCCACGAAATAACTTACCATCTTCAGCAATAGAAACTGATCCTGTTTCTTCCGAAACAATAATACTAATTACATCTGCTTGTTCAGTTATTCCAAGTCCTGCTTTATGACGCATTCCAAGTTGAAAGCCATCGATAATATTGTGAGCACTCAAAGGTAAGGTGCATCTAGCTGCTTCAATTATATTATTGCGTATAATAACCGCACCATCGTGCAGAGGTGACCTTGGATTAAAAATAGAAACAATTAAAGGTTTTGAAAATTTTGCACCGATTTGAACACCTGTCTCAATTACACCTCTTAAACCAGTAGTTCTACTAAGAACTATTAACCCACCCCACTGTCTATCAGAAAGTTCAAATGCAGATTCAACAACTTCTTTTATCATTTGTTCAGTTTCAGATTTAATGTAGGATCCGAAAAATCTATTTCTACTTAGTAGCAATAGCAATCTTCTTAATTCTGGCTGAAATAAAATAACAAATACAATTACCCAAATATCAGTTACAAGTTTTAATAAAAAACCCATTGCTCTCATATTCAATGCTTTTGCAGTAAATGATAAGAGCAGTAAAATCACAAGCCCTAAAAAAATTTGAGAGGCAATTGTTCCTCTCATATTCTTGTAAATGATAAAAAAGAGATATGCAACTAAAAATATATCTATAAGATCAAGCAAAGTTATTGTAATAAAATCAAATTTTAAGATCTCGATCATTGTAGCGTAATTTCTGGATTTAGTATTGTTTCAACTAATTTTTTTGTTTCAATCGCTTCTTTATAATCATGTACACGGATTATACTTGCACCTTTGAATAGAGCTATTGAATTAGATATAATTGTACCGGTTAATCTTTCTTCAGGTTGTAGATTTAGTAGTTTACCAATAAATGATTTTCTGCTTAATCCAATGAGGATTGGATAACCTAAAAATTTTAATTCTTCAAGACGATTTAATATTTCGTAATTATCAAAAAGTCGTTTGCCAAACCCAATACCTGGATCAATAAAAATATTTTTAATGCCTTTTTCTTTGGCAATATTTATTGACTCTTTTAATTCATCAAAAATTTCTGCCATAGTGTCTTGATAGTATGGATTCTCTTGCATTGTTTTTGGTGTTCCTCTAATATGCATTAATATAACGGAAGCATTATATCTTTTACATGTATCAGCCATATTTTTATCAAACTTGAAACCACTAATATCATTTATTATATGAACACCCATTTGAAGACATTTTGTAGCGACTTTGCTTTTGTATGTATCGATAGAAACTATTGCATTTTTTGACAGAGCATATTCAACAGCTGGAAGTATTCGATTTAGTTCTTCATCTTCCGATACAGGTTCTGAACCAGGTCGAGTGGATTCCCCCCCAATATCAATAATATCAACTCCAGCATTTATAAATTCATCTATTCTTTCTTTTATTTTCGTTTCGCTTATGTATTTACCACCATCAAAAAAAGAATCACTCGTAACATTCAAAATTCCCATTACATATTTTTTATTCGAACTGAACTTTTTATCACCAATTTGATATTCAAATTTTTCAGATGACTTAAAATTTGAGAGTAATAGTTGAATTTCATTAAAAGCTTTTTCACTATCAATTTTAATAAAGTAAGATAATGTTTGAATAGAATTAAGATCGCCAAAGTAACAAAAGAAATTTTTTTTCCAATCCAGATCAAATGTACAAACTCTTTCCAGGCAATGCTGATAAATATTCCTTAAGATATCTTTCTCATTATCATCAAAACCGATGGTTAACCCAAATGTAGGAAAGTAAAAATTTTGAGCAGAGATGTTTTCGGGATTTAA
Organism: uncultured Ignavibacteria bacterium; assembly: GCA_937944105.1. Classification (GTDB taxonomy): domain Bacteria; phylum Bacteroidota; class Ignavibacteria; order Ch128b; family Ch128b; genus Ch128b. The sequence continues at coordinate 101,744 of CALDZP010000007.1, forward strand.
TTTTTTATATGAATTATAATTTTGAAAATATCTTATTCGAGTTTTCATTAATCCACTTCGAGCTCTGCTAATTTTGAATGTCTAACTTTACCTTCTTTAATAGTAACCATTACATTAAACTCTTTATCCATAACAACAATATCAGCATCCATACCTGCGGCAAGGATACCTTTTTGTCTTTGGATTCCTAAAACTTTTGCACCGTTTAGAGAAGCCATACGAACAGCATCAGTTAATGGTACCTGCACTTTTTCACACATAACTTTAATTGCTTCATCCATTGTTAAAGTGCTACCAGCTAAAGTTCCATCTTCAAGATAAGCCTTTTTATTTCTCACGAAAACTTTTTGATCGGCAAATTCATATTCACCATCGGGCATCCCAGCTGCTCTAATTGCATCTGTAATAAGGATTATACCTCTGGAGCTTTTTAGCTTATAAATTAATTTCATTATAACTGGATGAACATGAATTCCATCAGCAATTAATTCAATTTTAAGTTCATCTCTTAAGAATGCAGCAGCAACTACACCAGGCTCACGATGATGCAATGGCTTCATGGCATTAAAAATATGAGTCACATGAGAAGCACCATTATCTATTGCAGCTTCAATTTCATCATACTCAGCTTCAGAATGACCAATTGATAGAACAATACGATCTTGAGCAGCATACCTCATTATTTCAATAGCACCTGGGAGTTCAGGAGCAATTGTCATTAATTTTATATAACCACGCGCAGCATCTCTTAAACTAAACCAGCTGTTTAATTCTGGTTTCCATAAATAATCTTCATTCATTGCACCTTTTAATTTTGGATTAATATATGGACCTTCCATATGGATACCAAAGATGTTAGTATAATCATTATTCTCAATGTAATTCGCAATTCTCCTCATGTCACTGATAAGTAAATTAAAAGGTTTGCTATAAAGCCCTGCTAAAAGAGTAGTAGTTCCATGTTGAAAATGAAAATTACTTATGATTTCGATTGAATCTGGATCATCATCGGCAAAACCTCTTCCACCACCGCCATGACAAAGAAGATCTACAAAACCAGGAGTTATTATAAAATCTGAAGCATCGATAATTTTTGTTCCTGGATAAATATCCACATCTTCCGATTTTCCGAGTTCGAAAATTTTTTTACCTTCAATTACAATAGTTGCAGGTTCAATACATCTAAATGGTGTTACAACCTTAGCTCCTGCAAAAGCAAGTTTCATAGTTTCATCCCCTTTCATTTGAATACTTAAGAATAATATTTTTTAATTCTGTTACAGTTTGAACTGGATTTTTACTTTTGAAAATTGATGCACCAGCAACAACCACATCGGCTCCTGCATCAAGAACAGAACTAATATTGTTTAAATCAATTCCACCATCTACTTCGATTAAAAATTTTTGATTAAATTTTTCCCTGAGATTTCTAAGCTCTTCAATTTTTTTCAAAGAATTCAAAATAAATTTTTGCCCACCAAATCCTGGATTAACTGACATTATAAGTACTAAATCTATTTCTCCTAAGATATCCTGAATTGAATAAACTGGAGTTGAAGGATTTATTGATACGCCAGCCTTAATACCAAAACTCTTAATTTTTGTGATTGTTCTATGTAAATGAATAACAGCTTCTTGATGAACTGTTAAAATATCAGAACCGGCATTTACAAATGATTCAATAAAGTCATCTGGCTTCGATATCATCAAATGAGTATCCAGAGGTAATTCTGTCATTTTGTTAATAGCATCTACTAAAACAGGACCAAATGTAATGTTAGGAACAAAATTCCCATCCATAATATCTAGATGAATCCAATCTGAATTTCCAAGCTCGAGAAATCTTATTTGAGATTTCAAATCTGTAAAATCACTTGATAAAATTGATGGAGAGAGAAAACGCATTTATTCAATTATCTCCTTTCCACTTACTTTTTCTTTCACAACTACTAAATCGATTGGGGTTAATTCCTGAACCAAGCTTCCTGCTGAAGGGTATTGATAAATTACAGTATTCGGTAAAAAGTCTAATGAAGGTTGATAGACAACTTTTCCAACTTTTAAATTTTTAGATTCAAGAATTTGTTTTGCATCACTGAAACTACGACCAATTAAATCAGGTACTTCTATATTGCCAGTAATTAAAGGTGAACTAATCCATATATTAATTGAAGTGCCTTTTTCTACCATTTCACCTGGACTGATCGATTGCATTGAAATTAAACACCTGGGAATATCTGAAGTAGTATCTTCAAAGATTTCACCAAGTGTCAGACCAGAGCGGTTCAAAATGATTCTTGCCTCATCTACATTTTTGTGTTTAATGTTTGGTACTTCAACCTTTACATTTCCACTACTTATGATTAAATAAACTCTTCTTCCAACTTTTACTAATTTATTTGCGATTGGTCTTTGAAGTATAATTGTTCCTTTTGGATATTTTGAATCAAATCTTTCACCACCTAAAACTGGTTCGAGTTTTGAGTTTTCAAGAACAACTTTTCCTTGCTCAAATGTCATTCCTACTACATTTGGAACATGTACTTCATCTCTACCCACATAAAAGGGCATCAATACTCTATCAAACAAAATAGCTATGATAACAATTAAAACAAGATAAATTATTATTTTTTTTATGTTCATAACTTCCAATTAATATCACGCAAATATATTGAAGCATATAAATAAATGAAAACTTGGTGTGATATTGCTAAACTTTATTTATTGGTTTTAAAATTTCACATCAATAGATAAAAATTAATAAAAGCTTGTTTGAGACCATTATCCGTAATTTCAATTCTTATACACTTTTAGAAGAAAATCCATTGCAGCAAAAAAAGATTTAATAGTTTTTAATTTTTTTACCTGTATGGTAAGTATTTTGACAAGTAAAAAAACTCTAATCAACAAATTCTTGGAAGTTGTTCACCAGAGATCATATCAACTATTCGTGTACTACCAATTAACGTTTTCATTGTAACCAGAGGTGAGCCTTTATCAAGAACTTTTCCAATTATTTTTGATTCTTTTCCAAGGGGATGATTTCTCATAACATTTAATACTTTTTCTGCGTCACTTTCCTGCACAAAAAGTAAAATTTTACCTTCATTCGCAATATAAAGTGGATCTAAACCGAGAATCTCGCAAGCACCCAAAACATCTTCAGAGATTGGAATTTCTTCCTCATATATTTCAATTTTCACATTAGCCGAACTTGCGATTTCATTTAATGCACTAGCAATTCCTCCTCGTGTAGGATCTCTCATAACAGAAATATTTTTTGTTACTTTTAATATTTCATCAACAAGAGAATTAAGCGCAGCCGTATCACTTTGAATTTTTGTTTCAAATTCTAATCCTTCTCGTTCAGACATAATTGCGATACCATGTTCTGCAATTCTACCATTAAGAATTATTACATCACCAACTTTTACATTTTGCGGAGAAATATTTAAACCATCATAAACAATACCAATTCCTGATGTATTGATAAAAATTTTGTCACCTTTACCTTTTTCAACGACTTTCGTATCACCAGTTACAATCATAACATTCGCCTTATCAGCAGCTGCTTTCATACTTAAGACAATTTTCCACAGATCTTCAATCTCAAAACCTTCTTCAATAATAAAACCAGTCGAAATAAAAAGAGGTTTTGCACCACAACAGACTAAATCATTGATTGTTCCATTTACAGCAAGCTCACCAATATTTCCACCAGAGAAAAAAATTGGATTAACGACATATGAATCAGTAGTAAAGGCGAACCTGGTTTTATTTATTTCAAGGATTGCTCCATCGTGTAATTGATTTAAATATTCATTTCCAAATTGATTTAGAAAAATTTTAGTAATCAATTGATGAGTTAAAGTACCTCCACCACCGTGGGCAATTAAAATTTTATCGTATTCTGATTTTGGTATAGGGCAACTTAACTGGAAATCCATAAATTCCTCTCAATTCACTTTTTGTTTTTTATAATGGAAATAAGCAGCACAAGCACCTTCAGTTGAAACCATAGGAGCACCGAGTGGATTTTCTGGAGTACACTCTTTACCAAAAGCAGGACATTCAAGAGGAATTTTCAAACCTTGTAAAACTTCACCGGCTATACATATTTCGGGTTCGTCAACATTTATATCTCCCAGGTCAAAGATTTTTTCAGCATCAAATTCCGAAAATTCGTCTTTTAATTTGTAACCACTTTTAGGGATTAATCCAATTCCCCTCCATTTCCGATCAGTAATTTCAAAAACAGTATTAATAATATTTTTAGCTTCCAGATTCCCTTCTTTTTTCACAACTCGAGAATATTGATTATCAACAATTGCTTCTCCACTTTCAAGAAGATAAATACATTTATAAATTCCCTGTAGAATATCGATGGGTTCAAAGCCAGTAACAACAATTGGAATTTTGTATTTTTCACTTAAAGGAATGTATTCATCGAAACCCATAACAGTGCAAACATGACCAGCTGCAAGAAAACCGTTAATGTTTGAATTAAATCCAGACATTAAAGCTTCAATTGCTGGAGGGACAAGAACATGAGAACAAAGAATGGAAAAATTTTTTAGACCCAGATTTCTAGCAGTTAAAACAGCCATTCCATTAGCTGGTGCAGTTGTTTCAAATCCAACTGCAAAGAAAACAACTTTTTTATCTGGATTAGCTTGAGCAATTTTTACTGCATCGAGTGGAGAATAAACCATTCGAACATCACCACCACTTGCCTTAACCGAAAGTAAATCGAGTTCCGAACCTGGAACTCTTAGCATATCACCAAATGATGTAAAAATCACATCACTTCTTGAAGCTATCTTTATTGCTTTATCAATCATTTCAAGAGGAGTTACACAAACTGGACAACCTGGTCCATGAATTAAAGAAATCTTTGAAGGAAGTAATTCATCAATACTATATTTTAAAATTGAATGCGTTTGACCACCACATATTTCCATTATTGTCCAATTGTGTTTAGTAATTTCATTTATCTTTTTAGCAAGAAGTTTAGCTGACCTGTAATCACGAAATTCACTTAAATATTTCATTTCTCTGTTTCCAAATTATTTAATTCATCCAAATCCCCCATCTCTTTCAAAATTCGGAGTGTCTCCATCGCTTCATTTTCATCAATTTTATTTAAAGCAAATCCAACATGAACTAAAACATAATCACCGACTTTTATATCAGGAATCCAGGCAACACAAACATCTTTTTTCACACCACCAAAATTTACTTTTGCCATTTTCAATAAATTATTCCCCTCATAAATTTCCTCTACTTTCCCAGGAACTGCTAAGCACATATTTAACTCCTTTTTTGTTTTAGATTAAAATAAGAATTAACTGAGAATTTTTCTCTAACTAATATTTTCAAATAATGATGTTCAACTAAAATAAATATTTCTATCTTTGACATATTCTCAGTAATATTTTTAGTGATAAAATTAATTATCAAATTAAAAGTCAACTTGTTTTTCTTTCAAGTAAAATGCTGCAATCTGTCCAAATGAAATTCCTCCATCATTAGTAGGAATTCTTTGATGCCAATATGGTTGAAAGCTTTCTTCTTTCAATCGATCAATGGTTCGATTTAATAGATAAATATTTTGAAAGCACCCACCGCTCAATAAAACTTTTTTTAAATTAAACTTTTTAGCAAATTCAACAATTATTTCTGTTAATGTATTATGGAATTTCCCTGATAACTCACTTTGTGATTTGCCTTTTTCCAGGTCATCAATTAACCCGGAAATAATTCTTGACCAATCAATAATTACTTTGTTTTCTTTTATAAATTCAAACTCATAATGATCATTTGTTGATTCAGAGATTGCCCATTCGAGTTTCATCGCAGCTTGACCTTCGAAATTAGAATAATCAGCAATACCAATTAGAGACGAAACAGCATCGAATAATCTACCAGCGCTAACACAATCTGGTGAATTGATTTTTTTCTTAATTAAATCAACAATCAATTTTAATTCAGTATGGCTGAATTTTTTAAGAAGTAAATTGTTATTTAAAATATGATCACCAAAAATTTCAAATAGAACACCAGCAAGAGTTCTTTTGGGTTCTCTGATAGCCTTTTCACCGGATGGTAAAGAAAACTTTTTAAATTGACCCAAATGAGCATAATTTTCATCATCAATATAAAAAAATTCACTTCCCCAAATTTTTCCATCATAACCAAAACCTGTTCCATCCCACGATACACCTAATGCTTCACCTTTCAATTGATTTTCAAGTTTACAAGCGGCAACATGAGCAAGATGATGTTGTATTAAACGATACTCATTTTTTTGCTCTTTCAAATATTTTGTAGAGAGATAATCGGGATGTAAATCACCAACATAAGTTACCTTATTCAATTCATAAAGTGATTTAAAGTCATTAATTGTTTTTTTAAATGCATTGAAGGATTCAAAAGTAGATAGATCACCGATATGTTGACTGATGAATACTTGATTTTTCTTTTTAATTGAAATTGTGTTTTTCAAATGTCCTCCAACAGCAATAATGTTTTCGTCGTCAATACCATTTGCACCATCTATTAAAAATGGTAAAGGAGCATAACCTCTTGCTCTTCTTATAATAAACTCCCTCCCTTTAATAATTCTTACGATTGAATCATCGCAATGTCTTAATATTGGTCGATTATGAACCAGAAAGAAATCAGCAATTCCTTTTAGTCTCTTTAATGCGTCATATTCATCTATGCAAATTGGCTCTTCCGAAAGGTTTCCACTGGTAGCTACAACTGGTTTTTTTAGTAAATTCATCAATATATGATGCAGTGGAGTGTAAGGGAGCATAATGCCAAGATATGGATTACCAGGAGCAATAAATTTTGAAAGATTTGTTTCTGATAAATTGTCTTTCTTTTTTAATAGAACAATTGGGGCTTCAGATGATTTTAAAGGTCGTTCTTCTAATTCCGAAACTTCACAATAATTTTTAATCATGTTAAGATCTGGAAACATTAATGCAAATGGTTTTTCTTCCCTTTGTTTTCTTTTTCTTAATTGAATAATAGCTTCATCATTTGTTGCGTCAACTACCAAATGAAATCCACCAAGTCCTTTAATAGCAATAATTTTACCCGATTTAATTAATGCACATGTTTGGTTAATTGCATTTTGTTTTAATGCGATTATTCTTCCATTTGCATCCCATAATTCTATTTGAGGTCCACAAACTGGGCATGCTATTGGTTGTGCATGAAACCTCCTATCGAGAGGATTGTGATATTCTTCCTTACAATGGGAACACATCTGAAAATTTTTCATTGATGTTAGAGGACGATCGTATGGGAGCATTTCTATAATTGTAAATCTTGGTCCACAATTTGTGCAATTGATAAATGGATAAAGATAACGACGATCTTTAGGATCAAATAATTCTCTTAAGCAATCTTGACATGTTGCAATATCAGGAAGTATTAGTGCAGTAATTTCTTCATCCTTTTCACTCTTCTTAATTATAAACTCATCATAACCAACCGCATCAAGAAAAGAGTATTCAAACGACTGGATAATTGAAATAGGAGGTTTTTCTTTTTCTATTCTAATAATAAATTCTTTTAGTTTGTCAGTTTGACCTTCAACTTCAATAAAAATTCCTTTTGAAGAGTTGAGAACAAAACCTTTAAGATTTAATTCATTAGCCAATCTGAAAATGAAAGGTCTAAAACCCACACCTTGAACAGCGCCTCGAATGGTTATTTTAAGTCTTTCGACCATATTTATTAATTATTTTTAAAATTAAAAAAGATAAGTTCCTAATGTAAAACTGATATGTAAATAAAGTCTTAAAAAACTTCTGTCAGATTTTTAAGCTTAAAGTAAAGAGCGATTTAAATTTAATTTATAATTTTTCAATTTTTTTCTTAATCCAGTTTATCCAATCATTCAAGCCTTCACCTGTTTTACAAGAAACTTCGAAAATTTCTAATTGTGGATTTATAGCGAGAGCATTTTTTTTCATCACTTCAATATTACAATCAAGATATGGTATTAAATCAATTTTATTAATGATTAAAACAGCAGCATTTCGAAACATAGCAGGATACTTGAGAGGTTTATCTTCACCTTCGGTTGTACTTAGAATTACAACCTTTATATCTTCTCCAAGATCATAATTTGATGGGCAAACAAGATTACCAACATTTTCAATTATTAAAACTTCAAACTCTTCATTCTCTAAATTTTTATAAGCATCTCTTACAAGATTAGCTTCAAGATGACAACCACCGTTTGTTACTATCTGTACAACAGGAACATTAAATTTACTGACTCTTTCAGCATCAAGATTTGTTTGAACATCTCCTTCAATCACACCAACTCTAAAATTTCCCTTAGAAAGTTCAATTGTTTTTTCCACAACTGAAGTTTTACCAGAACCTGGTGAACTAACAAAGTTCATTACAAAACGATTTTTTAATTTAAATTTATTTCTATTTTGTTGAGCAATAACATCATTTTTTTCGAGAACTTTTCTTTCAATTGTTATAACGCTCATTTTTTTACTCCTTTAATCTTCTACTTCAATTTCTGTTATTTCCAATTCTCTTCCAGCCAATAGTTGAACATTAAACGAATTGCACCGTGGACAAATAAAGATTGGTTCATTCAATTCAGTATCTGTTTTACATTCTGCACAACTTATTTTAATTGGTATTTCTATGACATCAAGGGATGCACCGGAAAACTCTGTATCATTTATAATTGCTTCAAAACAAAATTTTAAAGAATCTATTAAGATACCAGATAACTTACCAACTCTAATTTTAACAGATTTAAGTTTCTGTGTTTCAGAAGGGATAGAATTTTTAACAATATTTAAAATTTCCTGAGCAATAGAAAGTTCATGCATAAAGAAAAAGAATATTTTTTTTACAAAATATCATTTTGAAGAGATAAATTAAACCCTTTAAGAGGTCTATATTCAATTCTAGTTAATTCAAACTTATTTAAACTTTTTAATTAGATTGTGATGTTTATTGAATTTGGGAGAAAAAACAATTCAACAATCTATTACCATCAAAAATTTTTTTTCAACATTTTTGAATTATTTCTTTTCTTCTACTAATTCCGAGTTTTTTAATTTAATTTCAACAGTTTTAAGAAAATATTAAATTATTAATTTTACTCAATATATGATTCCATCCACCAACTATATGTTTCCTTACAGCCAATATATGATTCCTTCCAGTCTATATATGTTTCCTTCCAGTCAATATATGCTTCCTTCCAGCCAGGATATTATTCCTTCAACCCAATGTATGATTCCTTCAAGTCCATTTATGTTTCCTTCCAGTCCACATATGGTTCCTTCCAGTCAATGTTTGTTTCCCTATACTTAAAATATCTTCCCTACTCTACAAGAAATCAAAGACTTGCTTTGATCCAGGGGAATCAAAAACTTATAATTTTGCTAACCTGTTCCGTTTTATCGTGAGCAGGTTCTATTATAAAAAAAGATTCCGAAAGAAGTTCTGAATAAGAATTAACTTGTGGTCGCAAACTTTAGTTCGCATTGATATTTATTTTTATTTCTAAAACATCACACGCTGAAATATGCAACTATCAAAATTTTGTTATATACCTCAACTTTATTTTACAAAAAAAATATTCCACGATATAGGTAATTACAAGCTATAGTACATTAAGAATCATAAAATAAATTAAAATTATCAGGGAAGACTAAAATTTAATTTTATTTATTCCTTATTTTCCTTTATAGGGATATATACTTCAAACAACGAACCTTCACCTTTTTTTGAAAAAACACATTTAAAGTTTCAGTAATTCCAAATTGAGAAGTCATATAAATGATCTACATAAGTTGTCCATAGTTAATTTAATATCTTTAAACTTCAGAATTTAAACACTTGTTAGTTAAATCGATGCAATCTCATTCTAAATCCTTAAATAGATTTTTAATTTTAAATAAAAAATTACAAATCAAGAGATTAAGAATAGCAAAATGAATTTGTGTTATGACATGTTAAGTAACTTGAAAATGATAAGAATGTAATCTGTTTTTTACAAGTTTTTTATTTTGAATTTGACTTTTAACAAAAAAAATATATAAAGTGAATTTCTTTATTAATTGGAAGTTTGACATAGATTAAAAAGTATAGTTATTTTTGTAATAAAATTTTATGGAAATGCTGACAGAGTTTGGAAAAGTTTTAATCTTCATATTTCTCGCGATTATTTTCGTAGCCCTTGCCTTCATAGTCAATAGATTAATTAGACCAGCAAGACCAACAAGAGAAAAAGTCCTGACTTATGAATGTGGAGAAAATCCAATTGGTTCTCCATGGATTAAATTTAATGTTAGATTTTATGTAGTAGCTTTGATCTTTTTATTGTTTGATGTAGAAATAACTCTCTTGATACCCTGGGCTCTTGTTTACAAAGAATATGGTGTATATGGTTTTATCGTTGGATTTTTGTTCCTCTTTATATTAATGCTTGGAATGTTGTATGAATGGCGTAAAGGTGATTTAGATTGGGTCAAACCTGAGGTTAAACCTAAAGATTTAAAAACTGTTATGGAAGAATTCGAAAAAGAATACGGAAAAATCTAATGGGAATACTTGATAAGGAATTTAACGAATCAAATATCGTAATTACCAGATTTGAAGATTTAATGAACTGGGCTCGTCTGTCTTCTTTATGGCAAATGACTTTTGGACTCGCTTGCTGTGCTATCGAGATGATGGCAACATCAGCCTCTCACTATGACTTCGATAGATTTGGAGTAATACCTAGACCAAGTCCAAGACAAGCTGATATTATTATCATATCAGGAACTGTCACATTAAAGATGGCACTTCGAATAAAAAGATTATATGAACAAATGCCTGAACCCAAATATATTATTTCAATGGGAAGTTGCGCCAATTGTGGTGGCCCTTACTGGAATCACGGATATCATGTTTTGAAAGGCGTTGACCGAATTATCCCTGTTGATGTTTATGTTCCTGGTTGCCCACCTAGACCCGAAGCTCTTCTTGAAGGTCTACTTAAATTACAAGAAAAAATCAGAAATCAATCTCTTGTAAAGAAAGCGGTATGAAATGACAACTCAAGAAATTTTAGAAATTATTAAACAAAAATTCCCTGAAGAACAGTTTGAAATTAAAACAAATATCGGTGGTGATATCTTAATTTCACCCCCTAAAGTTTTGAGAGATTTATGTTTCTTTTTAAGAGATGATGAAAGATTGTCTTTTGATTCGTTAATGAATTTATCAGGAGTCGATCTTGCCGATGGTGAAAAGAAGAAACTCGAAGATGGGACATTCGAAATTTTAGGCGGCCATCTTGCAACCGTTTATCATCTTTATTCAATGAAGCATAATCACAAATTAACAATCAAAGTTTTATTACCTAAAGAAAATCCTGTTGTTCCTTCTGTTGAAAGAGTATGGCGTGCTGCCGATTGGCATGAAAGAGAAGCTTATGATATGTTTGGGATTATTTTCGAAGGACACCATAATCTCAAAAGAATTTTATTACCAGACGATTGGGACGGCTATCCCTTAAGAAAAGATTATAAAGTTCAAGAATTTTATCACGGAATGAAGGTTCCATACTAATGGCTGAATTAAAAACTGATCATATTGTTTTAAATATGGGTCCTCAGCATCCATCAACTCACGGTGTGCTGAGACTCGAAGTTGTACTCGATGGCGAAGTTGTCGTTGATGTAATTCCTCATATTGGATATTTACATCGATGTTTCGAAAAACATGCTGAAGCTATGACTTACCCTCAGGTAATTCCATATACAGATAGAATGGATTATCTTTCTTCGATGTACAATAATTTTGGTTATGTCGAAGCAGTTGAAAGATTAATGAATATAGAAGTACCTGAGAGAGTTAAATACATAAGAGTTATAATGGGCGAATTTCAAAGGATTGCAAATCATCTTGTGGCAATTGGAACTTTTGGTATTGACATAGGTGCATTTACTCCTTTTCTTTACTGTTTTAGAGATCGTGAAAGAATTTTAGATTTATTTGAAATGACCTGTGGTGCTCGATTACTTTATAATTATATGTGGATTGGCGGGCTCTCACATGATTTACCACCCGACTTTATTCCAAAAGCAAAAGAATTTCTAAAAGATTTCAAAAAGAGCATTAAAGAATTAAATGACCTTCTAAGTTTTAATAAAATTTTTATAGAAAGAACTGCTAATATTGGTATTCTATTACCAGATACAGCAATTAATTACGGCTGCTCTGGACCAGTTTTAAGAGGTTCTGGTGTGAAATGGGATTTGAGAAAAAATGATCCTTATTCTATTTATGACAGATTTGATTGGGAAGTTGTTGTAGGAAAAGGTGAAATGGGCACAGTTGGTGACTGTTGGGATAGATACATGGTTAGAGTCAAAGAAATGGAACAATCATGCCGAATTATTGAACAAGCTTTAGACCAAATTCCAGATGGAGATGTAACTTCAGCAATTCCTAAAAGAGTAAAACCACCTGTTGGTGAAATCTATTTTAGAGTAGAAAGTCCAAAAGGTGAATTAGGTTATCATATAATTAGTGATGGTTCTCCAAATCCTTTTAGAGTCAAAGTTCGTGCACCTTCTTTTGTTAACTTACAAATTCTTCCAATCATCAGCAGAGGTTACCTTGTTGCTGATATTGTCGCAAATCTTGGAAGTTTAGATATAGTATTAGGGGAGATTGACAGGTGATACCAGATTATTTAGCTGAATTCTTTGGAAACAAATTTATTGGATATTTAATAGCAGCAGCTCTTCCATTATTTCTCTGGATTTTGCCTTACGCCCTTTATGCAGTTTATGCAGAAAGAAAAGTTAGTGCTTTTATGCAAGATAGAATTGGTCCAAATCGCGTAGGACCTAAAGGTTTATTTCAAACTATTGCAGATATTTTAAAACTAATCCAGAAAGAGGATATTGTTCCTGCTTCAGCCGATAAACCTCTCTTTGTTATGGCACCATATGTGATTTTTGCTGGAACTTTTGCTGCATTTGCTGCTCTCCCCTTCTCAAGCATTTATATTGGTAGTAATATCAATCTTGGTGTCTTTTATATAATGGCAGTCTCATCATTTTCAGTTGTTGGAATCTTAATGGCTGGATGGGCAGGTAATAATAAATACTCGCTATATGGTGCTATGCGTTCTGTTGCCCAGATAGTAAGTTATGAAGTCCCAGCATTATTGGCAATTGTTTCTGCAGTCATGGTAATTGGATCTTTAAATCTTAACGAAATCTCTGAAATGCAAACAGCTTATTTTTGGAATTGGTGGATTTTTGGTGGACCTGTTGTTGGAATTAAAAAGTTTCTTTTGATTATCCCAATGACTATCGCATTTATTATCTTCTTCATTGCTTCTCTTGCTGAAGTAAACAGAACTCCTTTCGATATACCCGAAGCTGAATCAGAATTGGTTGCTGGATTTCATACTGAATATACAGGAATGAAATTCGCAATGTTTTTCCTTGCTGAATATGGAAATATGTTTGTTGTTTCAGCAATTTCTGTTTCAATTTTCTTTGGTGGATGGCAATCTCCTTTTGGGTATCTTGGTAATTCACTTGGAATTAGTTGGTTAATTCCAGTTGAACAAGTTTTTTGGTTTTTATTTAAAGGTTCTTTGTTAGTACTTGTTCAAATGTGGTTGAGATGGACTTTACCTAGACTTCGTGTCGATCAATTAATGACAGTATGCTGGAAATATTTAACTCCCTATGCTTTTATTAACTTAGTTTTAATCGGAATAATTACTTTATTTTAATTATGAAAGAATATCTAAAAAATACATGGCTTGGAATTTATACTGTTTTGGTGGGAATGAAAGTTACTATTTCTCACCTTTTTAAACCAAAAGTAACAATACAGTATCCTGATGTTCGTGTTAAACTTCCAGAAAGAGCCAGAAACAGATTGTATGTAAATATTGACGATTGTATTGGTTGTGATCAATGTTCAAGAGCCTGTCCTGTTGATTGCATTACAATTGAAACTGTGAAAGCTGTTCCAGGTGAAGATCTGGGAACAACATCAAATGGAAAAAGAAAAGCTCTCTGGGTTACAAAATTTGATATTGACATTGCGAAGTGTTGCTATTGTGGATTATGCGTTTATCCCTGCCCTACTGAATGTATCTGGATGACAGATGTTTATGAATTTTCGGAATACAACAGAGATAATCTGATTTATCATTTTTCTAATCTTACTCCAGAAGAAGCTGAACAAAAGAAATTAAATTATCAAAAATTTGAAGAAGAAAAAGCTCGTCAAAAAGCAGCTGTTCAAGCTGTCAATAATCCTAATAAACAAGATAGTGGGAATCTGAGCTAATGACAACTTATGATTTGATTTTCTATTTATTTGCATTAATCATATTAGTAAGCGCCTTTATTGTGGTGGCAGCAAGGAACATAATTTATTCTGCTTTCTCTCTTTTATTTACATTTTTTGGTGTCGCTGGAATTTATGTATTATTAAATGCCGATTTTATTGCAGTAGTTCAAGTCATTATATATGTTGGTGGTATTCTGGTTCTGATAATTTTTGGTGTAATGTTAACTAACAAAATCACTGAAGTTGAAATAAAAACTGAAAGTTTTCAGGTTTTGCCATCCATAATTATTTCCGGAATAATTGGTGGAACGCTTGTAGCAATTTTTACGAAAACAAATTGGAAAGTTGCTGAACCTCAAATCCTTGATAAAACTGTAACTGAAATTGGGAGGTTCCTGGTATCCCATTATATGATTTTATTTGAACTTGCTGGTATAATTTTGTTAGTTGCCTTGATTGGTTCTGTAATGATTGCAAGAAAAGAAAAGTTAGAAACAGAAGAGGTTGAAAAATGACAGTTGGATTGAATCATTTCCTGGCTTTAAGTGCGGTTCTTTTTTCACTTGGGATTTACGCTGTATTAACTCGCAAGAATGCAATTCAAGTTTTGATGGGAATTGAACTTATTCTTAATTCAGCTAATATCAATTTTATAGCTTTTGCACATTATGGGAATTTTGGATTAACAGGTCAGGTTATCTCTCTTTTTGTTATCATACTTGCTGCTGCTGAAGCTGCAATTGCTTTAGCAATAGTCCTTAATATTTATAAACAATACAGTACAGTTAATGTAGATGAAATAGATGGACTGAAAGAATAATGAACGAAAATATACTCATCCAGCTTTCGATTTTAAACATAATTCTTCCATTATTTGGATTTGTTCTTTTAATATTTTTTGGAAAGAGATTACCAAAAAGTCATCTTTTCGAAATATCTACCATTTTTGTTGGTCTTGTCTCTTCCTCTATTGTTTCATTTTTTAAGCTAAATTATTTCGAAGATAAACTTATCGTTTTCGATTTCAGATGGATTGATTTTGGTAACGTTCCATTCTTTGGAAATTTAGGAATAAATATTGGAATACAGCTAGATAATGTTTCGGTGATAATGCAGCTCACAGTTTTTATTGTGAGTTTTGTAGTTCATCTTTTCTCTATTAAATACATGGAAGGAGATCCAAGATATTCTAGATATTTTGCTTATCTTGGTTTATTTACCTTTTCGATGTTAGGTATTGTTTTAACTCACAACTTTTTAATGATGTATATTTTCTGGGAACTCGTTGGACTAAGTTCCTATTTATTAATTGGGTTCTGGTTTGAGAAAAAGTCTGCATCAGATGCAGCAAAGAAAGCTTTTATTGTAAATAGAATTGGTGATGTTGGATTCTTTTTAGGAATCCTCATTTTATATGCAAATTATCATACTTTTACATTCAGCGAAATTTTTGGACAAATTGCCCAGGGTAATCTTCCTTTTAATAGTGGAGCCTGGTTAACTGCAGCGGGAATTTTAATTTTCTGCGGTGCAATTGGTAAATCAGCTCAATTCCCACTTCATGTTTGGTTACCAGATGCAATGGAAGGTCCTACACCTGTTAGTGCATTAATTCATGCTGCTACAATGGTCGCCGCTGGTGTATATTTGGTCGCACGAATCTTTGTAATGTTAACTGCTGATGCAATGCTTGTTATTGCATCCATAGGAGCTATCACTGCTTTCATTTCGGCAACTATTGCAATAACTCAAACTGATATAAAAAGAGTTCTTGCATATTCGACAGTAAGTCAACTTGGTTATATGATAATGTCACTAGGTGTCGGCTCATATTTCTTTGCTTTCCTGCATTTGATAACCCATGCTTTCTTCAAAGCTGGATTATTTCTTGGTTCAGGTTCTGTTATTCATGCAATGCACCATGAACAAGATATTCGATTTATGGGTGGTCTTAGAAAAAAACTTCCAATTACATACTACACATTTTTAATTTATACTCTTGCAATTGCTGGAATACCTTTTACTTCAGGATTTTTAAGCAAGGATGGAATTCTTGGAGGAACACTTGCATTTGCTAAATTAACTGGCTATTGGTTCTTTCCAGTTGTTGGATTTTTTGTCGCAATGTTGACTGCTTTCTATATGTTCAGACTTGTAATTTTAACCTTTCATGGTGAAGCTCGTGATATACACAAATTTGAACATGCACATGAGTCTCCTGCTACAATGCTAATTCCGTTAATTTCATTAGCAGTTTTATCAGTGTTTATTTTCTTCTCACCAAATCCTTTTAATATTGAAGCTGGTTGGTTTTATAAATGGATAGAAACACCAAAAACTATTGTCCCTCAGGAACTTGCTTTTTCATTTATGATTAATGAGTCAAATACATCTCACAACATTATACATTCAGAATTGTATACCGAGACATTACATCATTCTCATTCAACTGCTATGATTCTTTCTTTGATAATGGCTGGATTGGGTATTTTATTTGCTTTTGTAATTTACCAATGGCGTTTAATAAGTGCCGATAAACTTTCAATTAAGCTTCAACCTTTGTATAATTTTTCTTACAATAAATGGTACTTTGACGAGCTCTATTCAAAGACAGCTGTTGCATTTACTTTAGGTTTATCTAACTTCTTAGCATGGTTTGATCAAAAGGTAATTGATGGAATTGTAAATGGAACCGCAACCATCACTCGCTGGACTTCTTTTTCAAGTGGTAAATTTGATAATCGTGTTGTTGATGGATTGGTAAATTGGACTGCCTATGTAACAGGATTTTTTGGCATGGTTTTCAGAAAATTTCAAACAGGGAAAGTACAAACTTATTTAGTTATGGTTTTAACTGGAATAATAATTTTATTTTTCATTTTTAAGTCTTTATAAGAAATTCGGAGGCTGATAGTTGATGTCAGGAATACCATATTTAACACTAGTTACATTTCTCCCAATTCTTGGGATGATAATAGTTCTTCTAATTAAATCTGAAAAAATACAATTAATTCGAATCACCGCAGCTATTGTTACATTTTTACAAATTGTTATTGCTGCATTAATGTGGTCGAAATTTAATTTTTCGGCAGCTGGAATTAACGATCAATCTTCATTTCAATTCGTTGAGAAAGTAAGATGGATTGAGATAAAAAATCTTGCTGATTGGATTGGAACAGTTAAGATTGATTATTTCCTTGGAGTTGATGGATTATCAATGCCTATGGTTTTACTTACAGCATTAATTAGTTTTCTTGGTGTTTTAGCTTCATGGAATATTTCAAAAGGTATTAAAGGATATTTTGCTTTATATCTTTTACTTGACACTGGAATGATGGGGTCATTTGTTGCATTGGATTTCTTCTTATTCTATGTTTTCTGGGAATTAATGTTACTTCCAATGTATTTCTTAATTGGAATTTGGGGTGGTCCGCGTAAAGAATATGCTGCAATAAAGTTCTTTATATATACTCTTTTTGGTTCTGTGTTTATGTTACTGGTAATGCTTGGTTTATATTTTAGTACTTATGAAATTTTACCAGATGGTTCAAAAGTTTATACATTTAACATGTTACAAATGATGAATCCAGTGAATTACTCTAAAGAAGGACTTCTATCCCCATTTAATCCAAATAACCTGAGATTTATTGCTTACATCTTTTTATTTATTGGATTTGCTATTAAAGTACCAATGTTCCCCTTCCACACTTGGTTACCAGATGCACATGTTGAAGCTCCTACTCCAATTAGTGTCATTCTTGCTGGTATTCTTTTGAAATTAGGAACGTACGGAATGATGAGAATTAGTTTTCCGATCTTCCCTGAAATCACAAACCAACTCGCTTATTGGATAGCTGTTTTTGGTATGATTAATATAGTCTATGGTGCATTGTGTGCAATGGCTCAAAAAGATTTTAAGAGTTTAATTGCTTATTCCAGTATAAGCCATATGGGTTATGTTTTACTTGGAATGGCATCTCTCACAACTCAAGGGATGATGGGCGCTTTGTTCCAGATGTTTAATCACGGAACTATCACCGCTATGCTATTTATGATTGTTGGAGTGATTTATGATCGAGCACACACAAGAGGTGTAAATGATTTCGGAGGGTTAGCTCTACAAATGCCTGTTTATACTGGAATCACCACTGTCGCTTTCTTTGCTTCACTTGGTTTGCCTGGTTTAAGTGGATTTATTTCTGAAGCATTTGTCTTCCTTGGTGCATTTAGCAATGAAACTATTCGAATTCTTGCTATAATTTCTACACTCGGTATTTTATTAACTGCAGCATATATGCTCTGGACAATGCAAAGAATTTATTTTGGAAAATTAAATCCACGATGGGAAAATTTGCCTGATGTAAATAAACTCGAACTTGCTGCTTTGAGTCCACTTGCTGTTGTTGTTATTTTATTTGGAATTTATCCTTCACCAATGTTAAACCTTATGAATACTTCGGTCAATAAATTGGTCGAAATTGTTGTAAATGGTCAGGTTACATTTTCAAATTTAAGTGCATTAATTAAGTGATAGAACTATGGAAAACAATTCTATTCAAAATATCTTAGAATCATTAAATTATTTCACTCCAGAGTTAGCTTTAATGCTGACATTTTTTGTACTACTACTGGTTGATCTGTTTTTTAGAAAATCGAAATATTTATTACCAGCCATCAGCCTTGTTGGGTTTATTGTTTCAGGTTACCTACTAGTTTATACTCCAGACGTGAAAGGGTTTTTGTTTTCAACTGGTATGACTAACATTGGTTTATATGTTATTGATCCTTTCTCCTTTTTCTTCAAAATTTTGATACTTCTCGCCATGATTTATACAATTTTATTTTCTCTCTCTTCTAAAGAGATTAATGAAGCCGGGGGAAATCGTGGTGAGTACTATGTTCTACTTTCCTCATTTGCCTTAGGTATGTTTTTATTGACCTCAACCATTGATTTATTACTTATGTATCTAAGTTTCGAGTTGGTTAGTTTATCTTCTTATATACTTGCTGGTTTCACTAGAAATGTAAAAAGATCCGCTGAGGCTTCATTGAAATACATTATCTTTGGTGCTGTTGCTTCTGGTGCTATGCTTTACGGCATTTCAATACTCTATGGCTTAACTGGAACAACTAATTTATACTTGATTAATTTTTATTTAAGTAATCAAAACATAGAGTCTCTTCCTTTGGTTATCGCTGGACTTTTAATTATTGGTGGAATTGGATTTAAAATCTCAATGGCACCATTTCATTTCTGGACGCCAGATGTTTACGAAGGAGCTCCAATTACAATTACAGCTGTGTTATCAGTCGCAAGTAAAGCTGCTGGCTTTGCTTTATTAATTCGTTCACTTAAAATAATGTTCATTGATTATACAGCAACTAACCTACAATCCTCAGCATGGGCAATTTTATCACAATTTAAATGGAATGAACTTATTGCTGGGCTTGCTGTTTTAACCATGACATTAGGAAATCTTGCCGCTCTCTGGCAATCAAATCTTAAGAGGATGCTAGCCTATTCAAGTATCGCTCATGCTGGATATATGTTAACAGGTTTTGTGATTTTAGATAATCAAGGAATTATGGCAATTTTAATTTATTTCTTTATCTACTTATTTATGAATTTAGGTGCGTTTTTCGTCGTGATGCTGATTGCTGATAAATTAGGTTCTGAAGAAATGGAAGATTATACTGGTTTGGGTTATAAAGCCCCATTTCTGGGAGTGTCATTGACTATATTTTTAATTTCATTAACTGGAATTCCCCCAACGGCTGGGTTTGTTGCTAAATTATATTTATTTGGAGCACTGATTAAAGCTAAATGGATATGGCTAGCAGTAATTGGTGTCTTGAATAGCGTAATTTCTCTTTATTACTATTTGAAAGTTGTTAAGAACATGTTCCTTCGAGAATCTGAAATAGAATACTCACATAATCTTGGTCATGGAAATCTATTAATTACTCTTAGTTTATTAATTCCAACATTATTATTTGGAATTTACTTTAAACCAATTATTGAATTTGCAGAACAATCAGTTAGAATATTTGGATTTTAAAGAAGGGAGCGTTAGTTGAAGCTCTCTTTTTTTCTTATTCCTCCGCCACCTATTGTAAACTTTAAATAAAAACCTGAAATGCTAACCTCCGGTCCGTTTGAAATTTCATTTTCAAATAAAGTCCAATTTCCTAATTGTAAGAAATGAGTATAACCAAAATTCACACCTATTGTAAATCCCCTTGAATTCCTTTCGTTATCGAATAAATCTATATTATATATCGCATTCATTCCTATATTTAAAATCAATCCACCAACACTCAAATTAGAACCCCTTTTCGGATTAGATAAAACATCATCAAAATTAACTAATTTTTTTTCATTTATAGTGATATCAATGCCACCACCACCAAAACCAATCAATGGAAAAATAGTTAGTCCATTTTCTGAATATAACACATATCCCAAATCAAATAGACCGTAACCACCGAATAAACTAATATTGTAATCTTGATTACTTTTTTCAGAACCAATTAAACCAAACCCTTCACCACCTAATACAAAATTATTCATAATTCCAAAACCACCACCACCCATAGCTACAAATTTTTTGTCTAACTCAGGGAAATTATGAATTTTAAGTTGTGCATTCAAATTTTTAATATCAATATTTTGATAGCCAGTTGATAAATAACCAAATCCTCCAAAATATTTTGTTTGACTAATGCTTTCATTTTCAATTAGAACCGCAAAAATTAAAATGAACAAATTAAAGTATTTAATAGAAAGGATATGAACTTTCATTTTAAGCACCTTTTTCTCTAAAAATAAAATTAAATAGCTTATATTGAAAAAGTATATACTCAGCAACGTATTAAATTTCAATTGAAAAATTTCATATGATATTTAATAAAAAATTATTCCGCACTAAATATCTTTTCTAACTACGTGTAAATAATATTTATCTTAAATTAAGTGTTTATTAAAAATTTTATTTTAATTTCCAACTAATTTTTCCAATTTCATTGATAATCAATGATAATGCAAAAAGATTAATTCAATTTTTTAAAGTGGAAATTATGGGTCTTAAATATTTTCAACGGTGCGTTGAAAATTATTTCTGTTGGGAGATTTAACCGGGGTTTAATCGCAATAAATAATTCTCAATTAGATGTAAAATTTGAACTAAAACATCTGTCCATTTTTAATATGCCTTTATTCTTAGAATCAATCATTATTAACTCCCCAAGTCAAGAAAGTAATTTTTCATCTTAATATTTTAGAACCGCAGTTTATTAAATTTCAAAAGAAACTGAACCACTCGGATATGATAAAAATTTTAAAGCTAAACCATTTTCTGATTTTAGAAACATAAATTACTCTGATTCACTGGGAATCTTTCGAAAACTTTATCTAAAAAACAAATTAAAATTAGTAGATGGTAGTAATAATTTTCAAACTGAATGGAGAAGGATAGCTCAGATCCAATTTCAAAAGACACTCTTAATTATCAATTATTTTTAGTTCTCATTATTCATGTAAAATATTCAATTTAGTTTTTCTTAATTTTTTGCTCAATGTAATGAAAAAAATTAATTAATAATGGAACTTTATTTTCTCTTTAGTTTGTTTTTTGTTTGAATTTTAGTTCATTGTAATGATGTTTATAATTTTCTTAGTGCATTTAACTTTCTTATTTTTGTAGAACTTACAGGCAAAAAAAATAAATTATTAGGGAGTAATATGCATAAAGAATTAAAAAATCTTTTAAATTCATTAATTAATGAAGAAAGAACAGTATTAAATTATTTAAAGTCAAAATATCCTATGTTTCATAGATCTAATGTCTTTTTTAGAGATATTCAATTTGGCTTAAAGCATTATCTTGAAAATAGGGAAATTAAATTGACATATACAGAAAGTGAAATTTTAGCAAATGAGTTTATTAAATACTTAGAATCAAAAGGAATTTTAAAGAAAATTAGTAATCAAATTTATCTTCTTAATTATCCCGAATTTGTCCCTCAAAAAAAACAATTAATATCTAAGGAGTAACAATGCCAGAAATTACAACTGAACTCAGTGAAATAACAATAACTGAAAAGGCTTTAAATGAAGCAAGAAAAATATTAGAAGAAAATAAGCTCGATCCAAACGAATACTTTTTAAGAATAGGTGTTAAAGGTGGGGGTTGTTCTGGATTTGTATATTCTCTCGCATTTGATAACAAATTAAGAGATAACGATCGAGTCATCTATTCTCAAAATTTAAGAGTTGTTGTAGATACTAAATCCTTATTTTACCTTAATGGAACTGTTCTTGATTATTCTGATGGACTTATGGGGCGAGGATTTGTTTTTAATAATCCTAACGCAACAAGAACTTGTGGTTGTGGCTCATCTTTTTCTGTGTGAATTATGAAAAGAAGAAAATTTATTGGAACATTTTCACTCTTAACATCTGGATTTTTTCTTAGTCCATTAAAAAACATTGAATTTACTAAGTTCGAAATAAATGAAAGGAGTCAATTAAACATGGCTAAATATGAATTACCTCCATTGCCCTACTCTTATGATGCTTTAGAACCTTACATAGATGCAATGACTATGGAAATACACTGGAGCAAACATCACGGTGCTTATGTAAATAATTTAAATAATGCTATTGCGAATACGGATATGGAAAAACTATCTTTAGAAGAATTACTATCCGATGCATCAAAATATCCTATAGCAGTTAGAAATAATGGCGGTGGTCACTATAATCACACGTTGTTCTGGCAGATTATGACAAAAAACGGTGGTGGCGAACCAAAAGCTGAACTTAAATCAGCTATTGAAAAGACTTTCGGCTCATTTGATAATTTCAAATCAAAGTTAACAGAAGCAGCATTAACAAGATTTGGTTCTGGTTGGGCATGGTTAGTATATAACAAAGGAAATTTATTGATTGGATCAACGCCAAATCAGGATAATCCTTTGATGGATGTCTCAGATCTTAAGGGTTATCCTATTTTAGGTATTGACGTTTGGGAACATGCTTATTATCTTAAATATCAGAATCGAAGAAATGAATACGTTGCTAACTGGTTTAATGTTATAAATTGGGATGCAGTAACAGAAAGATATCTTGAGGCACTTAAACTATAAAATTTGCATTTTGACCTCCCTATAAGGCTTGTCATATCATCCCTAATTAAATAACGGTATGGCAAGCCTCTTTTTTTATCAATAATTTAATTCTAAATAAATATTCCACTCCAATTTTTTATTTTTGAAAAATATTTGAGGAAATATGGAAGAAGTCAGAACAAGATTTGCTCCCTCTCCAACTGGATATTTACATGTTGGTGGTTTAAGAACTGCACTGTATAATTTTTTGTTTGCAAAAAAGAACAATGGAAAATTTATATTAAGAATTGAAGATACTGATAAATCGAGATATGTGGAAGGTGCAGTTGAAAATCTTATTCAAACCTTGAAGTGGTGCGAATTATTTTATGATGAAGGACCAGATATAGGTGGACCTTTTGGTCCATATATTCAATCTCAACGGCTGGAAATATATAAGCAACATGCAGAAGAACTTATAAAAAAAGGTCATGCATATTATTGTTTTTGCTCACCCGAAAGATTGGCTGCATTAAGAGAAGAACAATCAAGATTAAAAGTTCCACAAATCAAATACGATAAACATTGCTTAAAACTTAATCCTCAAGAAGTCAAAAATAAAATTGAAAACGGCGAACTTTATGTAATTCGTCTTAATGTTCCACCAAATCAAACCGTAAAATTTCATGATCTAATTAGAGGCGAAGTTGAATTTGATACGAATATTATTGATGACCAGATACTTATTAAAAGTGATGGTTATCCTACTTATCACCTTGCAAATGTTGTTGACGATCATTTAATGAAAATATCTCATGTTATTCGAGGAGAGGAATGGTTATCATCAACTCCAAAACATGTTCTGCTGTATGAATATTTTGGATGGGAAAAACCACAATTTGCTCACCTTCCCCTTTTACTTAATCCGGATAGGTCAAAATTAAGCAAACGTCAGGGCGATGTTGCAGTTGAAGAATATCGAGCTAAAGGATACCTAAAAGAAGCTTTGATAAATTTTGTGGCTCTTCTTGGCTGGAATGCTGGAGATAATAGAGAATTTTATTATTTGAATGAATTAATAGAAAAATTTTCACTGGAAGGTGTAAATAAATCAGGAGCAGTTTTTGATTTGAATAAATTGCTCTGGTTAAATGGTGAACATATCAGGAAGAAAACTGTTGATGAATTACTGCCTTTATTAAAAGATGAGTTAAAAAAATCCAAATATGCTTCAAATAATTTTTCAGATGATTACTTAAAACTTGTGATATCAGCAATGCAAGAAAGGATTGATTTTGTTCATGAAATAATTACAAAAAGTTATTATTTCTTTGAAAGACCAAATAGTTATGAAGAAAAAGCAATCCAAAAGAACTGGAAACCAGAAACACCAAAATTCCTTAAAGTATTAATTGAAGAAATTGATTTATTAAATAATCCAACAAAAGAAGACTTTGAAAATGCTTTAAATTCTGTTGCTGAAAAATTACAGATTAATAAAGGTAAATTAATTCATCCATTAAGACTTGCATTATCTGGAACAAGTGCAGGACCTGGTATTTATGATTTACTTCATATACTTGGCAAAGATGAAGTGAAAAGCAGAATTCAAATAGCGATTCAAAGAATTTCAGAAGGTAAAATTCAGTGAGTCCTTCATTGCAATAAATAAAATTTTACCGTTATTGATTCTGAAAGATGTCAATTAGAATCTCTGAACTTCATATTTTTTTTACCTACAAATATTAAGGTTTGGTTCTAATACAAATTTAGATTGAAAACTTTCTGGACCTTTTTTCCAATAAATTTTTTAAATCAAAATGTAAAAATTATTGATTTCAGTAAAAATTAGAATTAGGATAGTTTTACTACTTAGTTGATTTTGAAGCAATCTTAGCCCATGTATCTTTCAAAGTTACAGTTCTATTAAAAACCAATTTTTCACCATTCGAATATTTAGGATCAACACAAAAGTAACCTAACCTTTCAAACTGAAATTTATCTAACGGTTTTGCCCCTTTAAGGAATGGTTCAAGTTTAGCATTAGAAACTATCATGAGAGAATTCGGATTTATGTATTCCAACCAATTATCTAATTCACCTGGATTTTCAACATTAAATAATCTATCGTACAGACGAACTTCGGCATCAAAACAGTGTTTTGCAGAAACCCAGTGAATAACTCCTTTCACCTTCTTATTACTTGTATCCATTCCACTCTTTGTTTGAGGATCATATGTACAACGAAGTTCAATTATATTGCCCTGTTCATTTTTGATTACTTCTTCACATTTAATTATATAAGCATACCTTAATCTAACTTCGCCACCAGGCATTAAACGGTGATAACCTTTAGGTGGATTTTCTATAAAATCGGATGATTCAATATAAATCTCATTTGAGAATGGAATTTTTCTTGTACCTGCATCAGGATTTTCTGGATTATTCAAAGCATCTAGAAATTCTTCTCCTTCATAATTTATAATTACGATCTTAAGAGGATTTAATACAGCCATAGCTCTTTGTGCTGTTTTATTTAAATCTTCTCTAATAGCATATTCAAGTAAACTTACATCAGTTAATGCATCTCTTTTAGCAACACCAATCATTTCAGTAAATTTCCAGATAGATTCTGGAGTATACCCTCTTCTTCGCAATCCAGATATAGTTGGCATCCTTGGATCATCCCAACCATCAACAATACCCTTCTGAACAAGTTCAAGAAGTTTTCTTTTACTCATTACAGTATAACTTAAATTCAATCGAGCAAACTCAATCTGCTGAGGATGATAAATTCCAAGCTCATCAAGAAACCAATCATAAAGTGGTCTATGATTTTCAAACTCGAGAGTACAGATGGAATGAGTAATACCTTCAATCGAATCTTCTAAACCATGAGCCCAGTCATATGTTGGATAAATACACCACTTATTTCCTTGTCTATGGTGTGGGACATGTAAAATTCTGTACATTACTGGATCGCGCAAATTTAGATTTGGGGAAGCCATATCAATTTTTGCTCTCAAAGTCTTGGAGCCATTTGGAAATTCCCCTTTTCTCATTCTCTCAAATAATTCCAGATTTTCCTCAATAGTTCGATTTCTATAAGGACTTTCTTTGCCAGGTTCAGTTAAAGTTCCGCGATATTCACGAATTTCATCCGGTGTTAAATCACATACATAGGCTTTACCTTTTTTGATCAATTCAACTGCCCATTGATACATTTGCTCGAAATAATCCGAAGCAAAAAATAATCTATCTTCAAAATCAGCACCAAGCCACTTGACATCTTCTATTATTGAATCAACATACTCTTGTTCCTCTTTACTTGGATTAGTATCATCAAACCTGAGATTAAATTTTCCATTATATTTTTTTGCGAGACCATAGTTCAAACAAATAGCTTTAGCATGCCCGATATGAAGATAACCATTAGGTTCAGGAGGGAAGCGCGTGTGAACACGACCATTGAATTTACCAGTTTTTAAATCTTCCTCAATAATTTCTTCAATAAAATTTTTAGGTTTTGAATTTTCTTCTGTTTTCATTGGGATTGATAAGATTTAGTGAGTAATAAAAGGAAAGTTAGTACCGAAGGCCGGAGTCGAACCGGCACGGGGTTTTGAGCCCCACTGGATTTTGAGTCCAGCGCGTCTGCCAATTCCGCCACTTCGGCAATGGCAATACAGAAATTAAAAGAGCATTAACTAGATACAAAATTAGATTAAAGTAAATGAATTTTCAACAAAATTAGATAAATGATTTTTGGTGGAGGTGGCGGGAGTCGAACCCGCGTCCGGTATTATGCCACATTAAACATCTACATACTTAGTCTGTTCTTTTAAATCTCGTTGATAAGTCTCCGAACAGACAGGATACTTATCAACCAACCTGCTTTGGTTTAATCCCTAACCAGCAGGTATAGTTAGGGACGAGCCTGTCTAAATCGACATCCCATAAATCCCCGACAGGCATAGGGATAAATGGGATGTAGCCGCCATTAAATTAGGCAGCTAATGCGTAGTTATAGTTGTCGTTTCTTTTTCCCCGACTTTTTTTACGTGCACATCGGGAAGCACGGTATGCAGTTTAATGCCGCTCTAATACCGTCGAAACCACATCACCCCCGAATAAATCGGGTTAATACAAATTTTTAAAGAACTTTATTTATGCCATTCAATTTCTTTATGTCCTGTAAAAAAATTTTCATATCGAGCAAGAATAAATAAAAAATCAGACAACCTATTGAAAAATTTAATGAAAATTTTATTTCCCTCTTCTCTAATTACAAATTTAACAATTTTTCTCTCACATCTTCTACATACCGTTCGCGAATAATGCAAAAAACCAGCACTAATAGAACCACCAGGCAAAATAAAATTTTTTAATTCAGGTAATTTTTCATCATAGTAATCGATTCTTTTCTCCAGAAATTCAACATCCTGCTCAGAAATATTTTTCAATGAATTCAATTTATCCCAATCTTCAGAGGGCGTTGCTAAAAATGCACCAATATTGAATAACTGATTCTGAATTCTTTTGAGATCATCTTTTACATCATTTGAATGAACAAAAGATAAAGTTAAACCAATAAGTGAATTTAATTCATCAATATCTCCATAAGTGTCAACGCGCTCATTATCTTTCAAGACTCTCTTACCACCAAAGAGACCAGTTGTTCCGTCATCACCTGTTTTAGTATAAATTTTCATAGTTTTATCATTGGTAAATTAATTATTTCTAATTTAATTAACTCATCACTCTGTTTTACATAAAGAAAATCCAATTCATTTTTATAAAGCTTTTTATTATATATACCCAAACCTACAATTGATTTAAGACCTGGGGAATATGTTTTTGAAGTTAATTCACCAGCAATCGTTCCATCTTTTTTATAAATAATTTTATCAAAGAAATCATAGTCTTTTTCTAGCTTAAAACCAGAAAAATTAAATTTAACTTTTTCATAAGTATCGAGCCTTGCAATTACTTCCTGACCAATATAACATCCCTTAGTAAAACTGACATATTTAATTAAATTAACATCATATGGATTAAAAGAATCATTTAATTCATTTGGAAATAATGGTTCTCCTTGTTCTATTCGAATAATTTCATAAGCATTACAACCAATAAATTGACAATTGAAAATATTCAGATTTGAATTAATATAATATAATAATGACTCCGAATAAATTTCATCACAAAAAATTTCATAACCAACGTGGTCTGGAAAAATTTCATCTCTATAAATCCAGCATTGAAATTGATCGGAGATATATTTGTAAATCTTATAATCTTCCATCTCTTTTAATTGATCTCCGAAAAGAAGAGTTACAAACACATCTTTCTTTTTTCCTAAAATTTTAAGATATAGATATGATCCATCTTTTACGCTAACTTTAATATCATCCATTACAGCATATCTTTCAATCCATCGATAGATTTTTTCTTTATTATCAGGGCTTCCAATCAAAATTAAATGATCAGGGAATTTCAATATTTTAATCTTATCTATAATTCGCCCTTTTTCATTTAACAGCAGTGTGATCCTTGATGAATAATCTAATTGATTTATCAGATCATTAGTAGAAATTCTGTGTAGAAAATCCAGGGCATCTTTCCCCGTTACATAGAAAAAACTAGAATGGGAAGCATCATAAACAGAAGCATACTCATAAAACGATTTATATTCTTTATATAAATCAGAAAATTGCAAAATCCTTTTATTGTGATTTAAGTTCAATTCATTAAATAATTCTTTGTATACATCTATTCGCGATTTCATGGTCATATCGATTCTAATGATAAGTTAGTTTGACATTTCTTTCGCTTGTTAATACAGGAGAACTGTGATGATAAAACAGTTTAATTCCTTTATTTGTTTCTTTAAATAAATTTGTAGTAGCTATGAAAGTTTGAGAAATAGTATCTCGTGATGAGATAAAAATTTCTTCAATACAACTAACTATTCCCAGATCATTAAGGATAATAGTATGAGGATTTCTAATTGTAAATTTAAGTACAGATTCTTCCATAAATATTTTTTTCCAACCATCTTCAACTTTTTCCCAACCTATAAGAATATCCCAACCAGGATGAATACACACTACATCATCGGAATTTGACCAGATCTGGGACATAGTTTTTAGATCAAAATTTTCAAATGCTTTATAATAAGTTTTATTTACTTCAAGTAGAGCATCTCTTGTTATCATTTCACCTGACTGAATTCGTTCAAGAAATATGCTGAACATTGAATACCGCGATGGAAATTATTTAAATCAAAATGTTCATTTGGAGAATGCAGATTTTCGGTTGAAAGTCCAAAGCCCAAAAGAACAACTGGAGCTTTAAGAGTACGTCCAAAGTCAACAACAATTGGTATAGAACCTCCTTCTCTAATAAATACTGGTTCTTTACCAAATGCTTTTTTCATTGCAAGTGCTGCAGTTTTAATCGCTACATTATCAATTGGGGTTAAGGCTGGCTCACCACCATGAAGTGTCTCTAATTTATAGGTAACAGATTTAGGAACTACCTTACTCAAATAGGCTTTTAATAATTTCTCAACTTTTTGTGGCGTTTGGTTAGGAACAAGACGCATACTAATTTTTGCATAAGCTTTGGAGGGAATAACTGTTTTGGCTCCAACTCCGGTATAACCTCCCCAAATGCCATTTATTTCAAGAGTTGGACGAGCCCATGTTCGTTCCAGAGTTGAGTAACCCTTTTCACCAAATAATTCTTTAACACCAAGTTCTTTCATATAAGCTTTTTCACTGAACTTAAGTTTTTTGAAGCCCTCTCTTTCTTTTTTAGTTAAAGGCAATACATCATCGTAAAATCCTGGAATCGTAATTTTTCCATTTTTATCTTTCATACCTGATAACAAATCACACAAAGCCTGAATTGGATTCATCACTGCTCCACCAAAAGTTCCACTGTGAAGATCACGGTTCGGTCCAGTTATTTCAATTTGAAAATATGCAAGTCCTCTCAATGAATAAGTAATTGAGGGTGTTTTCTCATCATACATTGATGTATCGGAAATAACAACTACATCACATTTCAATAAATTTTTATTAGCCTTTATTACTTTAGGAAGTGAAGGGCTTCCAATTTCTTCTTCCCCTTCAATAATAAACTTGACATTCATTGGTAAATCGACACCGGATTTTATAAATGCTTCAACACTTTTTAAATGTGTGTACAATTGTCCTTTATCATCGGTTGCGCCTCTAGCCCAGATTTTTCCATCTCTAATTTCTGGTTCAAAAGGTGGGGAAGTCCATAGTTCGATTGGATCAACTGGTTGAACGTCATAATGTCCATAAAACAAAACCGTAGGCTTTTTTGGATCTACATTTTTTTCTGCATACACAACTGGATGACCTTCATCAGGATTTAAAATCTTAATATTTTCAAAACCCATTTCAGAAAATTTTGACATTAGAAATTCAGCGGCTCTTAGCATTTCGGATTTCTTTTCTGGATCGGAACTTATACTTGGAATTCTTAAAAAATCTTTTAATTCTTCAATGTATTTTTCAAGATTTGAATTGATGTATTGAATAACATTTTCCATATTAGACCTCTTAATTTAGTTTGTATTTAAATAATAAAGGAATAAAGTTTTTGAAATTTTCTCTATCATCTTCTTTCAATAGTCTTAATACTTCAACAGGTGGAATGTAATATTTTTTCCAGGGATCATCAACAACATAAACATTATTTTCATTATCCAGTGTTAAGCTTTCGATAGCAGCAACATATTTCAAATTTCTATTATTTGGAACAGGTAAATTGAGCTTTATGACATGAAAATATTCTATATCGTAATTGTTTTTAAATTTAATTTCAAAAAAGTTTTGTCGATTTCGATCTATACCGTAAATCGTATAATCATCCACTGCATATAAACCCGTGATAGTGTGGATTCCAATTTTTTTGGTTGATAACATTTTAATTAATTTTTTAGAATCTTTATCAACTACATATATCAAAGTAGAATCCACAAATAAATCACCAAATTGAAAACCTTCCAGACCGAGAAAAATTTTTGATT
Organism: uncultured Ignavibacteria bacterium; assembly: GCA_937944105.1. Lineage (GTDB taxonomy): Bacteria > Bacteroidota > Ignavibacteria > Ch128b > Ch128b > Ch128b. Next base: position 133,293 of record CALDZP010000007.1, read on the forward strand.
CGGATACAGCAAGACCCTCAAACCCAATATTGTTTGAAGTATATTTTGATATTTTCTCCCAATCATTAAAATTAACTTTCTCAATATGTACAATTTCATCACTATATACATCATCATTCTTAAATTTTATTTCATAGATACCAACCTCTGATTTGAAATTTAATCCATTACCTTCAATGGAAAGATAAATACGATTTGACTTCGAATCGTATACAATTTCTTCAAAATCTTTTTTTATAAATCTATTAAGAAAGTTTTCCACTGATTTATTAAATTTAATCGTTTCGATCTTTAGGTGATTATTTTTTAAACTTATTCTATGAATTTTGCCAATATCATCGCAAACCAGAAAATATTTTTTATTATTTTTTTCACCAATAAACGTAATTCCTGATGTTTGATCAGTGTGGATTTCTCCATCTTTTAACCAGATAGGAAAACCATCAATTAATTCCAATTTATTTGTTGTTAAAAACAGTGTAATTAAAAATGTGATTATAAATTTTTTCATGATGAAACTAATTTACGAAGAATGATTCTTGTATCCAATATAAAATGTTGCAGATTAATATCCGCTAATTATTTATTTACTCTTATTATGAATCGTTGATGACTAGAAAGTGAAGATAATGTAACTTTAATAGAACTATTTTTCATTTTGAAGTGAAAATAACTTTCATACTTTTTGATTATTCTAAAATTTAGAAATTTATTATAAGTTAATAATTGAATTAGATAATTTATAAAAAAGTCCACAAATCATTTATTATTTTTGTCAAACTAAATAATAAGTTTTAATCAAAATAAAACAGTTTCTTTAATAAATGAATATAAATTTTGAAATTCATTCACCCATTTAAAAATAATTGTATTGTTAAAAAAAAAGTGAGATTAGTATGCCCACACTTGTAAAAAGTATTTCGGGAATCAGAGGAATTGTAGGAGATGGATTAGATCCACAAAATTTAGTTCAATTGTCTGCAGCATTTGCACAATTCTGTAAATTTGGAAAAATAGTTGTTGGTCGAGATTCAAGGATAACTGGTGAGTACATTTCCAGAATTGTTACGGGAACACTTATAGCTTCAGGTTGTGATGTAGTTGATGTTGGAATTGTTCCAACTCCTACAGTTCAAATTTATGTCGAAGAACTTAAATCTTCTGGCGGAATTGTTATTTCTGCAAGTCATAATCCTAATGAATGGAATGCTCTTAAACTTTTAAATTCTAATGGAACATTTCTTTCACCTCAAGAAGCAACTGAGTTTTTTGAACTCGAAAAAAACTTTAATCCAAAATTTAAGAAGTGGAATCAAATTGGGACTTATCAATTTATCAATGAAGCGTACAATTTACACATTGATAAAATTATTAATCTTGATTTAATCAATATTGAACAAATTAAAAGGAAAAAGTTCAAAGTTTTAGTTGATTGTGTAAATGGAGCTGGAGTTGATGTTGTTCCTAAGTTACTTGAAAAATTTGGCTGTGAAGTAACAAAGCTTAATTGCGATCATTCAGGAATCTTTCCCAGAAATCCAGAGCCAATTCCAGAGAATTTAAGTGATACAATCAAGGTGGCAAAAGAAGGAAATTTTGATCTGACGATCATAGTAGATCCAGATGTAGATCGACTTGTTTTAATTCAAGAAAATGGTGAGCCCTTTATTGAAGAATATACAATTGTATTAGCAACTGACTTTGTTCTAAGTAAACAAAGAGGAAGTGTTTGTGTGAATCTTTCCACAACAAGAGCTGTTGAAGATATAGCTTCAAAATATAATTGTTCTGTTTTTAGAACTCCTGTTGGGGAAATTAATGTAGTGGAAGGGATGAAAAAATTTGGAGCAGTAATTGGTGGTGAAGGAAGTGGTGGTGTTATTTATCCCAAACTTCATTATGGGAGAGATGCTCTAGTTGGAATTGCATTTACACTCCAATATTTATCAGAAAAAAATAAAAAACTCTCTGAAATAAAAAAAGAATTACCGTCATACTTTATTGTCAAAGATAAATTCGAAACTAAAAATGTTTCACCTGATTTAATCGTGCAAAGATTTAAAGATGAATTTAAAGATCAGAGAACAAATGAGGATGACGGTTTAAGGATTGAATTTGAAGACCATTGGGTTCATCTCAGAAAATCTAACACAGAACCAATTATAAGACTAATAGTTGAAGCAAGGACTGAATCACTGTCACGAGAACTAATGGCAAACTACAAGGAAAAACTAATTAAGATCATCAAAGAATTTTAGTGCAACGCTTTTCTTTTTTTAAGGAAAGATAACAATGCTTTGTCAAAGAATTCATCTGTTAAAACAAGATTGTAATCAATTTGATGGTTAAGCAAATTTTTTTTCAATGATTCAATAAAATTTTTGATAAGCTGTGAATAATCATTCTTTATTTGATGAGGTTGCGTTAATAATTCTTCTTCAGATTCAAGATCCCTAAAAATTGCATCCTTATTAAAGTTAAAATTTATCTCCTGCCTATCAAGAATCTGAAACGTAATTACTTCATTTTGCTTAAATCGAAATTTTTTCAACGAGTTTTCAACTTTTTCTGGCAAATCAAGAAAATCAGAAATAATTATAATTAATCCCCTTTTCTTAATTTTTTCCGCAATTTCAGCCAGACATTCTGCAGTTTTTGTTTTTCCTTGCGGTGAAGACTTAACCAATGTTTTATAGATTTCAATTAAATTTACTTTAGAAGTTTTGGGTTCAATGATTTTTTTTATTTCATCAGAATAAAGAACCAATCCAATTGCATCTTTTTGATCAAACAATAGGTATGCTATAGCTGCACCAAGAGTAATAGCATATTGAAACTTAGTTATACTATCACTTGAATAATCCATTGATTTACTGCAATCGATTAAAATATAACTTTTAAGATTTGTCTCTTCTTCATATTGTTTAATGTAGAATCGATCCGTTTTGCCATAAACTCTCCAATCAATTCTTGAAATTTCATCACCGGGCATATATTGACGATGCTCTGAAAATTCAACACTAAAACCGTGATATGGGCTTCGATGCAATCCAATTAAAAAACCTTCTACAATATAACGAGCTCGCAAATCTAATCTAGAAATTTTAGAAATAATTTTCGGATCAAGTAGTTGTCGATAATCGGATCTATATTTCACGTTATTCCCCTTTTGTGCTCAATTCAACGCCTTTTTGTTTCAAAATCTCCTCTGGAGATTTACCAAGATTTTCTAATTCTAATTTTGCTGAAGCAGCAAGTTCGTGTTCAGGATAAGCTTTTAATAATTTTTTATAGTAAAAACTTGCTTGCTGATAATCATGTAAATACTCAGCCGAAATAAAACCAGCCATAAAAATTGCCTGTGGTGTTTTTTCGTGATTCGGGAATTTTTCGATTAATTGTTGATAATATTCAATAGCTTTTCGATAATTAATCGTTTTGTGAATTGAATCCATTTCCTCAACTTGGTAGATCGAGGCTAATGTAAAATATGCATCAGGTGCAAATTCAGAATACGGGTTTTCTTCAACAAGTTTTTCTAAATTATTAATTGCCTCTTTAATGTTACCATTTTTTATATCTTCAAGAGCTGTTTTATAAAGATCTTCTTCCTTTTGTTTTTGACATGAGATAAAACCTAAAAAAAGACCAATGATTAAAAATTGATAAATTAATCTTTCCATTTTTATACTCCTGTTGATTAATTATCGAATAACATATATACAAAAATACCAAAACTTATTTCCATTCCGATGGTAAATGCAGCTGAATAATTATCATATTTTTTAACAAGATTAAGATCAGATTGTGTTCTATCTGGTTTAAAGTAAAATTTATCAGCTTGCTTTTTATAGTAGACAGATAGTATTCCACTTAAGATTGTAGATGTAAGGGCTAAGTATTTAAAATCGAAGTAACTTCTCTTCACCAATTGTGACTCCCGCTTAAACTCGACAAAAAAATCATATTTTTCAAAATTTGAAAGATCAAAAATCTTTTTATTGAAATTAAAACTTTCGACGGTTAATGAAGCTGGCTTAAAGAGCAAATAAATACTTAAAGGAGTATAACCAAAAAAAATTGAGTCAATATAAACTTTTGCATCTTCAGGTTTGCTTCTAACTCTTAAGTCGTAAATTTTATTTAATTCAATTAAAGTATCTGAATTAAGATGAACGAATTGTTTATAAATAAAAATTTTGGGTTCATCTTGAATTAAATAAGCTTCAATTAAATATTTTCCGGAAATTAGAAGTGTATCAAAATTTTTCCCCTTGTAAACTGAAGAATTATTAATAAATAATTCAAATTCATTTTCCGAATAAATTTTTATCCGATGGATATCGGATTGCGGAAGCAACAAATCAAAAACAAAAAGTAATATTACATACACTTTAATTAGAAAGACAAATAATTTTCTTATCATCACAACCTAAAATTAATTTATGATCTATGTAAACTGGGGAAAATTTAATTCTTCCATCTAATTCAATTTCCTGTAGTATTTCACCATTAAATTTATCAAGGATAAAAATTTTCTTCTGAAAATTTGGAACAACAAGTTTATTACCCACAATTAATATTGCATTATTAATCAAACCACCAAGTAGTTTTTTCCATTTAAGATCACCTGTTTGTTTTGATAGTGCATATACATTGCCCTTTAAATCACCAATATAAATATTCTCTCTATCAATTGATGGAATAGCGAGAATTGGTGCATCCAGTTTTTTTGTGAAAAGAAATTTTTCCTGACCATAATCATAACAATACATAAAACCAAAAGCATCACCGAAATAAATTTTTGATTCATCAATTGAAAATCCAGATTTCAACGAATTATTAACTTTAAATTTTTTATTGATTTTACCATCGTATGAAATTATATACACCCATCCATCGATTGTTCCAGTAACTAAAAACTTATCACCAGCAGCAGGATGCGAATAAATTTGAGAGCCTGTTTCTATTTTCCAGTCTTCAACTAAGTCTTTTCTAATTTTATAAATAATTCCACTTGTAGTTGCTAAAAAAATGTCACCATTGACAATTAAAATTTCTTTTTCAACTGATCCTTCTAAAGGTATTCTTTTCTTCTCTTCACCTTTAACTAAATCATAACTTATCAAGTAAGACATTTTTTCTTTCGTCGCTGCCAGAGGAATAAACAGTTCATTTTCTTTAATCATTATATTAGTGAGTATTGGTTGTTTGAAATTATTATAATTTTCAATTTTTCCTGAGTTCAAAGCTATTTTATAAACATTACCTTTCAAGTCTCCCACAAACAAGAACTTGTCCATTGTCGTTACACTGGAATAATTAAGTCCAGCCTTTAATTCTGTTCTATAAAGAATCTTTAATGGTAGATGTAAAGAATCATCAACAAAAAATCTTCTTTCAGAATCATATCCGTAATGAGACCAAATATTATCAGGTTTAAGGTAATTTGGAATTTGAATTTTTTTCCCACAAGAATTGAAAAGAGTTATGTAAACAATAAACAATACGAGTGAAAAAAGAAATTTCAAATATTTAACCATCTTCAAAAATCCCACCCAAAAAAGAATTGGTAGAATAAACCATCCTGAAATCTTCTAAATCCGTCTTCTATTCTTTTACCAATATCATACCTAAGAACTAACACTCCAAAAAGATTCATTCGAATACCAAAACCAACACTGCCAAGAGTCTGATTATATTTAATATCCCATGCATTCCCCATATCAAAAAAAGTTGCTCCTCTAAATTCAAATAAATTCATAGTTAGAAAAGGAAATCTTACAGTAATTTGATCAATTAGTGGAAAACGGAATTCAAAAGATGTTAACCATAATTTTTCGCCTCGAATTGACCACCGAGGGTAACCTCTTAGATCCCAATTGCCTCCCATAAAAAATCTTCTTGCTTCTTTTCCTTCATTAAAGAAGAATTGAAATCTTGTTGCAAAAGCACTTTTCAAACCTAATCTAAGATAATTTCTATAGTCAAGCATAAAACTAAAGTAATTTACATTCGAAAATTTTATATCATTTGTTAGTCCCAATAATACCATAAACCTTGAACCATCAATTGGTCCTGATGATGCCCAAAGACTATTATCAAAAACATATGAAACTGAATTAGTTAATAAAAGAGCTTTCCTGCTTTTTGAAGTGAAAAAAACTTCTTTATCAGAATTCGCTAAAGAAAATGTAGCTTCAAGTCTCCTGAAAAACGAGAATGGATAACTCAGCCCAAAATATATTCCAAAACTTCTTTCAAAAAAATATTCATCAGAGTCACGAATATCATACCTCCTACCTGAGAAATGAAAAACACCATAAGCATAATTGGTTTTCTGAGCGAGAGAAATTCTTGTTATGGCAATATTAAAACTTTTAAGAAACTCATCTCTGCTTTGTGCGGTATTGAAAATTAGAAATTGATAATGGTCATCGCTCATTAAATCACTGATTGAAAACAATGCTCCCCCACTTGTACCATAAACTGGATTGGTAGTTATATGGCTTTGAGCAAAATCAAGAGTATATTCTCTTTCATAACGAATTCTTTCTTTTACCTTGAACCCATCTATTCCCTTTATTATCCAATTAACTCTCAAGGAATCATTGGATATAGAAATTTTTTTATTAAATCTCTGTGATTCTCTTATGTAATTGTCAATCTCATAAATCTGAAAACTAAAATTTTCAAATGAACAAAAAATTAATGCACTATCTTTTAAGTTTGGATCATAAACTGATGAAGTAAATGCGGTTAATTGTTCAATTTTGTTGTCAACAATAATTGAATCTGCTCTGGAAATATTTACTTTAATAAACCACAAATTCGAAACACCATTGATATTCGAAGTAAAAATTATCTTTTGTCCATCTCTTGAAAAAATTGGATAAGCTTGATCTGAATTAATGGAAGTGATTTTTTTTATTTCGAAATCATGTAAATCAATTAAGAAAAGATTATAGTAAAAATTTTTGTTTTGAGAAGTTCGATCAGAACTAAAAACAACAAATTTCCCATCAGGTGAAAAGGAAGGGTTTCTATCATCATAATAATCGTTTGTTAATCGAATTAATTTATCTCTTATTAGGTCAAAAACATAAAGATCGCGGAAACCCTTTAAATCAATTCCACTAAAAACTAACTTTTGAGCATCAAAAGAAAATTTAGGATTGGATATGCTTAAAATATTTTCAAACGATTTTGAAAAACTTAACCTATTGTTCCTTAAGTCAAAAAAATTGATATTATCTCTACCTTTTGATTTTGACACAAATGCAATAATACCATCATTAGAAACATCAATACTACTTCTAAATAAATGCAAAGACTCAAACTCATCAGTCTTTTCTCCTTGAAGAATTAATTCAGGTTTTGATGTTTTTCCTTCTCCAACTTTGATTTTATAAATAGATGAATATCCATCACGATTTGCAAGAAAGATTATCCAGTTTTCTTTATTATCGTTATAATAAACGGGACTGAAGTTAAATCCAAAATCTGTGATTTTTTTTGCAGAGAAACCCGGTAGATCTTCATCTTTTACAACTGGAAAGTATTTTTTCCTTAAATAGTATTTCCATTCTTTGTCGAACTCTGAATAATTTACACCAAGTGTAATTTTCCAGATATCTTCAAAGTTTGATGATTTCCAGAAGTTTTCAATGAGTAAAAGAATTTTATCTTCACCATATTTTTCAGATACAAATTCCAATATTTTCTGACCTACTTTATACATCAAAAATGTACCTGAAATTTTATCAATTTCACTCAAACCAGGGATATAACCATTAAGAACACCATCTCGCAGGATCATCTCCGCCTGATCATCCCATTCAGTAGACCAAAATTCAGCAAGACCTTCGACAAACCATAATGGCGGTAGATTTTCTGAAGTTAACCTGAAATCATTCTGTATTCGTCTAATTTTGTTTGTCATAAAAACATGAACAAGTTCGTGTTTTATAACATGCTTAAATTGCTTTAAAGAACCATCATATGGTAACACAACCCTACCTTTCATAAACTCAAAAAAGCCACCAACTCCTTCAGGTAATATTCCAGGAACAGTATTAGTTTGCTGGAAATGAAGATGAGTGTTATAAAAAATTAATGGAATTCTTTGAAGAACAACATGATTAAATTTAAATTTCAAATCATCATAAGCTTCTTCTGCAAATTGAGCACCTATTTCAGCTATTTCAGAAAATTGGGGATAGTAATAAATATCGAAATGCTCAGTTTTTAGAACCTGCCAATCGAATACCTCATATTGAACCTTATTTCTTCCGAAATAAGTAAACTGAGCATGTAAAGTAATGTTAAATAAAAATATAAATAAACATGACTCAATTAATTTTTGATAAAGCTTCTTTGAGCGCATTTATATTCTTAATTGGTGTTGGATCGACTTTTCTTGTAACAGCAAGAAAGAAACTTACCCAATCAACAAAATATAGAAGATCAAAAATTCGCAAATAGAATTTTGGTTGATTGCTCTGAAGTCTTAAAATTTCAACTTTTACTTCACTTAATATTTCTTTTGTTATATCGAAACGTAATTTGTTCCTTGGATGATCATCCTGATCAATAATTTGTATTAAAACCGCAGGGAAAAATTTTTCATCGTATTTTTCCCAGGCAATTATTTCGTTATGATTAAGTTCTGGAATAATACCCGAGTAAGATAAGACTTTCGAGTTTTCTGCAAGTTGTGATCTAAAACGTACATTTATAGATTGCAATAACTCTGTGGAATGAATAACCGGAAACTTACCAATTAATTTTAGAGCGAATTCATAAGGATCACTTTTTTCCGATGAATATTCTTTAGATTTTTCTAAAAGTAATGAAATAACATTTTCATAAAATCCATTTTCAAAAAAAACAAAACCGCTTTCTTCTAAAAATTTGATTAGTGTTGTTAACATCAATCCAATTGCGCATCTAGGATGATACCCTGAAGTTACTTCAAAATGAAGTAAATTATTCTCATTAGCTATTTCTTTTAATTTTCCACCTGAACTGATTGTGATTACTTCGCATTTTCTATTTAGAGCATCGTTTAGACTTGATAATGTTTCTTCAGTATTTCCAGAATAGCTACAAGCTATAACAAGTGTTTTATCATTTGCAAAGTTTGGTAAATTATAATTTCTATTAACAAAAAATGGCATTGATAGTTGGTTTTGAAATAAAGTATAAACAATATCACCAGATATTGCCGAACCTCCAAGTCCAGTAACAATTATTTTTTCTATCTTAGAAAATCTTGTTCTATCAATTTCCATTCTTTTACTGGCAACTTCACTAACTTGTTTATGATAATTGAGTAATACATTAAACATATCACCCGAATCATACTGTTTATAGGGATTCATTATTTTCTCCTTTATATTTTTTATTAAAATCACTGATTATTTTTTCTATTTCAGTATTACTTGTGCTCTGTAAACATTTAACTGCTAATTTTTTACAATCACTCAGTTTGTAGTTTAATATTAGTCTTTTTATTTCTGGCAAAAGGTATTCATTTACACTTAAATTGTTGTAACCAAGTCCAATAAGTAACGGAACCGCATAAAGATTTGATGCAAGTTCACCACATATACTAACTTCAACTTTGGTTCTATATAATTCTTTAATGATTTGCCTTAATACTCTGATTAAGGCAGGATGAAATTCCTGATAGGATTTAAATACTTTTTCGTTACCACGATCAACCGCAAGTAAATACTGAGTTAAATCGTTTGTACCAACACTTACAAAATCAACATACCTTGAGATTTCTTTCAAACAAAAAACAATTGAAGGTACCTCAACCATAATACCAAATTTAATGTGTTCATCGAATCTTATTTTAGCTTCTTTTAATTCCTCCTTACATTGATTAAAAATTTCTTTAGCTTTAATTACTTCATCAATAGATGAGACCATTGGTAGCATTACTCTAATGTTTTTATAAACTGACGAAATCAAAATTGCTCGAAATTGTGTTTTAAGTACATCCGGTAAATCTAACAATAATCTGATCCCTCTCCATCCAAGAAATGGATTAGCTTCCTTATAAGCTTCATCAAACTTTATTTTATCACCACCTATATCAAAAGTTCTTATTGTCACAACATTTGGATAAAATTTAGATGCAAGATCAAGGTAAGCTTCAATTTGTTCTGTTTCAGTTGGGAATGTTCCTTTCTCAAAAAATAGATTTTCCGTTCTAAAAAGACCAACACCTTCAGCACCTGAGGCAATAGCAAAAGGAATTTCATCAAGAAAGTCAATATTCGCTAAAAGTTTTATGTGATGATTGTCTTTAGTTTTGCATACAACATTTCGTAACTCCTGGTATTTCTTTTTTCTAAGGTCGTAAGATTCAATCTGTTTATTGTAATAATTAAGAATCTCCTCATTTGGATTTTTGATAATAAGACCAGAAAAACCGTCAATAATTATAATTTCATCATTTTTAATCTGATTAACTAATCCTTTTATTCCAACAACTGCTGGAACATTTAAAGCCCTTGCAAGAATCGCTGTATGAGAAGTTAAACCTCCAACTTCAGAAACATAAGCAAGAACATCATTCCGAGTAAAAAGGACTGTGTCAGCAGGAGTAAGATTTTTAGCAACAATTATAACAGAACGAGTTAGTTTCGATTCCCACCTTTTCCGTCGTAAATTTCTTACGATTCTTAATTTAATATCCTCGATATCATTTGATCTTTCAATCATTGCTGGATCATTTGTCAATCTCATTTGATCAATATGTTTCTTAAAAGCTATTTCAACTGAATATTCAGCACTATGTCTGTTTTCAATGATATTTTTCTTAATCGATTCAATTAACAACGGATCTTCAAGAATCATCAAATAAGCTTTAAAAATTCCAGCAAATTTTTCATTGAGTTTTTCTTTTGCAAATTCTATTACTTTCGTTAATTCTTTTTTAGATCGTTCAATTGCAAAGTTTAAAGCTTCAATTTCAAACTCTGTAGATAATGAAACCGAAGGGTATACTTCAATTTGCTCTTTCTGGTATATAAAAGCAGGACCAATAGCATAACCTGGTGCTGCAGGAATACCTTCGTAAATAATTGTTTCGGGTCCTTTTAATTTGTTAATAATATCAAAGCTCATCGAACCCTCTATTAAAATATTCTACTATTTCTTTCGCAGCTTCTTCTTCATCTATACCTTCGAACTTAAGTTTTAATTTGCTCCCTTGGGGCGCAAGTAATGTCATAACGCTTATGATGCTTTTACCATTCACTACTAAATCATCATGAATAATAAAAAAGTCACTTTTGTATTTTGAAGCAAGTTGAACCAGTATAGCAGCAGGTCTGGTATGTAATCCTGCTCTATTTAAAATTGTTACTTCTTTCTCGATCATATTTAATTTTTACGAGTAATTATAAGTCTTAAAAATTCTCTTAATTCTTCAACAAAAATCTTTTTATCTAATTCATTTAGAATATCTAAAATTTTTTGATGAAATTTTTGAATTTCTTTTTGTGTAAAATCTATAATCCCAAGTTTTTTATAAATATCAATGTATTTAATAATTTGATCGGGATTAATTCCTTTATTTTCAATAAGTTTGTTTAATTTTTTTAAGTCATTTTCTCGAGCTTTTTTAAGAGCGTTTACTAATAAGAAAGTTTTCTTACCTTCAACTAAATCACTGCCTAATTTTTTACCAAAAAGTCTTTCATTGCCTACAACATCAAGTAAATCATCTTGAATTTGAAATGCAATGCCAATTAATTCACCAAATTCACCGAGTTTATCAATTATATATTTATCGTTTGTCTGAGTTAATGCTCCTATACGGCATGTTGCTTTAATCAATGCTCCTGTTTTTTTTGAAATCATTTCATAATAATCATTCACAGAAACTCTTTTTTTATTTTCATATTCTTTATCAAGTGCTTGTCCTTCACAAACTACTGTAAGGGCTCTTGTAAATTCAGAGAATATTTCTTCTAAATTTTGCGTTAATCCTTTATTCAAAAATTCATATGCCAGTGCAAGCAGTGAATCCCCAGCAAGAATTGCAGTACTTATATCATATTTTAAATGTAAAGTTTTTTTGTTATGTCTTTTTACAGAATTATCCATTATATCATCATGAATTAAAGTAAAGTTATGTAGCAATTCGATTGCAATAGCTTGATTGATAGGTTCTGAATATTTATCATTATTTATTGATCTTGCGCATAATAAAAGTAAAATCGCTCTAAGTCTTTTACCGCCAGAATTAAAAAAATAAATTAGTGGATTATACAAAGATTTAGGTCTTCGATTTTTTAATTCTCTAATTATAAGTTCATTTATTTTGATTTTATAATTTGATAGTAGATTATTGAATTCTTGATTAGCCATTTTGAAATGTAACTTTTTTATTACTTTATTTTTCTGACACCGATACCGGGTAGATTGGACAATACAACCTTACCATCAATAATTTTTGTGCCTTCAAAAAGATCATTACTAATTAATTCAGCACCATCCAGATCTGCCCAGTCGACTAAAGGAGAAAGTTGTGCAGCAGCTGATATAGCACACGATGTTTCAGTCATACATCCAAGCATAACTTTCATATCCAGTGATCTTGCAAGTAAAATCATTTTATAAGCTTCTCTCATCCCAGTGCTTTTCATTAATTTGATATTAATTCCGTCGTAAGCCCCATAAGCTTTTCTAATATCCGGTAATCTTTGAACACTCTCATCACCTATAATTGGTAAAGGACTTCTTTCTCTTAACCATGCATGTTCATCGTACCATTCTTTTGGCATTGGTTGCTCTACGAATTCAACTCCTTTAGTTGCAAGCCATTCAATCATTTTTAAAGCTTCTTCTTTATTTTTCCAACCTTGATTAACATCACACCTAATTGGTTTATCTGTGACCGAACGTATTGTTTCTATCATTTCTTTATCATTTTCAAGTCCAAGCTTAACTTTTAATATTTTATACTGTTCTGCTTCTTTTACTTTCTGCCTAACAACCTCGGGTTTATCAATTCCAATTGTAAAAGAAGTATAAGGAGTTTTATCAGGATTCAATCCCCATATTTTATACCATGGTTGATTAATCAATTTACCAACTAAATCATGAAGAGCAATATCAACCGAAGCTTTTGCTGCCGGATTACCTGGTGCAATTGAGTCAACATAAGATAATATCTCTTCTAAATTAAATGGGTCTTCAAATTGTTGTAAATCGACTTTGGATAAGAAATCATTTGCAGTTTGATGAGATTCACCAAGATAAGGAGGCATCGAGGCTTCACCATAACCAGTAATACCATCATATTCAATCTCAACCATCATAACGGGAGTTGTTTTTCTTGAAGCAGTAGCAACTGTAAAAACATGTTTTAATTCAAGTGTATAAGGATAAAATTTCAAATTCATTTTTTTACCTGAGCTTGTTAATTTTTTAGAAAAAATCTCCGGTACTCCACTAATAAAAGTGGGACCAATTGCTGCAAGTGTTCCTAACTTTAGAAACTCTCTTCTTTTCATTTGTAAAAATCTTCCTGATAAAATTTATTGTTTAATATTTTTAATGAATCTAACAATTTTCTGTTGTCAAGAATTCTTTTAATTCTAACAATTGTATTTAATCTATATTCATTATAATTAGGATCTTCTTTATCAAAACTATCCAACCTAACTCGTCCAGAACTATGAAGAAATTTTTTATTGCCAAGATAAATACCAACGTGTGTAATTCTTTCCGGTCTTACTTCATTACCTTTTCGACCAAAAAATATTAAATCACCAGCTTTCAACTGAGAAAATTCTGAATCAAGAAGAATTTCATCTCCAATTAATGCTTGCTGATTTGCATCCCTCGGAAGAATTAATCCATTCATAAAATGAATAACCTTCATAAATCCAGAGCAATCAACTCCCTTGATGGAGGTTCCACCCCATAGATATGGAAAACCCAACATTTTCCTTCCAAACAATGTAATCGATTCAGCTTCAAAACTTAAAGAATTAATCCATTTAAGATAATCCATAGCTTCCTCGGATTTAACAAATCCCGCTCTTCCATCTGGTAATCTTACTTCAAAAAATTTTTCTGTCGTTCTTAAAAGTTCGAATATATTCCCGGCAATTGCATCACTTAAGACTTCAGTAAAATTACTATCAGAGTAAACAAATCCAAAGAAATTTGTATAAATTATTTTATTTGACCTGACCCAATTAATCATTTCGTCAGAAAATTTCAGAGAAATACCATCGTCATCAACCCATCCAAGGTATTCATCAGGTGTTTGAATTAAATACCATCCATCTTGTTCTTTATATACTTTTACAGGAGTACCTAAAATAGCCTGAGTTGAAAGCTCAGCTGCGTGATCAGGATTGGAACGAATATTACATACGCTTAAATTAACTAATCCATAAATTTTATTACCAAGTTTATTTGAAGGGAGAATTTCTATTTTATCGATTATTTTTGTTTTAAAATGTTTTTTTAAGCTATTTAAGAGTTCATTCTTAAAGGAAGCATCGGAGACTTCACCACTTAAAATTAATTCATCTTTTTCTTGTTCAAATTTGACATTAAATATCGCTGTTCTTTTATCAGGAGCTAAAATTTTTTTTGTATCATCAATAATTTGTTGAACATTCTGACCCATGGCCGAAATTCCTATGATAAAAATTGATATAAATATGTAAAGTAATGTTTTCATATAAAACAAAATAACTAAATAGCTTTTTAATTTCAATTAATGAAAATCAATTGAAATCCTCATCAATAAATTGACTTTTATTTTCTCTTGAATTTAATTACAAAATATGTATTTCTTATTTTTAGTTCGATTGAAATTTTAAAGAAAGATTTACATCAATCACCAAAGATTGATAATAGAATACTCATTAAAATCATCTTTATTATCAAAATTACAGCATTCTATTTTTGTAAAGTACTTTTTATTAAACTCAATAAATTTAGAATCCAAAATTTTAATCATCAAATACTAAAATTAAATTTAGTCTTTTAGTTATTCAGATTGAATTTATCAAAAAATTTGGCACCTAAATTTTTTTTAACAAATAGAATCCAAAACCAAAAGGATAGTAAAAAATTAAGAATTTTTATTTAAAATATTATAAATTAGTTGAAAGTATATGTTGATAAAAAAATTTAATTAAATGGAGAGAATATATGTCACAATCGAAAAAATCAAGAGAGCAGTGGGGAAGTAGAATTGGTCTAATTCTGGCAGTTGCAGGAAATGCAATTGGACTCGGAAACTTTCTACGATTTCCTGTTCAAGCTGCACAGAATGGAGGTGGAGCTTTCATGATTCCCTATTTTATTGCTTTCCTTCTTTTGGGAATTCCGCTAATGTGGATTGAATGGGGAATTGGAAGATATGGAGGTAAATTCAGACACGGCAGTGCACCAGGTATGTTTGATGTTTTATGGAATCACCCACTTGCTAAGTATTTAGGCGCAACTGGTTTATTCATTTCGTTGACTATAATGATTTATTACACATATATCGAATCCTGGACTCTTGGTTACAGCATCTTTTCAATTACTAAATTATACTTTGTTGACAATCCAACTTTTGAAAACATGAAAGGTTTCCTTCATTCTTATCAAGGCATTGTAGAAGGACATTCATTTGACTCATTATGGACAGCGTATATTATAATGTTAATAACATTTACAATTAATTTTTTTGTTCTTTATAAAGGGATTTCTGCAGGTATAGAAAAACTCGCAAAAATTGCAATGCCTTTGTTATTTATTTTTGCAGTCATACTTGTAATAAGAGTTTTTACGCTTGGAACACCTGACCCTTCAAAACCTGAATTTTCTGTTTGGAATGGATTCGCATTTATCTGGAATCCTGATTTTTCTAAACTTGATGATCCAAAAATTTGGCTGGCTGCTGCAGGCCAAATTTTCTTCACATTAAGTGTGGGAATGGGAACAATACACGCTTATGCAAGCTACTTGAAACCCAAAGACGACATTGCATTATCTGGATTGTCAACTGCTGCAACAAATGAATTTGCAGAGGTAGTCCTGGGTGGAAGCATTGCAATTCCTGTTGCGGTTGCATTTTTTGGTGTTACTGCAACTCAAGAAATAGCTCAAGGTGGAGCATTTAATTTAGGATTTGTTTCTATGCCAATTATCTTTCAAAAATTACCTTTGGGCGAAGTTTTTGGCTTTTTATGGTTTTTATTATTATTCTTTGCTGGTATAACTTCGTCTGTTGCTATGGGGCAACCTATAATAGCATTTTTAGAAGATGAATTTGGATTTTCCAGAAAAAAAGCAACAACAGTTCTGGCTGTATTTACTTTAATATGTGTCCAATTTGTTGTATTCCTATTAAAATTTGGATTTTTAGATGAAATGGATTACTGGGCAGGGACTTTTGGTTTAGTAGTTTTTGCATTAATTGAAACAATTCTCTTTATGTGGGTTTTTGGTGCCGATAAGGCATTTGAGGAAATTAATTCTGGTGGTGATATCAAAATCCCGGTATTCTTCAAATATATAATGAAATATGTTACTCCTTTAATACTTATGGTAATTATGATTTGGTGGCTGATTAATGATGCTATTCCAACTTTATTACTTTACAATGTATCTGATGAAAAAGTACCTTATATCTGGGGGGCTCGGATATTGATGTTAATCATTCTATTTGTAATTCTTTTTATGATTCACATAGCATGGAAAAATCGTGAATTAAATAAACATATGGAGGTAAAATGAGTCTAACAATCGAAGGAATTATTTTCTGGATTTTTGGATGGGGCATGGTAATAGGCTTGGTTACTTACTGTTTTTATAAAATTCTGAAAAATCAAAAAGGTACAAATTTCAATCAAGATTAATTTATAAAGCTAATCGGCATTGAAGCCGATTAGCTTATTTTTTTATCCGAAAAATACTTCTGCAACTTCAAATAATTTTAGATCAACTAATTTTAATTCACCAACTGCTTCTTTCAATGAAACATCTACAATATCATTCCCTTTAAGCGCAACCATTCTTCCATATTTCCCATCCTTAATTAAATCAACTGCAGCTACTCCAAAACGTGTACCAAGAACTCTATCATATGCTGTTGGACTACCACCTCTTTGTATGTGTCCAAGAATAGTTGCTCTTGTTTCAAATCCAGTCCTCTTTTCAATTTCTTCAGCTAAAACATTACCAATTCCACCAAGTCTGACATGTCCAAATTCGTCTTTCTTTAAACTGCTAATAATTAATGAACCATCTTTATCCACAGCTTCTTCAGTTTTAATTTTAGCACCTTCACTTACAACAACAATGCTAAAATTTTTACCTCGTTCATGTCTCTTCTTGATTATATTTGCAACTTCATCTAAATCAAATGGTTTTTCGGGAATGAGAATCACATCTGCGCCACCAGCCAGACCGGCATAAAGAGCAATCCACCCAGCGTGACGACCCATTACTTCCACAACTATTACTCTATTATGACTTTCAGCTGTTGTATGAAGGCGATCGATTGCTTCCATTGCAATATTTACAGCTGTATCAAAACCGAAAGTGAAATCCGTTGCATTTAAGTCATTATCAATAGTTTTTGGGATACCTACAACTTTAATTCCTTTTTCGGATAGTTTGTAAGCAACTCCCAATGTATCTTCACCACCGATGGCACAAATTACATCGATATTAAATTTTTCGATATTTTCTTTAAGCTTTGCTTCACCGTCTGGAACTTTAAATGGGTTAGTTCTGGATGTCCCTAAGATAGTTCCACCACGATGAAGAATTCCACTAATTGAATTTAAGTCAAGTGGTTCGATTATTCCATCGGTTAAGCCTTTCCAGCCATTTCTTATGCCCAGACAATTATAATTATAACTTAATGCACGTCTAACCACAGCTCTTATAACTGCATTAAGCCCTGGGCAATCGCCACCACCTGTTAAGATTCCAATGTTCATAATTACTTACTCCTTTTTTATTATACATTAAATCATTTTATAACTTTCAGGTTAGCATATTTAACCATTAAGTGTTTCCTGATTCCGCTTTTAAATTCGACTATAACTTTTTGATGATCACCATAACCATCTAAGTAAATCACTTTACCTCTACCAAAGACATCATGTTCAACTATTGAGCCTGCTTTCAAATTCTTTGAAATATAATTTGTATCTAAGTTTTCATGTCTATCTAATTGACTGTATTCATCAGTAATTATACTTCTTAAATCAGAATTTTTCTTCAAATAAATTTCTGCAAGTGGAGTTGAATCAAAAATTATATGAGATTTATCAATCTCTTCTATAAATCTTGATGGAACCTGAGGATATGAATTCCCAAATCGATTACGATTTCTTGAATATGTCAAATGGAGATGTTTCATTGCACGAGTACATCCAACATAAAAAAGTCGTCGTTCTTCTTCTATATCATCAATATCACCATCTCTTCGCAATGGTAAAAGTCCATCTTCACATCCAACTATAAAAACAACCTTAAATTCAAGTCCCTTTGCGGAATGTAAAGTCATTAAAACAACTGAATTTTTCCTATCTTCCCAATTATCAACATCTGCAATTAAAGAAATTTCCGAAAGATAATCTGTTAATGTACTTTCCGGGTTATTCACCTGAAATTCTTGTATTGAATTTAAAAGTTGTATTATGTTCTCATATCTTTGATTAGATTCTTCTGTCCTTTCCTCTTTATATAATTGTAATATATTTAATTCATCAATAAATGTTTTAACAATCTCATAGAAATTCTTATCATTAACTAATGATCTATATTTGCTGATAAATTCGTAAAAGTTTTTGAAATTTTTTTTGATTCTATCCTGTATATTAGGTGATTCAATTAAATCGGGAATTGCATTAAACATCGATTTCTCATTATTTCTTGCTATTGTTCTTAATGTCTCTATTGAAACATCTCCTATTCCTCTTGGAGGAAAATTTACGATTCTTAAAAAACTCTCATCATCTTTTGGATTTACCAGTAATTTTAGATAGGCAAGTATATCTTTTACTTCCTTCCTTTTATAAAATTCAACACCTCCAACAATAATGTAAGGAATTGAACTTTTGATAAAAACTTCCTCGAAATTTCTTGATTGAGCATTTGTTCTATAAAGTATTGCAATTTCTCGAGGCTTATATTTATTTGAGTTAATTAATGAGCTAACTATTTTTGCAACATAATTTGCTTCATCTCTTTCGTCAAAACATGTAGTGACTGTAACTTTTTCACCCTGTTCATTACTTGTCCATAATGTTTTTGGAATCTGATAGATATTATTTTTTATAACAGAGTCTGCAACTGCTAAAATTGATTTTGTAGAACGATAGTTTTGTTCGAGTCTAATAATTTTTGTTTCAGGAAAATCTTTGTTGAATTCAATTATATTTCTAACTTCTGCTCCTCGCCATTTATATATGCTCTGCGCATCATCACCTACACAACAAATGTTTTTATTTTGATTGACCAACATTTTGAGTAGAAAATATTGTGCTGTATTTGTATCCTGATATTCATCAACCAAAATATAATTAAACCTTTCACGATATTTGCTTAACAATTCTTCACTCACTGTAAACAATTCAATTGGTTTTATTAATAGATCATCAAAATCCATAGCATTCGAGTCTTTAAGCCTTTTATTATACTCTTCATATATTGCTAATAATTTTTTATTGTACATATCAAAAAAATTATTAAGTCCATTTTCTTTAAATATTAGTTTATTTTTAGCTTTAGATATTAAACCTTGAATAAATCTTGGAGTAAAATGATTCTCCGATATATTAAAGTCTTTTAATATTCCTTTTATGACATTTTCAGATTCATCAGTATCATAAATTGAATAGTCGCGAGTATAACCAATTAAGTGAGCTTCCTGCCTAAGAATTCGAGCAAAAATAGAATGAAATGTCCCCA
The DNA here is from genome assembly GCA_937944105.1 of uncultured Ignavibacteria bacterium. GTDB lineage: Bacteria > Bacteroidota > Ignavibacteria > Ch128b > Ch128b > Ch128b. The sequence goes on from CALDZP010000007.1 coordinate 153,255, forward strand.
TATAAATATAATCTGCTCTCTTTCCCACAAGGTTTCTAATTCTTTCCTTCATCTCGCTTGCAGCTTTATTTGTGAAGGTAAGAGCTAATATTGAAGATGGTGAAATTCCAAGTGAGATTAGATAAGCGATGCGATATGTTAAAACCAGTGTTTTTCCACTCCCTGCTCCAGCGACAACTAACAATGGACCTTCAATCGTAGTAACAGCTTCCCTTTGTTGAGGATTAAGTTTATTTAAGTCTAACAATTCTTCCACCGAATAATTTTACAGTTAATTTTCCAATAAATTCTTGCAAATATAAAAAAATGTTGTCACCCTTAGAGAGACTAAGAGTGACAACACAAAATAAATAATAAAAAATTATTAATTACACAACTAAAGAACGTAATTAATTATTTAAGCATCATCATCTTCATAGTTTTTACATATTTACCAGCCACTAAGCGATAAATATAAATACCACTTGAAACCCTAGCACCTACATTATTAGTTCCATCCCATTCAACTGAATGATAACCTGGTCTTAATTCTTCGTTTATTAATGTTCTAACTTCTCTACCAAGTATATCATAAACTTTCAAAGTGACCTTTTCTGTAACAGGTAATCCAAATCTAATTATTGTTGAAGGATTGAATGGATTAGGGAAGTTTTGACTTAAGAAATATGTACTTGGAATAGCATCTGGATCAAAAATACCTACTGGTGCTGATGCTTCCTGTAAAATAATTGCATCTGCTCTTGTTACGAAACTATCTTGAAGTGCTCGATTGACAACACTATCCTGATAATAAATATTTACTTCATTGTGATCGTTTATCAATCTTATATTACCATAGATAGTTCCACCGCCATAAATATCCTGACCACCTCTTAAGAAAATATATCTTCCGAGGTAAATTCTTCCACTTGATGGAACATCGCCACCATAAGCTGTTGAATTCTGATTTTTCTTTACGATAGTTGTTCCACCAGTATGATTTATTTCATAAACCGCTACAGGATTTCCAGTACTTGATCCAGCTGGAACAACTGCCCAAACATCAAAGCTATCCGGTTCGACTGGTGGATGACCAGGTTTTGATGGAAATCTCGGGAACCACTGAATAAATCTTAATGGATCATTTGGTGTTCCATTATATTGGCTACCATAAATGTAAGTAATTAACCTATTGTTATTTGTCCCACTTCCTGTAATTCTTTGCCACCAGTTAAGATTAGTTAAGTTATTAGGATTCCAGTCAACAATTTGAGTACTTACATAAGTTGTTGGGTCTGAATCATCAACCAAAATATTTGTTCCAACTCCCTGACCTGATAAAGTAATATTAATATATCTATTGTTGACGGTATCATTTGTCCACATTCTTAAAGTTGCTGTGTGTAATCTAATTGAATCTGGTAAAAATGAAATTGTTAAATTAAAGACACCATCAATTGCGGGTAATGTTAATGGTAATGGAGGCATATTTTCAATACGGAAATACATGCTATCTCGACCAATAATCATAATTGAATCTACAATCAAAGGAGTTTCACCATTGCTTCTAATTTGCAATCCTCTTTGATAATTAAATTCTGCTAGTCTTATTGAATCATAAATAGAAACTGAACCAAAGCTTAAAATTCTATTTGTTGCATCTGCTGATGTAGAAGCTGTTGGAGCAATTGGTAATAATCTAACTCTCAAAAGATCTGTTCTTAAGAAATTACCACTTGCTTGACCAGGATTTTCAAATTTAACATAGGTTACGCCACCACCGTTTAAGTCAAAAACTCTAGTATTATTATCTTGTATTTTTGCCCAGATAACTGAGCCTGTAACTTGCCTTTCATTAAAATTATAAACTCTTTGTGTATCAGCCATAAATGGTGTAACAACAGAAATCGTTGCATTTGTCGCTGCATTTGGAGAACCAGATGGACCAGAATATTCCATTAAGTATTTACCTGCTAGAGTATCAGGTATTTGAAAACCATATGTAGCACTTGGAAAGTCAGTTGTTCCAGTATAAACCCTACTATATTGATTTCCACCTGGTATTGGAAAGACAAAATTAGATTTAACAGAGTTCAACCATGCCTGATTACCAGTCTCAACATATGATGTTGGTTCAGGTGCATTCCAGTGAGGTTCATTTCCACTTGAGGCATTCATTATAAAGTTATAATTAATACCTTCACCTCTCACAGGTAAGAATGCTTCCGGTTCCCAGGGATCATTACTATGAATTACCATAGAATCCTGAGTAATTTCCTCTCCCTTTGGAGAAAATCTAATTGTTAGCTCAGATTTACCGCCAGGTGGAATTACTAATGGCAAGTTTGTCACACATGAAAATCTATTGGTAGAAAAAGTAACATTTGAGATTACAAGATCAGAGTCCCCAAGATTCCAAACTGGAATTTTCCTTTCAGTGTATTGATCCCATTTGAATGTTGTAACTGGAAAATCTTCGATCATTCTTGTAGTGTCAAAAGCCGTCATATGACGACGCCCGAATTCAAGATCGGGACCTGGACCGGGGCTTCTTAAAACTCGAATTGCATCAACACGCATAAATGCTGGTGTTAATGTATCTGCTCCAATTGTCACAATTAGACCTTTATCCGCTGCAGGGACATTTATAATTCCAAGAGGTTTCCAACTACCAGTTGAACCTGTCAAAACATTATTACTCTGAATGTCATATCGAAAACTATCGGCTGTAACGCCCTCACCAAAACGTTTGAAAGTAACATAAGCATTGCTTGTTGCATTTCCAGTAAATCCCATATAATGATATACTAAGTAATAGTCCGAAACTGGAATGTTAACATAGTAAGTTGCAGTAGCTCCATTTGGTGATCCTGCCGTTCTTGGTGTTCTACGATGCGAGCCACCATACCAGGCAGATCCAATATTTGACCACCAACCATCTGTCTCGTTAGGAGTGCCTGCAATTGGTGGTGTCTCGCAATATGTAGAATCATCACACAAAATTGTTCCTGGAGCGTTTGCTGTATGGTTGTCGTTAAGGTTATCGACAGTTATATAATTAGATGGATTTAGAATCTGCTGTGCCTTTGATGGCATAGCGTAAAATGCAATTATTAAAGTTGCAAGAAAAATGTACTTCAATTTTAACATAGTACCTCCTTGGTTATTTAAGTTTTTTAACTGTTACAATCAATGTGTCCGAAGGTGGTCCTACAAAAGACACTTTCACCCCCGTTCTAGAATCTGTTTTAGTTCCAATTGGAAAAACAAGGTAATATAACTTCAAAGAATCACTTATAGTTGGTAATGCTGAATCTGAAAATGTAAAAGCTTTATAATTAGAAACAATAATTTTATAGTTATCAGGATTCTTTTGAGATCTATAAATTTCAAAATATCTAAGATTTGATGTATCGGCTAATTCCCAGCTCATTCTTACCCTTCTTTTTCCAGTAAATGTTGTATCGATGGCATCGAGTTTAAAATTTGAAACTTTTGGAATTATTGAGTAATGGTAAGGTGAAATTAAATCTTCGGTTTTTGAACAACCAAATAAAAATAAGAAAAGTAGATTTATTAATAATATTTTTTTCATTTCTTCATCACTAATTTATTGGGACAGAAATTTTCAATAATGTATAAAAATTATTATTCTGATAATTTGAAGAAAATTCTATTGGACCTTTGTCGTTTGTAAAGAAGAGATAATCAATCAGATTTGTAGACCAGATAATTGCTGTTGCTATTGCAAATATATTTCGAGCCCGTTCATGAATTTTCTGTTCATTGTGAACATCTAACATCTGTTTCCAGTAGTATTCTGCAAGGGTGTATCTATCAGCATTTAAATAATCAAACTTTAAAGTTTCAAGTCTTTCTCTATTACCTACAAAATTATTTTGGGAAACAATTGATCCAACAAGACCTGTGAAAAAACTCACAGCAAATAATGCCCCCTTTGTTTTGTGACCAAGATAAATCTGACCACTTCCAGGTACAAAACTGCTATAAACTAAACCATTTATCCTTCTCGAATCAAATTTTGGTAACTTAAAAAAGTCGCTAAATAACTTTTCATCTCTTAACAGATCATTATCTTTAATATTCTGAGACGTTTGAGCAGCTAAAAAATTCGATAAGAAAATTAAAGCGAGAATCGTAATTAATCTTAGTTTCATCTTTCCACTCATTTGATTAAAACTAATGTTTTGATTGAGGACCTACCGGTCGTTTTCAATTTATAGAAATAAATTCCACTCGAAATATTATAAAGTGTTGAATTAAATTCAACTTCATACTCACCCGAATGTTGATATTCGTTAACTAAATCACAGACTTTTTGACCTAATAAATCATAAACTTCAAGTTGAACTTTTTCTGGATAAAACAATCTATATCGAATTTTAGTTATACCATTAAACGGATTTGGATAATTTTGATATAAAACAGCTGTTTGAGGTAACTGAGTGAAATCGTACTCAATATTGGTTGTAACTACATTTGACAGCCCACTTTCATTATCCAGTTTGTCAAGTGCTGAAACCGCATAGTAATATATTTGATTTGTATCAGGAACTGTATCAAAGAAAAATGTATCAGCAGAGGCGGTTATTTTATATAAATGGGTATGATTATTCTGATCTACTGGTTGTGTTGCGCGGAATATATTATAATATTCAGCAGTCTCACCGTCACTTGCAACCTGAGGTCTATTCCAGATTAATTTGTATCTATCAACACCAATTTTTTGAACGATTAAATTCGATGGATTATTTGGCGGAATATTATCCTTCCATGGCATTGGAGGAATATTCGCTGGATACTTAAATAAATCTAAAGCAAGAGAATCAAGATAATTAATTGAACTAACCATGCTTCTAAATCTAAAAAAATTAACACCAGCACCACCAATTAATCTTGTATATACGATTTGATTCTTCACTTCATTAAAATCCCCGAAGTTAGGTTCACCAATTCTATATGCAGCAATTCCCATCCATGCTTGTCTACCACTTAAATTATTTTTCCACCAGGAAGCTATTTTTGTAAATTCAGGACATGTAGACATATTCCAGTAAATTTGTGGATTATGGTAATCAATATAACCCTTAGAAGCCCATGCTTTAGGATCAGACCTCAGATGTGAATATAATTCCCAGACACTACAATTTAATCCCATTGCCGCAGCAGTATAGACACCTGGAGTTGTTGTTCCTATCTTTACCCATGGTTTATATTTTTTAACGGAATCAGCAACCATTTTCAACAAACGCTCAATGTTTAATCTTGCAAAATCATTTCGATTTAAATTCCACGGATTTCCATTTGCTGAATCAGTTCGATTAGTAAACCAGTAATTTGAAGCATCACCATAAAGTAAAACTTCATTGCCAAGATCAGTGTAACGGATAAAGTCAAAATGAATTCCATCTACATTATAATTTTTAACGATCTCAGTTGCCACATTTGCTATATGAGCTCGGACTGCAGGATTTCCTGGATCAAAGAAAAATCCACCATCACTTTTCATTTGTCCAGAGAGTGTTTTAGCAAACCATTCTGTTTTCCAGTATCTTTTACCAGCCGAATCTTTAATAGCAGGATGTGGTGGATAAGTAATAACATTTAAATAAGCAGGCAAGGTATCCTGCAAAACATAAAAAGTATTAATCCATGCATGAACTTCTATATTATTTTGTTTTGCTCGCGTTATCAACTCAGATAATGGATTATACCCCGGACTCAATCCAAGATTATTTGGATCCTGACAGGGACTAAAACAAGTCAAATTAGAAGCCCATGGTAAAAAATTCGATGAGTAATAAGCATCACCTCTTGCACTAACTTGAAAAACTATTGTATTAATGTTGGCTCTTTTGCAAGCATCTACAAAAGATTGAATTTCTGCTCTTTGAGCCTGAACACCTTGAACGGTAGGAAAATCCAATCTTCCAGCTGTTGCAATCCAAACAGCTCTTACCTCTCTTCTCTGAGCATTCAGTTGAAAAGACAAAATCAAAATTAATCCAATAATGTAAACTATTCTATTCATTTTCTTATTTTTTGTTATTAGCAACATATTCAACAATATTTAAACCAAAATTTAAAGCTTCAGCGCTTTCCGATTTTTCTGGCCAGAGTGATACATAACCCTTGTTTGAAATTATCGCAACCAACTTCCCATCGACAAATAATCCATCCAGAATATCATTTTTACCAACTTTAGGATTAACATCATCAAAACCTTTTGGCAATTGATAAAATGTGTTGGGTTTTTTAAATATGGGATGATCAATTGATATGCGTTTTAATTCTTTTTTCCCCTTAAGGCGATTGGAAATTTGATTAACTATATCTATCATCGATTGATAATATGGCCAATCGACAGTGACAAATGTGTTATCAAAATATAATAATCCCCCATTTTGAATTACACTTGCAAGCTTATCAAACATAACAGAACTAACATCTGGTTTACCGTAGCCACCAATAATCATAACAATATCTGTTTTATTTACATCAAGAGCATCAATTGTTGAGCGATTAAATATACAATTCACCTGTCCCTTTGAATTAATAAACCTCACAAGTTCAGGAATTGCTTCAGGTAATGGATTCCATGTCTCAAGAGCTTGGTATCTTGACTCCGACGAGGTGTACTGCAGTTGCACAATATTCAATTGCTTCAATTTTTTTAATGTATCGATCTTTACAACTCCAGTGGTATCAAAAACTCTTACTCCAGCAATCCAGTTTTTATCAAGTTTTGTTTTTCTGAAATAGAAGGAATAATTAGCAAACTTATCTGGTTCATTATTCTCATTGTAACCTAAAACAAATTTTCTTAATGTCAGTTTTATTCTTTCAACAGATTCATCAACTGGATCAAAAACGATAAAACCTTCCCTGTAATCACCTGCATAAATTGGTTTACCATAAGTTAGCATTGTTCTCCTCACAATTCCCATTCGTGATTCAAAAACATCATCATCAATCCCGCTTGAACCTTTCCTTTTCAAGAAATATTCTTCAATACTTTGATAACGAGCATCTTTTTTCTCTCGACCGTAGGCATTTAGTTTATCACCTCTATCTGTCTCAAGTAAAGCTTCCTCAGGGTCAATATTTATTTTAGAACTTGAATAATTATAAACTGTTACTTTGAAAACAGTAAATCTTTGGGGAGTAAATCCTTTTTCAGGATCAACCCAATCACCATAAGTGTATGGATTCTTTGAATAGAAGCCTCCTTTCGAATCTTCAGGAAACTCAAAAGTATTTAATTGATAATCTGTCATGTATTTGACTTCAATTTTAAAATCTTTTTTATCCATTATCAGTGTTAAACTATCTTTCGAAAAACGATAGGTAGAATCACAAAAGAATAGAGTATTTTCTTTGTCTGGAATAAACATAAATTCGACTCTCTCTGGAGGCATAAAAATATATCGGTAAATTGAATCACAACCATAAAGAAAGAATAAAGAAAGCAAAACGAATAATATGATTTTATTTTTCATTTGTTCAACTCTGCCGCAACTTTTTGTTTGTTTTTATCTATTATACCACCTTTTTGGGTAGCTGCAAATACAATAATATTTAAGCCAAGTTGTAATTGCCTTGTATTATCTTGAGGACCACCAAAACTCGCAGGATTTTTTAGCCAATCGCCCCAGGCTCTTGAGTATCCTTTACTTGACAATACTACAGCTAATCTTCCATTTAGAAAAACTCCCTCAAGATATTTATATCGTTCAGGAACAGGTTTTAATCTTTGAGCAGGATTTGGGTTAGCCAGTGCCATTCCATTTGGTCTTATGTTATCATCACCAGCAGGGGGACCATCAAAATCTTCCCATGCATGATAGATTGGATGATTGTTTGGAATTCGTTCAAATACTGCATCAAATCCGAGTGCATCTTTGATTAATTGTCGAGCTTTTCTATTAAATGATCCAGACTCGTAGGCAAAAGCATCATCAATAAAAAGAAATCCACCTTCTCTAAGATACTTTCCTAAATTTTGTGCTTCTTCTTTTGTGTAAATTGGTTCAGCTCGATAACCAATCATAAAAATTATTGGAATATTCAATAATTCTTTTGAGTCAAGTCGAATACTTCCCTTTAATGTAACCTTAATTTTTGTATTATTATTAATGAAATCTGCGAGATTTTGTAAAGCTTGAGGAATACAATTCCAACCTGGTTGATTATTATCTTCTACTTTACTACCACGATATTCAAGTTGATAAAATTCAATAAATCCACTCACATCTTTTTTATTAGCTCCTTGATCAATCATACCTGAAAATCTATCCTGAAAATTCATCCAATCAATTAAATTATCTTTTAACCCCGATACACCACGTTTAGAGGACATTCTTGTATTTTCAACTTCCATTTGAATGTTGGGACCATAAAATTGAGCTTGCTGAGGTGACCAGGATCTATCAACATAATCGCCAGGTCTGCCAAGCGAAGCCAATGCACTTCCACCATGAGTTACCGCTGTAGTCATTGTCCTTGGCATTGTAGCCATTCGAGTTTTTTGAGGCATCAATCTTTGCATTGTTCTTTCAACAATTTTCGGTGACTTCTGTAACTCAAGCTGTTTCTGAAGTCGTGGTGCTCTTTGTATAAATTTTACAGTTGTTGGTGGACGCTTAACTTCTTTAATGCTTTCTACATATTTAATATTCAATATTACAGGGAGAAAGTGAATTAAAAATGAAATCAAAATAAAAATAAGTAAATGTTTTCTGTAATATTTCAGAAAAGCTTTTAGTTTACGACTTATTTCTGAACCTGGAATACTTATCGAATTAATTGGCATTCGATTACTCTTCTACTCTTTCTTTTCTTCTTCTTTATCAGTTGCAATTGCCAACTGATCTATACCTACAATTTTTGCTGCATCCATTACATCAACAACAATTCCATGAGGAGTTTTCTTATCTGCTTTGATAATTAAAACTTTACTTCCAAAAATATCTTTCTGAATTCTTAACTGTTCTTCAAGATTATCAAGAGTGACTGGTGTTCCATTTAAATCCATTTCACCTTTTTCAGAAATGGTGATGCTCAAATCTTTTTCAGGAGGTGCATCCGAAGTAGCAGCTTGTGGTAAATCTACTTTCAAACCGCTTTGAACAGCAAAAACAGTAGTAACCATAAAAAATATTAACAATTGAAATACACAATCAATCATTGGGGTCATGTCAATCCCCCGTTCTTCCCAGGTTTTTTTCTTTCTAGCCATTTTATTTATATCCCAGTGATTTTAATACTTCTTCTTCTAATTTTTTACCTTCTTCGTCGGATATATTTAGTTCAATTCTCTTTTGTTTCAAAAATTCTTCCTCTTCTTTATTAAGGACACCATCACGATAAGCAGTCTTTAGCATTTCTTTGTAAGTTGAAAATCTTGCTAAATCTTTTAAAATCAAATTGACAAAATGATTTGTAAATGGTTCAACATACTTAACTAATTTCATCGCTCTTCGTTTTAAAAAACTATAACCTATCACTGATGGAATAGCCACGATTAAACCACCAGCAGTTGTTATCAAAGCAACTGAAATACCACCCGCAACTACTGCTGGATCACCTTTACCGCCTTTGGCAATCTCGTCGAATGACATAATCATTCCAAGAATAGTTCCTAACAAACCAAGAAGTGTTGCCACACTCGCAATTGTATTTACTACTGGCAAAAATTCCTCAAAATATTCTTCTGCTGCTTCATCACCAGTATCGAGCAACTCGTTTCTCATATCTAATATTGGTCTTTTTTCCACAACTAGAAAATTAAATCTCTTCAAAATCTGCAAGAAAACATAACCAAGAACACCTTTATTTTTTTCACACCACTGAATAATTGGTTCAACGCTACCAAACCTATTTAATAAATCCTGAAGTTCATCTAAGATTTGATTAGCCTTATTCTCTTTTGGCACTGAATAATAACGATAAAGTCTTTCAATTATAATTCCCAGCGATACTATTGAAAAAAATAAAAGTGGATACATTATATACCATCCACCTTTATTTAAAATTTCAACTAACCAGTTTTCGGTTAACCAGCTTTGTATTGTATTTTCAGCCTGCAGAATTATTAGCAATGTTTCCAAGGTTATTCCTCCATTAAAAATTTTTATTGATTTTCTAACCAATCTTTATGTTCTTTAGCAAAGAAATAAGCAGCTCGTTCATTTTCATCTTTGCTGTTTTCATATAATTTTATTACTTCATTATACCATTGAATTGCTTCCCTCTTCTTATTCAACATTTCATAAGAAGCGGCGATATTAACTCTACATCCAACAGCAACACTAGCATCTGGATATTTCTTTAGAACTTTCATTAATTCTTCAATTGCTTTTTCATAATTCCTTTCATCAAAATATTTCATTGCTTTTTCATACTCCAGGTAAGAATTAATCTGACTCAAATCATATAATAATTCATCAACTTCTTGTATTTTTTCATAATTTGGAAATCTCTTCTTTAACTCCGAATAATAAACTGCTGCATTTTGATAATCTTTTATGTTATAATAATAATCCCCAATTGTAAATAATCCGTGTGGTGCGTATTCACTATTTGGATATCTTTGAGCTAATGTTTTAAATGTTTCTATCATACTTTCAGGTTTTTGTAATTCGTAATAACACCATCCTTCATTGTACATGGCGGCTGCAGCAAGATCAGATTTCGGATAACGCCTGTAAGTTAACTGATATTCCCGAATAGCTTGTTCAAATTTTTTTAAGTTAAACATGCATTCACCAGCATAATATTGCATCTCAGGCGATCTTAAATCTTGTGGATAAAGCGATACAAAAGTTTTCATTGAGTTATAAGCTCCTTGCCAATCTCCAATCTCATACTGAGCATAAGCTCTGAACATTATCGCATCTTTTTTATGAATACCTTCTGGATATTGACTCAAGTATTTGTTAAACACTTTGATAGCCTGTTCGTATTCTTGATTGTCATAATAAAGTGCTGCCAGCTGAAATAATATGTCTTGGATTTCTGGAGCATTCGGAAATTTGTTTGCCGCTTCAGACAACAATTCACCAGATTTTTTCAAATCTCCAAGTTCTTTATAACTATTTGCAAGATTTATATAATTAGTAATAATTATGGAAGTATCAATTCCTGCAACTGCCAGTGATTTGTTAGCAAAATCAATACTTTCTTTATACTTTCCGCCTTCGAAATAAACTGTTGATAGAATTGAATAATACTTCCCTTTTTGAATTTCATCTGAAGTTTGGTTAATTAAATTATTAAAGATAGAAATTCCCTTTTCGAGATTTCCAACTTTTGCATACGAAAGTGCAAGCTTTTCATATGCGTTATCTAAATTCTGAGAAAAAATATTTTTAAAAGTCTGACTTGATAAAATTTTCTCCAGATCTACAATTGCATCTTCAAATTTTTCCACTTGATATGAAATTATACCTTTTACATATAGAACCTGTAAAGCGAAAGTTTCTCTTTTATCAAATAGAGATGAATCAGATAAAATTTTGTTCAAATACTCCAGAGCAAGTTTATAATCACCTTTGTTAATATATAGATCAGCAAAATTGAAATAAATATCATTAATGATATTAACAGAATCTTTTTGCTTTTCTGCAAGCTCAAGAATACTTTGCAAAAATTTTTCACCACTATCAAATTCTGAACGAGCTGAATAAATTTTGGAGATTTTATTAACAGCCCCAGGAAAATAAGGTGATAAGAAACTTATATTATCAAAAATCGCAATCGCCTCATCGTATCTTTTCATGTCTGCGAGAGTAATCAACTTATAATAAAATGCTTCATTTCTGTCAATTTTATCTTTATAATTATTCAAGGCTTCATCGATAACTTCAAGAGCTGAGGAATAATCACCAAGCTTATAAAAAGTAAATCCAAGTTGAACTTTTGCACTTGCCACTTCGTCTGATTTCGGGAAATTTGAAATAAGAGCTTCCAGCGTTTTTCTTGCTCCCTGATAATCTCCTGCAAAATTCAATGCTGATGCTTTGATATTAAAAACTGAAGGAATTAAATCTGAATAAGCATACTTTGAAATAAAGGAATCACAGTGCGCAATTGCTCTGTTAAAATCTTTTCCATTATAATAATTAAGAATAACAGCCATTTTTGCTTTATCGACACTAAAATCAATTGCTTCAGCAACAGATTCATAACTATTTATATAAAAATCATATTCTTCCGCTGCCTTCTTAAACATTTTTGCATTCTGATATGTCTCTGCAATTTTATACTGGAGTTTTGCTTGAAGCTTCTTATTTGCAAAATTCAAATCAATCGCATCACGATAAACATGAATTGCTTCTTCAAGTCCTTTCTCTTCCAATGTATAATCTGCAATTTTAATCCATGCAACTTCCTGTAAGCTCGGTATAAGCGTGAAAGTAGTAATAATTTTTCTGTAATAAGAAATTGACGCTTCAAAATTTCGAAGCTTCCTGTATGAGTCACCAATTTTGATATACGCTTTAGCAACCAATTCAAGATCTGTAGTTTCAACATCTCTTCCTTCTGTAACCTCAAATAATCTTCTCTCTTTTTCAGCTTTTAATTCAATCTTTTCCCAATCAGTTTTAGTAAATATTTCAGGTTGGAATTTGTCAATTAAATGAAGCCAGTGCTTAAGTGCCTCGTTATAATTCCCCATATCAAAATAATTCTGAGCAATCTGATACAAAGCACGAGCATAATATTCTGTATTTGGATATTTGATCAGTAATTTCTCAAATATGACAGTTGAACTATCAAGTTTATTCAATTCTCGATACGCCCAGGCGGCATCATAAAGTGCCTGCTCAGATTTCTTTTCACCTGGAAACTTTATAAATAACTTAAAAGCTTCTTCTATCGCTTCATCATAGCGACCAATTTTATAGTAAATGTCATAAATCTGAAATTGTGCTAAAGCTGCCAGTTTTGGTTCATCTTTTCTCAAAGAAACTAATTTGAAATAATAAATAGCCGAATCGGGATTGTCCATTTGCTTGAATGCATTCCCTTTCATATATGTAGCAGCAGCTCTTACGCTTATAATAAACTCATTATTTAATATCCCTACTTTAATTGAGTCTTCATTAACAAATTTGCTTTCAGTATAAAGAATATAATCATACATTCTGATCGCATTTTTATAATCCCGAGAAACAAAATAATTCTGTCCCGCTTGAAATGCATTCTTAAATTCCTGCGGTGTTGGAATAAAAAGACTTGCAACTGTCGCAACTAAAAATACAATTAACTTCCACATAATCAATTAGAAACCAGTATAAATTGAGAAGTAAAGAGTTGATTCTTCTCGTCCTTTAAATCTATCTTCTTCACGTTTGAAATCTCTCGTTGTATATTTATATCCAAAATCAATAACTATGTTATACCCAGCATATTGAGATTTATTACTCACAGAAAAAGCAACCGTTCTTCGATCTTCACTCTCAAAATTATCTTTGAGATTTCTTATTCTATAAGCTAAAGGAGAAACACCTTTTAAGAATGTGATTCCTTGCATTCCAAAATGTAATGTAGTATTCTGAGTTAACCTGTAATCAACTCTAATTATTGGTATTGTCTCTTGAAGATGTTTGTTTATTATCGTTATCTTCTCTCCATCTCTATTTTCAGTAAACTTAGATGATTTTTCGGTCCTAATTTTAAATTGTGGTGTAACTTTCAATAAATTATTTAGAAATGAAAACTCATACTCAATTTTATTGACCATTCCAAAGAAAGATATTTTACCTTCAACCTGATCATTTAATAATCTGCTTTCATTTGCAAATGCAAGCAATCTATTTCCCTGAGGAAATTGACGATTTAATTGTAATCTTAAATTGTTTTCAATTCTAAGACCTGGAATTTGTGTATAACTTGTTCCAATATATAAATTATTAACAAGACTATTTTTATAAAGAAGTGGATCAAGAACATAATCAGGGAAAGGATCAGCTGTGGTAATAACCCCTGGAAATTGATAACAATCATTTGGAATATTGTCTTTAACTTGTTTCAGTACATAAAAAATCCTTAATGACCCAAATTTCGGAGTTTCTGTATAGTAAGTTAACTTGAAATAGTTAACATAATTTTTACCACCTTTTAATAAACCTTCTTCTCTTAAAAGTCCAAAACCTAAATTTAAATTTTTAATCAATTCTAAAGTGGTAAATAAATGATAGCCTTTCTGGTCAGGTGTATAAGGATAATCAGGTAAAATGTCATTCTCCTGTTCATCAATAACATCATTATTATTCCAATCATCACCATAATCAAGACTTGGTGGATCGGAATAGAAAGTTAAAAAGTCTTGAGCATAATCAGGAATACCATCAGCATTTTTATCATCATCAGGAATTCCATCTCGATCACGATCTTTGCCAGGAAAAATTCCAGTATCTGGCCTCCTCAATATAGTAGCTAAACTTACAAGTTCATTTGTATTCTGTCGATAACCCAATAAGAAGAAATCACCTACTTTGTTCAGAACATCTCTATTCTTACCACGAGAATCTGTAGTGAAAACATTATAATGATAAAATCCATCTTCCCATCGATCGTTATCGTCATTATCATCTACTAAAGCATAATAAGCACCACCAGGAATTATTGCACCACTGCTTGATACATCATAACCAAGAAAATCAGGGAAAATTGGATTTGGTATTAAATTATCTGATGGTGAACTGTAAAAACTATTTTCGAGAGTATAAATATTCAAAGCAGTAGTGTATGTTCCATCGATTCGATAAATTTCACCACCTAATGTCAATCGCCCTAACTTTTTCTTTCCTCTTAGAAACCAGGCTTGACCAATAACATCCTGCTCTTCGCCTGATTTACCAGTAAACCTTCTGTCACGAATTATTGGATATTTGAAATGTTCAACACTTCTGTTAAACTCACCTTCAATTTCAAAACCTTTCCAATTAAAAGTAAAATTAAATCCATAAACTTCCATTCCTGTCACAAGTCCATAAGAAAAAGTAACAATTTGTTTGTTTGATGCATCTGTTACATTTCCTTCGGCTCGTCGAATTGTCCTAAAAGGAGTTGGTGTTGCATATAAATCAGGATCAGTATGAGATTGAAATCTTGCATCGCCTGTATATTCATCAAGTCTATTCAACCAGTCATGCGCAATATCAATCCTGTAATCATTTGCAAGAACAAGTTGAAATTGAACCGATGTTGCACCTTCGGGAATTACAAATGCATAAGTTATATTCTCACCATCTCTACTGCCAATTTTAACTGGATAAGTTGGTGGAAAAGTAGAATAACGATCACGATAATTTATATATCTTGTAAAACTTGTCGTATCTGCACCAGCAAAAAAATCTTTAGCATTGATCCAGAAATTTTTAAATACCCAATATTGAATGGGATCGTTTAAGGTGGTTGCACCAGAACTTGGAACACTTCCATGAATATTTTTAATTGGTCGAGCTACTCCATTTATTATTACGGTTGGTGGCTGAAATAAAATTGGTCCCGATAGATCACCCGGGCTATCATCGCTGATTCTAATAAAAATAACCCTTGGAATTGCATTTGAAACTACACCCTTAATTGACGATTCTCTCGAATCAATACTTGCTCTTCTCTGATGTTGATTAATATAAGTTATTCCAACAGTTAAAATATCACCAATATCAGTTTCAAAATGTCCACCAAGTAAATATTGTGTCCAATCTCTAATTCTTCTAACACCATCCGAATAAAAGCCCTGATCGAATCTAAATCTAATTGGATCACTAATTCTTGAAAGCAAAATCGTTCCACGATTCTTAGCAGTCGCTCCATCCCATCGAATTCCATTAAATCTTGCTTTATCTAAAGTAAGGCTTGTAAATTTTGTTCTTATCGCATCACCAACCATTAATCTGGTTGTAAATCCGCCGTAGCTATCATTTCCAATGACTAAATTGCTAAAATAATTTTCATAGTACCTCGATTTTAAGAAATTACTTTGACCACCAGGAATGTTCTGATCGATTGCTTGCTTCTGTTGCTCATTAAACTCAATTACAGGATAACCCTCAATTAAGAAATTACCAAAATTATCAAAAAACTTTTTCTTCTCAATTTTAGAGCTGTAGTTTTCGTAATTCCTTCCAGAAAGATTTATATATTTTTCTTCTTCCTTGCCAAGATTTGAAATAAATTGCGCTTTAATATTTGTAATAAGGCTAAATAAAATCATCAAAGTAAATATTCTTTTCACTTTAACCTCCAGCGAGTTTCAAGTATTAAAATTGATAGGTAAAGGAAATTTTATGACTATCCCCAAAACCAACAATTTGAAGATTGGTTACATAAGCATAATCAATTTTTAATTTATTAATGAATACACCAAATCCACCATTCAAAGCACTTTGTTTAAAAGGAGTATTATTAATAAGCCCATTATATCCACCTCTCAAATATAATCCCGATTCAATTCCAAATGTTTTTGTTTTTAATCCAAGAAATTCTGAGCCTGCCCTTAGAATAAAGTTTTCATTTTCTTTTGTCAAATCTAATGCAAATAAATAGTCATAAATTGTTGAATAATAAGAAATACCAGCTGTTAATTTCATTGGTAATCTGGCATCATCAGAACCATTTACTGCAATACTTGGTTGTGTAAGATCTTGAACTACCGCTCCAAATTTTAAGACTCCCGAACCAAATACTTGCTCTATTTTATAAAACAATCCTGCATCAAATGTATAGCCAATATAACTTTGATTTGTTTCACCGGGTGCAGCTTGTGCTCCCCATCTTAATAATTTAAAGCTTCCTCCAATCCCTAAATTTCCAATGTCCTTAGCATAACTTAAAATTAGCGTATTTTCTTGCCATGCACCAGCTTTCAAATGAGTTATACCAGCACCAAATCGACCAAAATTAAATAAAGGAATAGTAGATGAAAAAATTAAAAAGTACAATTGATCGTCAAGACCACTATATAACTGGTTGTAAGTAGAAGCTATCTCAAATTTATCAATATTAATTAAACCAGCAGGATTATAAAAAACGGTGTATGAAGCATCTCCAACACCAGTATAGGCTCCTCCTAATGCTATCACTCTACTGTGATATCCTAAATTATCGAATCCACCAGCCATTAAAATTGATGAAGCTAAAATTAAGAAAAACAATATTTTATTCACTTTTACCTCAAAAATTAATAAACTACTGTTACAATTTTTGCGACCTGTTCTGTTTTTGTATCAGCTTCTACAATGACCTGCACAATATATGGACCTGGCTTTACCATTTTTCCCTTCTGATCTTTACCATCCCATTCAAATGAATTTTGTGCTATAAAAGCAGCTGCTCCCGATTCAGAGTTATAAATCTCTCTTATCAATCTACCTTGAAGATCATAAACGTGTATCCTTAATTTCCTTAATTCTCCACCAACTAAATTTTTTGGTTCAGCTATATTCGCTAAGAAAAATGTAAGAGATGTTTTATCATTTAAACCATCTCCGTTTGGAGTAAATGGATTTGGTTCTGCCTTAAAATCAATTATTAATCTGGGAGGAACACCAGTCGTCAGAACGCTCCAGCTCTCAATCCCACCAGATTTTTTTGTATCGACCCTCTGAGGATTATCTGCACTTTGTTTACTGTGTAAGTAAGAAACAAATCGATTGACTCCAAGAAATGGAGTACATCTTAATAATGCTTCAAATGTCGATGTCGTTGTAATTGGATTTTGTGGTATTATTATAATTTTATTGGAATAAATAATGGACGAGTAAGTTATTGGATTTCCGTTTAATTTTACACCAAGTAATTGAGTTGGTGTTGGAGTAAAAATTGTGATCGTATCAATCGGAAAATCATTTGCACTTTTTTGTATTTCTATTTTATAAGTAAAATTATTCTCCTGAAGAATCGGTGAATATTGAGGTTCTATTGAAGCATCAGTACTTTGAGCAATTAATGTTTTGTCGTAAAAAACTTCTACCTCTTCGATTTTCGGAGTAAGTAAAGTTAATGTACCTAATCTAACTTGATATTGCATATACCTTCTCGGTTCATAAACTGGTAATTGAGCACCACTAATTGTAGTTGAATCTTCGGACCAATCACTCCATGTTGAATCAGGTTTGGGAGTATTACCAGTTCTCATTTTAAATGAAATCTGAGTTCCTTCCGGTTGCTCTGCTTTCCAATTTATTTTATACCAGTTTACTGGTTGACCAGCATCTTTAACATTTGAAGTGAAATAACCTTCGGGCAAATAACCTTTTCCAAAAACTTCTATCTCCGAAATTACAGTACTTTGAACCTGATCAATTACATCAATTGTAATTTTAAGAAATCTTATTTCCACAACTCGTTCAAAATAATCATCAGTAACCCCAAGAGTGTTTTCCGGAACTTGAACCAACTTTTCCATAGATAAAGTATCAAGTCCACCATATATTGTATAAGCTCTAACTCTAAGGTTGGTAGGAATATTTGTAGGTCCTCCAGGATAAAACCCAAGTTGCCAGATCCTAACTCGGTTTACTGCTCTAACAGCCTGCAAATCAATAACTATATAAGTTCCTTCACCACCAGGTCCAGCATTTAATGAAAGAATCTGAACATAAGAAGGTGAAAAGAATTTTCCATCAATTAATTTAAGAGCATTCCTTGCACCTGTATCAGGTGGTAAAATTCTGCTTTTATAAACTATGTAAGCAAATTTGTTTCTTGCTAAGTTTTCATTTTCACCTGTTTGCAATAAAAGTTTCCCACGTTCTGTTTTCCAATCAATTGCTGTTGTCAGTGATGAATCAACAGAATTGTCATTCCATGTTGTATCTTTTATTGAAAATTGTGAAAACGCTGTGCATGAAGTGAATAAAATTATAAGTAAGGATAAAATATTTCTTTTCATATTATTATCATTTTTTTAAATCAACTATCACAAAGATAAAAACTTAAATTATTTAATGAAATTAATATTTATCAATCAATGCAAATTAGTTAATAATAGATATCTTGATCTTGTATCATAATTATTATCCGAATTAAAATTAGCAATAACAAACCCTAACCATTCAATTGTTTTAATTAAAGATACTTTACAAATCGATTATTTTCATCAACGAGAATATTATTTGCTTCTATTGGTTTATCCGAGAGTTCAAATCCCATGATAATAATTTCTTCACCTTTCTTTATAACATGTGCTGCTGCACCATTCATACATATCATTCCTGAACCTCTTTCACCTGGTATTACATAAGTTTCCAGTCTTTCTCCACTTGTATTACTTACCACAAGGACTTTTTCACCAGGTAATAATCCTGCTTTTTCAATTAAATCTTCATCAATTGTAATGCTACCAATGTAATCTACATTTGCTTCTGTTACTCTTGCTTTGTGAATTTTTGATCTTAAGAACCAACGCATAATTAAACTCTTTTTTTTCAAAAATAATGTATTTAAAAATAAACATTAATTGCCAAAGTGTCACTCCGAACTCGTTTCAGAATCTAAAATCCCTCTCAACTATCATCCTGAATTTATTTCAGGATCTAAAAAACTACTTCGAGTGTCATTCTGAACTCGTTTCAGAATCTAAAGAATATACTTTAGTGTCATCCTGAATTTATTTCAGGATCTAAAGAACATCCTCTAGCGTCATCCTGAACTCGTTGCAGGATCTACAGTCAAATAGTCATTCCGAACTTGTTTCGGAATCTAAAATTCATCTCAACCCGTCATCCTGAA
>CALDZP010000008.1 GCA_937944105.1 uncultured Ignavibacteria bacterium
ACAAGGTGGTTTTTATGATTACAGTGACCCCCGATATGTCAATATTATGGTTAATATCTGGGGATATGTACGATACCCTGGAAAATATTATGTACCCGAACAATCTAAAATTATTGATTTAATTTCATATGCTGGAGGCCCAATACCTGATGCTCATCTTCATGATGTAAGACTTTACAGAACTTCGCAATCAGGAGGAACAGAATTTATGAAATTTAATATGGAAGATTTAATGTTTAAGGAAAAATTTATCACAGATGTTCAGAATTTACCACAACTCAAAGCCGGGGATATTATAGTTATACCAGGTGA
This sequence comes from uncultured Ignavibacteria bacterium, assembly GCA_937944105.1. GTDB lineage: Bacteria > Bacteroidota > Ignavibacteria > Ch128b > Ch128b > Ch128b. Next base: position 313 of record CALDZP010000008.1, read on the forward strand.
ACCGAGGTTGTATTTAAGAGATTATATTTCAATTACTGCTACTGTTACTTCAACACTAGTTTCAATATTAACATTTGTATTAGTAGTACTTAAAAAATAGGAATAAAAATGGACGGTAATATTTTTAATAATAATTCTAATATTAACGAAGAAAAACCTTTATCGAATTTACGAGACTACTTAATCATATTTTTTCAACATAAATGGACTGTTCTTTCAATATTTTTAATTTCATTTCTTGTGGCTGTTTTTTATGCAATTAATGCGAGAGATGTATATACATCTGAAGGTTCTATTAAAATTTCTATACCTAAATCAAATCCACTAACAGGTCCTTTATTCGAGCAATTTCAAGAATTTGGTAGTGACAGATTTATTGCAAATGAACTTGAAATTTTAAAAAGTAGAACATTAGCTGAAATAGCTGCTAAATCTATTTTGGATACATTTGAATTATCAAAAAGACATAATGATTTTTTTATTTTGCTTAAAGATCGAAAGCATCCAGAATTAGGAATCGCTGAACTTGAAGAATTGATTAAGAAACTACAAAAAAATGTCAAGTTTGAGCAGAAAAGAGGTCTTGATATAATTGTTTTCAAGGCAGATTCTCCTTCACCCTATGAAGCGGCATTGATGGTTAATGCTTTTATTAATGCGTATTATGAATATAATTTAAGGGTTAATAGAACAAGATATACACTTGCAAGAGAATTTCTTGAGCAGCAAAGAGAAAGTAAATCTAGAGATTTGAAAAATATAGAAAATGCTCTTAGTGAGTTCCAGCAAAGAAATAATGTGGTTGCACTTGATGAGCAAGCAAAAACTCTTGTTGAACAACTTTCAAATTTCGAATCTCAGATGAAAGCTGCAGAAATTGAAGCGAATGCCAAACAAAGAGCACTTGATGAATTTAAAAAGCAATTAGCTGTTAAAGATAAAGAAATATCAAAGTACATAGAGGGCCTTTCTGCAGAACCATATATTAAAAATTTACAGGAACAACTAGCAAAGCTGGAGGTTCAGAAAGAGGTTGTAATAGCTCAGCAACAAATAAAAAATCCTGAAAATGATCCTAATGTAATTCAATACAATCGAGCTATATCAGAACTTCAGGCGAAATTAAATTCGAGGCTTTCATCTCTTGAACAAAATTTGACTGCTTATACACCAGCTGATTTGCGACAGCTTTCTATAGATGTACTCAAACTCGATCTTGAAGTTCAATCAGCAAAAGCAAAAGCTTCACAATTGAAGGATGTTGTAAAAAGCTATGAAGCCAGGTTCAGTAAGTTACCAGTGCAGTCAATTGAATTTGCTCGACTGGAACGAGATAGATTGAGCAATGAAAAATTGTATCTCTTAATTGAAGAAAAGTATCAAGAAGCTGTTATTTCAGAGAAATCCATTCCCAGTAATGTTCAGGTGATTGATGCAGGAATTATACCCTTAAAACCTTCAAAACCTAATAGAACATTAATAATTTTTATCGGATTAATTCTTGGAGCGGGTCTGGCGGTGGGCTATATTTTTGCAAGAAAGTATTTTGATGTTACTATTAAAACCCCTGAGGATATTCAACGGCGGGGAATAAATGTTTTAAATTGGATTCCAGATGCAAGGGAATTTGAGGAAAATTTTGATGAGATGCATGAAGTTATTGTTGTGAACCGTCCAGATTCTATACCTACTGAAGCTTTTCTTTCAACTAAAATGAAGCTTCAATTTTCTAAATTGTTGGACAGAAAAATAAAAAGCATACTTGTTACCAGTCCAACACCTCAGGATGGTAAAACATTTGTTTGTGGAAACCTTGCTGCGACATTTGCAATAACAAATAATAAAGTTTTAGCCATAGATCTTGATCTTAGAAAACCAAGATTACATAGAATCTTTGGTATTGAACGCTCAAATGGAATAATTGATTATTTATTTCTTAATATTTCTTTTGATGAGATGATCAAGCCTACTTTTGTTAATAATCTTGATATTATTACAGCAGGTACCATTGCACCTAATCCAGCAGAAATAGTATCTTCGAAAACACTGCAAGAATTACTTGAAAGATTAAAAGATATGTATGATGTAATTATTATTGATTCACCTCCAACTATTTCTGTTTCTGATGCAGGTGTTTTATCAAGTTATGTTGATGCTACAGTTTTAGTTGCATCAATAAACCAGACACGAATTGATTTACTTAATGAGGCAATAAACATTTTGAAATCTGTAAGTGATAGTTTTGTTGGTGTTATATTGAACAGGTTTAATATGACTAATGGTTATGGATATTACTACAAGTATTATTATTACTATTATGGTTCTGAAGGAAAGAAAAAAAGAAAATTAAAGAAAACTGAGACAAACTTGAATTAAATTATTCATCATACTTTAATTTGAATTGAAAATTAATTAATGCCTCGACTTTTGTGCGGGGCTTTTTTGTTTTATTTGCGAATGTAGTTTAATATTATTAGACCTCAAGATTCATTAAATTGTCACTCTAAACTTGTTTCAGGGTCTTTTGTTAAAAAGGATATTGAAATAAAATTAAAATAACATTTTGAGAGTTTTTAGATTCCGAAATAAATTCGGATTGACTTTTTGAGAAATGTCACCCTAAACATGTTTTAGGGTCCATTGTTAAAAAAGATATTGAAATAAAATTAAAATAACATTTTTAGAGTTTTAAGATTCCGAAATAAATTTGGAATGACTTTTAGAGAAATGTCACCCTGAACTTGTTTCAGGGTCTATTGATAAATAAAAACTAATGCTGAAATGAATTTAGAATGACATTGTGGCTTTTAGATTATGAAACAATTCCAGGATGAAAATTAGAAATTCTGTAATTTAAAATTAAAAACGGAATGGTCAAAGGTCATTCCGTTTATGATGATTA
>CALDZP010000009.1 GCA_937944105.1 uncultured Ignavibacteria bacterium
GCAGTTATGCCCGAAAGTGTAATGACTGTTCTTGAAGAGCAATTCAATTCACCTTGCACAACCGAGATCGCTTCATTCGATCGTTTCGTTGATTTTATGTTTGCAGAAAAAGAAGGCAAAGGTGATCATTATGATGTCGTAATTTTTGATACTGCACCAACCGGACATACAATAAGATTACTCGAACTACCGGTTGATTGGAGTAAACATATTGAAGAAAGTGCAAAGGGCAGCGGAAATACTTGCATTGGTCCGGTTGCATCTATTCAGGAAAATAAAGCTAAGTATGATGAAGCAACCAGACTTCTTGCTGATGCCGAACGAACAACTTTCATTTTCGTACTTCAGCCCGAAGAAACTTCTGTTTATGAAACAAAGAGATCATCTGCTGAATTAAAAACAATTGGTGTTAAAAATATTGAACTGATCATTAATGGAATTCTGCCGGAAGAAGTTTGCGAACATCCTTTCTTCAAAAGCAGATTTGAGATGCAGCAAAAGTATATCAAAATTATTGAATCTGATTTTCCTGTCAAGATTAGGAAGATGTATCAGCGCGATGGTGAGATCAAAGGAGTTGAAAGATTATTAAATATTGAAAAAGATTTATTTAATAATTCAGATAGACAGACTTATACAGTTGGCAACGGCGATTTATCCAAAGTTGAATTTGATAAATTTATTCCAGACTCGATTGATGAAATCATTGCTCCTAACGGAAAAACAAAAACTATCTTCTTTACAGGTAAAGGTGGAGTCGGCAAAACTGTAATCTCGGTAATAACAGCATTCAAATTTGCTAAAGAAGGATATAAAACATTATTGCTTACAACCGATCCGGCTTCACATATTGGAGAAGTGCTTGAACAAAAAATCACTGACAAAATTCAGAAAGTTGAAGGAGTAGATAATCTTTGGTCTGTTATAGTTGATCAGGAAAAAGCAACTGAAGAGTACAAGCACAGAATTTTAGAAGATGCAAAACAAAAATATTCAGAAGATATGTTGATCGCCATTAAAGAAGAACTTGAATCTCCCTGTACAGAAGAGATGGCAGCATTTGATAAGTTTATGAGTTATGTGGAGAGCGATGATTATGATTATGTGGTTTTCGATACTGCACCCACCGGACACACTTTGCGATTACTTGAACTGCCTTTTGATTACAGTGAACAGATTAGTCTGATGGTAACCACAAATGAAAAAAGTCTGGAAGCAAAATCAGTTACGCAGAAGCGATTTGAAAAAGTAATTGAAAGAATGAAAAATCCTGAACAATCAATCTTCTCTTTTGTTGTTTATCCTGAATCCACTCCGGTAATTGAAGCATACAGAGCAATGCTCGATTTGAAAAGTGCAGGAATTCAAACGCAGTTTGTTGTTGCTAATCAAGTGCTTGAGCCGGAATACTGTACAAATGAATTCTTTATCAAAAGAAGAAAGATGCAGGAAAAATATCTGAATGAAATTAGACAAAAATTTCAATTACCAGTTGTTATTATGTCTCTGATGGAAAAAGAAATAAAAGGTATGGAAATGATCAACAGGGCATCTGAAATTTTATTTAAACAGAAAATTAAAGTATAAAAAATTATAGGATTAAATTACAATGAATTCAACTAAATATTCAAAGGAAATGACAAAATTATTTGAGGCTGCACATGAATTTAGTCTTGCAATCTTAAATTCTGCTGCATATAAAAATTACCTTCAAGCGAGGGAAGAATTTCGCAATGATGAATCTGCTAAAGAAGCAGCAAGGATTTATAATAAAGCATTGTCAGATTACCAGAAAATTGCTAGATGGGGTGGATTAACTCCTGAAGATGAAAGAAAATTTGAAAACGCAAAAAATATAGCAAGACAAAATAGCACCCTAAATAAATTTTTTTCGGCTCAGGAAGATTTAATTGCTTTTTATGTAGAACTAAATGAATATTTAAGTGAAAAACTAAAATTTAATTTTGCCAAACTCGCAAAACCTGCTGGTGGTTGTTGCGGTTAACTTATTTAATTATTAAAAGAATTTTATTAACAAAAAATAACTTGAGAGAAAAAAATGTTAGATTCATTAATACAGAAAAAAGCAGATAATTTAATCGATGCAATTCAGTCTTTACCGGAAACAAAAGAATTTCTAGAAGCTCTTGAGAAATATGAAAATGATGAAGAGTTAAAAAGTCTTAGAGAAAGATACTTTTTGCTTTCAGAAGAATTTCAAAGAAAACAATATGAAGGTACATTAACTCAATCAGAAATTCTTGAATTAAGACAAATTGCAACTAAATTTCAGAACAATCATTTAACAGTAAATTTATTAGAAAAACAGGAAAAATTAGAGGCGATTTTAAGAAAAATAAATAACGTAATCAGCAGTGAAATATCAATGGATTTTGCAAGACTTGCATCGCCTTCAAGTTGTTAAATAAAATTTAATATTCGTTCAATCTTTTAAAAATTTGATTAATACGCTTTATCCCTTAAGAAAGTATTGATTTGTAATCTTAAAAACTGTTAGTTCTGTGAAACTCATTATGCAATTGTTAACAAATAAATAGGAATGTAATGAAAACGAAAATTTTAATACTTTGCACAGGTAATAGCTGCCGGAGTCAAATGGCAGAAGGATTCTTAAAATCATTTGATAATAATCTTGAAGTTTATTCTGCTGGTACAAATCCGGCAACTCAAGTTCACCCAAAAGCCATACAAGTGATGAAAGAAGTTGGCATTGATATTTCGGGAAACTATCCAAAATCTGTAGAGAAATTCTTAAATGAATCTTTCGATTATGTGATTACTGTTTGTGATAATGCAAAGGAATCATGTCCGGTATTTACGGGAGAAGTAGGTAAACAATTACATATTGGATTTGAAGATCCCGCAGAAGCAAAAGGTACAGAAGAGGAAATTCTATCTATATTCAGAAAAGTAAGA
>CALDZP010000010.1 GCA_937944105.1 uncultured Ignavibacteria bacterium
GCGGTGATGGTTATAGTGGAACGGGAACCACATGGCCTTGTATATATGATCCTGTATGCTTGGGTCAAGCAAAATTTGGTCATGGAAGGGGACTTTGTCAGTGGGGCTCAATTAGATGGGCAACTGGTACAAAAGTACTTAGCTCAGCTCCTTGTCAACTAGGTGTATCGCATGGTTATGGGAAGAAGAATTGGCAGCAGATTCTAAGTCATTATTATCCTAATTATCAACTTACACAAGCAATAAAAACAACTGTAATTAATTCCTTCACTTCCCCTAGTAATGTTAATCCAGGAAGTACTTTTACTATTTATTATTCAGTAACATCTACAGGCAATACATCACTAATGCTTGGTGCATCTATAAAGTTATCAGGGTCTTCTAATTGGATTTCGGATTCACCTAATGATAAAAAGGTAAATATACCTTACGGGACAAATAATGTTTCTCGTTTTTTCAGAGTTTCTAGTAATATAATGGCTGGTGTTTACGATTTATGGGTTACTCTTTGGTATGATAAAAATAATAATAATATTATTGATGGGTATCCATACGATTATCTTGTAAGTTCATTAATTGTAAATCAAGCTTTTACTGTATCGTCTGCTGGCGTACTTTCAGTTTCACCTTCAGATGATTTTAATTCTTCGGGTAATCAAGGTGGGCCATTTTCACCTTCGAGTAAAACATATACATTATCAAACACTGGTGGAAGTAGCATAAACTGGAGTGTAACAAAGTCTCAGTCATGGATAAGTTTAAGTTCTACATCGGGGACACTTTCACCTGGTTCAACAACAACAGTTGTTGTATCTATTAATAGTAGTGCTAATAATTTATCACCTGGTTTTTATTCTGATAATGTAAGTTTTACCAATACGACTAATGGTAATGGGAATACAATTAGGGCAGTTAATTTAACAGTGAATGCATTACCTGGCGTACTTTCAGTTTCACCTTCAGATGATTTTAATTCTTCGGGTAATCAAGGTGGGCCATTTTCACCTTCGAGTAAAACATATATATTATCAAACACTGGTGGAAGTAGCATAAACTGGAGTGTAACAAAATCTCAGTCATGGATAAGTTTAAGTTCTACATCAGGTACACTTTCACCTGGTCAGCAAATAAACGTCGTTGTATTTATTACCAGTAAAGCAGATAGTTTATTAGCTGGGGAGTACATTGATACATTAAACTTTGAGAATACTGTAAACGGACATGGGAACACCATAAGATTAGTAAATTTAAAAGTTAGTCCAATAACGAAAATTGTTGATGAAAGTTATGTTATTAAAAAATTTGTAGTTTATCAGAATTATCCAAATCCTTTTAACCCCGAGACTGAAATTAGATTTGATTTACCTGAAGATGGAAACATTAAAGTTGAGGTTTTCAATTTTCTTGGGGAAAAGGTTGCAATACTTTATGATGGTTACATGTCTGCTGGTTCTAATAAAACGATGCGATGGGATGCAAGAGGGTTACCAAGTGGTTTTTATTCTTACAGGGTTACTTTGAATAATAAACAAGTTTGCATTAAAAAGATGATATTAAGAAAGTAAAATTTTTAGAAAAAGCAAGTGTATATTCATTTTTAGTTGAAGTATTAAAAAGGGAAGAGTTTCCTTTCATTAAATTTGAAAAGAAATTAAAGAAAAAATTGAAAGGGAACTCTTATTAGTAAAAATAAGAAATATTTAACAATGTCATACATAAGTAATTTAACAAAGAACTACTTAGATAATATGGCCAGTGTTTTTTATGAACATTTTTTAGTTCCATTTGTTAACTCATTAATAAAAGAGATAGAAGAGAGAGGAGGGAAGAAATATCAAAGAGATGGAGAATATCAGAGATGGAGTGAGAATCCAGGCAATTTAGTGATAAATAATGAAAAGATAAGGTTTAAGGTTCCAAGTTTAAGGAATAAGCAAACTCTTTAACTTCAACTAAATTTGAATAATTACCCTTTCATTTTGATACAATAACTTTTTCAAACCTTTTTTAATTTCTATCATCTTATTATTAACTTGTCAACACCAAAATACTTTCATTGAAAAAACTAAATACTATACTTAAATTAAAGGAAAAAGTGAAAAATATGACAGAACAGATTTATGATATAGCAGTTTTAGGCGGCGGGCCAGGTGGTTATGTTGCCGCCATTCGTTCAGCGCAATTAAAATTTAAAACAGCCATTATAGAGAAAGATAAACTCGGCGGAATTTGCCTGAACTGGGGATGTATTCCCACAAAAGCATTATTAAAAAACGCCGAAGTTCTTCATAATATTAAAAAAGCTTCTGAATTCGGTATAAATATTAAAGAATATTCGGTCGATTTCTCAAAAATTATCAAAAGAAGTCGGGATGTATCTTCAAGAATAGTTAAAGGTGTTGAATTTTTAATGCGAAAAAATAATATAGATCGTTATGATGGTTTTGGTAAGTTGCTGGATAAAAATACTATAGAAGTTATAGATTCATCAGGTAATAAATCATTTGTTAAAGCTAAAAACATAATTATTGCAACTGGAGCGCGTTCAAGACAAATTCCTGGAATTGAAATTGACAGAAAATCAATTATTACAAGTTCAGAAGCAATGACTCTCGAAAAGCAACCATCTGATATGATAATTATTGGTGCTGGGGCAATTGGTGTTGAATTCGCATATTTTTACAATGAACTCGGCACAAAAATTACTCTTGTTGAAATGATGCCTCAAATTTTACCTGTTGAGGATGAAGAAGTCTCAAAAACTCTTGAAAAAGAATTTACAAAAAATGGAATAAGAATTTTAACCAATACCAAAGTGCTTTCTGCTCAGAAAACTAAAGACGGTGTGGAAGTTAAAGTTGATTCTAATGGAAAAGAAGAAACTCTAAGAGCCGAAATTGCACTGGTAGCAATTGGAGTACAAGGTAATATCGAAAATATTGGACTTGAAAATCTTGGAATTAAAACAGAAAAATCTTTCATAGTAGTTGATAGAAAAACATATCGGACCAATATACCAAATATCTATGCAATTGGTGATGTAATTGGTCCTCCATGGCTTGCTCATGTTGCATCTGCTGAAGGAATTGCTTGCGTGGAACAAATAGCTGGATTAAATCATCCTGGAGTTGATTATTCCAACATTCCTGGGTGTACTTACTGTCAGCCTCAGGTTGCAAGTTTAGGATTAACCGAAAAGAAGGCTCGTGAATCTGGGTTCGAAATTAAAGTTGGAAAGTATCCATTCAGAAGTCATGGCAAATCTTTGGCAGTTGGTGAAAATGTCGGTTTTGTTAAGTTAATTTTCGATGCGAAATATGGCGAACTCCTCGGTGCTCATATAATTGGAGAGAATGCCACAGAATTAATTGCTGAACTTGGAATAGCAAAATCTCATGAAGCAGTTGCTGAAACAATATTTAAAACTATTCATGCTCATCCAACTCTCTCTGAAGCAATTATGGAAGCTGCTGCAAATGCAATGGGAGAAGCTATTCATTTATAATCTTAATATGAACTTTAATTACTATTAACTGTGTTAAACTTAATTAGAAAATGGATATTTATAAATTTTATTTTTGATAATGCCTAGAGATTTAAAAGTTATTAATTTAGGAATTGAACCTTATAAAACTATCTGGGATTATCAATATCGTTTATTTGATCTCAGACTAAAAAATCAGATAAGCGATGTTCTAATCTTGCTTGAACACAATCATGTTTTTACTCTTGGCAAAACTGCGAAACTTGAACATCTTTTATTAAATCCACGTCAATTAAAAGATGAAGGAATAGAATTGTTTGAAATAGATCGTGGCGGTGATATAACTTACCATGGTCCCGGACAGATAGTCGGTTATCCTATAATTAAACTTGATGAACTATATAAGGATCTTCATAAATATTTACGAAATTTAGAAGAAGTGATAATTCAAACTCTTGGTGAATTTAATGTTGAAGGTTATAGAATTCCTGGACTTACCGGGGTATGGGTAAATGATGAAAAAATTGCTGCAATTGGTATCAAAGTATCAAGATGGATTACGATGCATGGTTTTGCTTTTAATGTTAATACTGTTCTTGATTATTTTCAAAAAATTATTCCATGTGGTATAAAGGATAAGGGAGTAACTTCCTTACAAAAAATATTGAATAGAAAAATATCAATCGATGACGTCAAACAAATACTAATTCAGAAATTCATGCAAGTTTTTAATTATGAAATTTTTGAAGAATATATATCGATTGAGAAATATATAGGTGATACTTTAGAAAAAATTACGGAGGGTGTTTAATGTCTTCAAATAGAGATGAAAAAATTGTTAATAAAAAACCAACCGGTCGCAAGGAAATTGCTGGTGGTATGACAAAAGAAGAATTGATATCAGTACTAAGGTTTATGGTGCTTTCTCGAGCAATTGATGAAAAAATTTTAAGAATGTTAAAACAGGGTAAAGTGTTTTTTCACATTGGATGTGCAGGTCATGAAGCCATTCAAGTTGCTATGGCTCGAGCATTAAAACCTGGTTATGATTGGGCATTCCCATACTACCGTGGTCTTGCATTTTCATTAACACTTGGAATAAAACCTGAAGAAGTTTTTTTACATTCACTTGGAAAGGCAGACGATCCTTTTACTGGTGGTAGACAGATGCCTGGTCATTATGGTTCTAAAACTTTGAATATTCCAACTCAATCCTCTCCGACGGGTTCTCAGTATCTTCAAGCTGTTGGTTGTGCTCTCGCTTCTGTAAAGCTTGGAAATGATGAAGTGACCGTCGTCTCCTCTGGTGAAGGTGCTACAAGCGAAGGAGAATTTCATGAGGCTGTAAATTGGGCTGCAAGGGAAAAATTACCAGTTATTTTTTTAATTGAAAATAATCGGTGGGCAATTTCAGTTCCTGTTTATAATCAAACTGCTGGAGAAGGTGGTTCAATTTATGAAATGACCAAAGGCTACAAAAATCTTTTAAGATTAAAAGTTGATGGAACAAACTTCCTTGAATCTAATGTAGCCGCAGTAAGCGCGGTCAAGCATGCAAGAAGTGGACAGGGACCGGTTTTGATTGAAGCAGATGTTGTTAGGTTACTCCCTCATTCTTCTTCTGATGATCATCGAAAATATCGTTCACCTCAAGAATTAGAAATGGATAAGCAAAAAGATCCAATCATTAGATTCAAAAATCTTTTAATTGATAAAGGAGTTTTAACTGAACTTGCTTATAAAGAATTAGAAAAAGAAGTTCACGATAGAGTTGAAGAAGCTGCAGCCTGGGCAGAGACTGCTCCAGATCCTAAACCTGAAAGTGCTTTATTACATGTATTTTCTGATTCAATTAATAGAAAAGATATTATTTATGAGAAAAATGATAACCCAGGAAAACCTATTGTGATGGTTGATGCAATAAACCACGCTCTTAAAGAAGAAATGGAAAGACATCCGAATATGTACATTTTCGGTGAAGATGTGGCTGATGACAAAGGTGGCGTTTTCACTGCAACAAAAGGCTTATCGACAAGATTTGGTAAAGAACGAGTGTTTAATTCGCCACTTGCAGAAGCAAGTATTGTTGGTGTTGCAATAGGGATGGCTTTGCGTGGATTAAAACCAGTTGTTGAAATACAATTTGCTGATTACATCTGGCCAGCTATGCAACAAATTAGAGATGAACTTGCAACAATTCGATATCGATCAAATGGAAATTGGTCTGCACCTGTAGTTATAAGGACTGCTTGTGGTGGTTTCATTCATGGTGGATTATATCACAGTCAAAATATTGAAGGATTTTTTAGTCATTGCCCTGGACTTTATATTGTGTATCCTTCAAATGCTGCTGATGCAAAAGGTTTATTAAAAACTGCTATACATATGGATGATCCGGTTTTATTTTTAGAACACAAAGGTCTTTACCGACAGACTTTTGCTGTTTCCCCTGAACCGGATATTGATTATATGATTCCATTTGGTAAAGCATCAATTAAACGGGAAGGTAATGATTTAACGATTGTCACCTGGGGAATGATGGTTCATGAATCCATTAAAGCCGTAAGTGAACTTAAAGATTATTCAATTGAGATAATCGATATCAGGACAATCATTCCTCTAGATAAAGAAACAATTTTCAATAGTGTGAAAAAAACTGGTAAAGTTTTAATTGTTCATGAAGATACATTAACAGCTGGATTTGGTGCTGAAATTGCTGCTTTAATTTCTGACAATTGTTTTCAATATCTCGATGGACCAATTAAAAGGCTTGCTGCTCATGATACTCATATACCATACCATCCAAATTTAGAAAACTTTGTTCTGCCAAATAAGGAAAAAATCAAAAAAGCAATTCAAGAATTAATGGAATTTTAATGGAGGAAAAATGAAAGTTGAAGTAGTAATGCCTAAAATGGGCGAAAGTGTGAATGAAGGTACAATCATCAAATGGCATAAAAAAGTTGGTGATAAAGTTGATAAAGATGAAATTATTTTTGAGATAAGTACCGATAAAGTGGATACTGAAATACCTTCACCTGCATCAGGTGTTCTTTCGGAAATAAAAGTTTTTGAGCAAGAGACCGTTCCTGTGGGAACAGTTGTAGCTTTAATTGAAACTGATGTAACTGAAGCAATTAAATCTGAAGTAAAGCCAACTCAACCAGACGTAAAAGCTGAATCAAAAGATTTAGTTGATGTAGTAATGCCTAAAATGGGTGAAAGTGTAACACAGGGAACAATTATCAAATGGCATAAGAAAGTAGGTGATAAAATTGCAAAGGATGAAACTTTATTCGAAATTAGTACTGATAAAGTTGATACAGAAGTTCCCTCTCCCGCAGAAGGTGTTCTTGCTGAAATCCTTGTTAATGAACAAGAAACTGTTGATGTTGGCGTTGTTGTTGCAAGAATTTCTCCTACCGGTTATGTTCTGAAAATTTCAAGGGAAGAGGAAAAACAATCAGTTGAAACAAAACAAGCTGAATCAACTCCTCCTATGACTGAGATTGTAGAAAAGAAAGAAAAAACAGAAAAATCAAAATTCTACTCGCCGCTGGTTCTTAAGATTGCTCAGGAAGAAAAAGTTTCAATGGAGGAACTTGAATCAATTGAGGGGACTGGACTTGGTGGTAGGGTTACGAAAAAAGACATTCTGAATTACATAGAACAAAAAAAAGCTGGAAAAATCGTTACAACAAGAAAAGCAGAAGCACCAAAAATTACAAAAGTAGTTGAAGAAAAAGTCGAGAAAGTTCAATTTACTCCTGGTGAAAAAATTAAGATTGAACCAATGGATCACATGCGCCAATTGATTATGGAACATATGGTAAAAAGTCGTGATACTTCTGTTCATGTAGTTGGAATTCAAGAAGTTGATATGACAAAAATTCACAACTATATCCAGAAGAATAAAGATTCATTTCTTGAAAGAGAAGGAATTAAGTTAACTTATCTTCCTTTTATAGTTGATGCAGTTGTCAAAGCATTGAAAGAGTTCCCCTATATAAATTCATCAATTGAAGGAACCAATGTAGTCTTGAAAAATTACATAAATATTGGAGTAGCAGTTGCGCTTGAACCAATGGGATTAATCGTTCCAGTAATTAAAAATGCCGATGAAAAAAATATTACTGGATTGGCAAAAGCTATTTATGATCTTGCAACAAGAGCAAGAAGTAAGAAACTGTTACCAGATGAAGTGAAAGATTCAACATTCACTATCACCAATTATGGTTTATATGGAACACTATTTGGAAATCCAATAATTAATCAACCAGAAGTTGCAATACTGGGAGTTGGCGCAGTGACAAAAAAGCCTGTTGTAGTTGAAGTTGATGGGCAGGATACAATTGCTATTAGACATATGATGTATATTTCACTTTGTCATGATCATCGCTTAATTGATGGTGCGCTCGCTGGAAAATTTATGAAGCGTATAAGGGAATTACTTGAATCATTTGAAGGTGAATAAAAATTGAAAATAAATTCATATCAGAGAAAATACAAAGAGGAAGCAGAAAAAGAAGGAGTCTTGACTCATAGACCGCCATGGTTGAAAGTCAAACTCCCAATTGGACAAAATTATAGTGATGTACATCGTTTGATGAGAGAACATAATTTGAATACAGTTTGTGAAGAGGCTCATTGTCCAAATATTTCCGAGTGTTGGAATCACAGGACCGCAACTTTTATGATCCTTGGAGATGTATGTACAAGAAGTTGTGGTTTTTGTGCTGTTAAAATGGGAATGCCAACTTCACTTGATTTAGATGAACCGAGGAGAGTTGCAGAAGCTGTTGCAAAACTTGGTTTAAGGCATTGTGTTATTACCTCAGTTAACCGTGATGAATTAAAAGATGGGGGTGCCTTCATTTTTGCTGAAACTGTTCGTTTGATTAACGAAACTTCTCCTGATTGTACCGTTGAAATACTAATACCAGACTTCAAAGGTGACGAAAAAGCTTTTGAAATTATTATGAAACATCCACCTCATATCCTTAATCATAATGTAGAAACAGTTCCTCGATTGTATCCTGTTGTCAGACCACAGGCAAAATACAAACGAAGTCTTGAATTGATTAAATGGTTTAAAGAAAAAGGATTGCGAACAAAGTCCGGCTTGATGGTCGGAATTGGAGAAACAAATGAAGAAGTAATCGAAGTAATGAAAGATTTATATGAACATGGATGTGATATTGTAACAATTGGTCAATATCTTCAACCAACTAAAGAACACTTACCAGTCAGGCGTTTTGTTTCACTTGAAGAATTTGAGTATTTTCGTAAAGAAGGATTAAAAATAGGATTGAAAATTGTTGAATCTGCTCCTCTTGTCCGTTCTTCTTACCACGCCGATAAACATGCAAGGGAAAATTTTTGATGGGATAAAAAATTTTGTAATAGGTTCAAACAAATTTTTTAGAAAATTAAAACTAAATTCCTGCTTTTCATATTATCTATCTTTTCGATTTACTAAATTAACAATTCACAACTACTAATTAATGAGGTCAAAATGGCAAAAGTAAAAGGTGATATTGTTGTCGATATCGAAAAATGCAAGGGATGTGAGCTTTGTGTAGTTGCTTGTCCTCAGGGTACCATTGCACTAAGCGATAAAATTAATAAGAAAGGTTACCACTACATGGTTAAAATAAAGGACAACTGTACTGGTTGTGAAAATTGTGCTCTTGTTTGTCCTGATGCGGTAATAACTGTATATCGAAAAAGTGGAAAGAAGAAAGAAAAGGTCGCAACAATATCAAATGTTCAAAAAGATATGACTCTGGAGGTCAATTGAAATGGGTGAATTAAGATTAATGAAAGGCAATGAAGCTCTGGCAGAAGCAGCGATTCGTGCTGGCTGTGATGCTTATTTTGGTTATCCAATTACTCCTCAATCTGAAGTCCTTGAGTATCTTTCAAGAGAAGCAAGTAACCGCACTGGAATGATTGTTTTACAAGCTGAGAGTGAAGTAGCTTCTATTAATATGATTTATGGTGCTGCAGGAGCGGGAAAAAGAGCTATGACCAGTTCCTCAAGTCCCGGCATAAGTTTGATGCAAGAAGGAATATCTTATATTGCTGCTGCTGAACTGCCGTGCTTGATTGTAAATGTAAATAGAGGTGGACCAGGCTTAGGAACTATTCAGCCATCTCAAGGCGATTATTTTCAAGCCACAAAAGGTGGTGGTCATGGTGACTATAAATTGATTGTGCTTGCACCTTCAAGTGTGCAAGAAATGGCTGATTTTGTTCGGTTAGGATTTGATTTAGCTGATAAATATAGAAATCCTGTGATGATATTAGCCGATGGTGCAATTGGTCAGATGATGGAAAAAGTTGAATTATTTGAACAACAGCCAAAAGGTGGAACAATTCCAAAACCATGGGCAACCACAGGAAAAACAAAAGATCGTGAGAGAAACATTATTACTTCCTTACATATTGATCCAAGAGAAATGGAAAAAATCAACTTAAGGCTACAGGCAAAATATAAAGAGATTCAGGAGAAAGAAGTTAGATATGAAACTTTTAAAGTAGAAGACGCTGAATATATTTTGACAGCATTTGGTCTGGGTGCACGAATTTGTAAAAAAGTTGTAGAACTTGGTAGAGAAAAAGGTTATAAAATTGGTTTAATCAGACCAATCACTCTATTTCCGTTCCCATCAAAAATCTTTAAAGAAATATCTACAAAGGTCAAAGGAATACTTGATGTTGAAATGAATGCAGGTCAGATGGTTGAGGATGTTAGATTAAGTGTTGAAGGAAAGACAAAAGTTGAATTTTACGGTAGAATGGGAGGTATTATTCCAACCCCCGAGGAAATCTTGGATTATTTTGAAAAAATCTTTTTGAAAGGAGAATGATTATGGACGAATCAATTGTAAGAACTGAGGAACAAGAATTTCTTGAAGAAGATATTTGTGTTGCTGAAAACCTGGTATATAAAAAACCAAAGACATTAACAGATATTGATTTACACTATTGTCCGGGTTGCGGTCATGGTGTAGTTCATCGATTATTAATGGAAGTGGTCGAAGAGATGGATATTCAGGATAAAGTTATCGGTGTTGCACCTGTTGGTTGTGCTGTATTTGCCTATAATTATATGGATATTGATATGCAAGAAGCAGCTCATGGAAGAGCAACAGCAGTTGCAACTGGAATTATTAGAGTCTTGCCTGATAAACTTGTTTTTACCTACCAAGGAGACGGAGATCTTGCTGCAATTGGTACAGCAGAGACATTACATACCTGTAATCGCGGAGAGAATATTTTAATTGTTTTTATAAATAATGCTGTTTATGGAATGACCAGTGGCCAGATGGCACCAACAACTTTGCCCGGTATGGTAACAACAACATCACCATTCGGTCGTGATGTAAAAACAATGGGATATCCATTAAAAATGACTGATCTTGTTGCTCAATTGCCGGGTACTTATTATGTAACCAGACAGGCAGTTAATAATGCCAGTAATGTACGGAAAACTAAAAAAGCAATTCAGAAGTCTTTTCAATATTTACAACAAAAAAAGGGAACTTGTTTTATTGAAGTAGTTTCAAATTGTCCATCTAATTGGAAAATGACACCTGTTGAAGCAAATAAATTTGTTGAAGAAAAATTAATTCCGTTTTATCCACTTGGGGATTTAAAAGTACCGAAGGAGGAATTAAAATGAAACACGAAGCTATTTTTGCTGGTTTTGGTGGTCAGGGTGTATTAACTATGGGAATGATTCTTTGTTATGCTGGTATGAAAGAAGGTAAAGAAGTATGCTGGATGCCATCTTATGGTCCAGAAATGAGAGGTGGAACTGCTAATTGCATAACAATTGTTTCTGATGATCTAATTAGTTCACCGATTATTTCAAAATTTGATTCTGTAATTGCCTTAAATCAGCCCTCATTAGATAAATTTGAATCTGCTGTAAAACCAGGTGGAAATTTGTTTTACGATTCTACAAATATTGTAGTACCTCCGACAAGAACAGATATAAATTTATTTCCGATTCCTGCTTCAGAAGAAGCAAATAAATTGAATAACCTTAAAGTAATGAATATGTTAATGCTCGGTGCTTTCATTTCAATTACTAAAGTAGTTGAAGATGATGCAATAATCTATGGTTTACAACAGGTGTTACCAGAAAGATATCATAATCTAATTCCTCTTAATAAAGAAGCATATGATATAGGGAAAAAAATCTCGGTAAGTTTACTTGTAAACCAATAAAATTAATTAGACTTAAAAATTTTCAAATAAATAAAGGATTACCAGATTGGTAATCCTTTATTATTTTATGAAAATCATCTTCTTAGATATACTTCCAAAATTTGTTGTTAACTTATAAATATAAACACCACTACTTAAATTTGTTCCATCAAATTTAACACTATATGTACCAGACTTATAAAATCCATTTAATAGAGTTGAAACTTTTTTGCCTATTAAATTATAAACTGAAAGTTCAATGTTTGAATCTTTATGTAATTTGAAAGAAATGGTTGTTGTTGGATTAAATGGATTTGGATAATTGTCATATAATTCAAAATTTTTCAAATAAGTATTTGTTGATAACTCAACTTTAGTTTCTCCACTTCGTAATCTATTTATAAAAAGTGCATTAGTTTCATTATTTGGTTGTCCAAGAATTAAGTTAGAAGAAGTGTCCGCATCATTACCATCAAAATCATTCAAAGTTGATGTAGAATTTTTTGCGAAAGCAAATTTACCACCTCCGCTTGTTCCACTACTTCTTAATTTAGGTGAAGGTGCCTGATTAAAAAACGAACCTGCTGTTCCAGATCCAAAAGCATGGATACTTCCACTCACACCAGTAGCTTCACTACCTGCTTCTTTTATCATCACTAATTCTGTCGAGGCAATATCAAATGTTGTGGAACCAATTTGTTGAAAGTAAGTTGTATCCTTCAAACCAACATCAATTACAAAATCGGAGGTATCAATATCAAATGATTGATTTGTTATTCGTATGATGATTAAGGTTCCTGCAGGAAGATGACTCCATAATGGATTTTCCTTGAAAATATATTTTCCACCATTATCTCCGTTCATACTACTTGAAAAATCTTTTAAAATCATACCTTGCATGTTAAGATTTTTCTCAATAATTAATAATTCTATAGCATCGTCCATTCCCCCCGAAAGTCCACTATTATAAAACTTGTTTATAACAACACTCTGTGCGAAAATTGAATGTAACGATGTAATTAATAAAATAATTATTATTCTCATAGTTTAACCTCGTAATTTGTTTATTAATAATTCGAAATATAAAAATAATTGTAATAAATTTATAAATTTCTTAAAATTACAACGGAAAAAAAATAAATGAGAGTCAAACAATGGAAAAACCTAAAATACTTTATGTAGAAGATCATCTTGAGTCGGCTTTACTTGTAAGAACCTTATTAAAGGGTAAATGTGAGGTTTTTTTTACAGAAACTTACGAAGAAACATTCGATTTCCTGAAAGAGAATGAAGTCGATTTAATTTTACTTGATATAAATTTACCAGGTAAGAAAGACGGTGTAGATTTATTAAAGGATTTAAGAAAAGACGAGAAGTATAAAAAAATGCCAATCATAGCATTGACTGCATATGCTCTTGCTGGTGACCGGGAAAGACTTCTTGATGCTGGTTGTGACGAATATATTTCAAAACCAATGTCAAAAAAAGAATTATTCGATAAACTACAAAAGTTCATTAAACTTCCGGAATAATATAATCCTTCTTTGCAGAGTCAAAATAATTTTTTAAATTTGCATCGCTTAAATTAAGTTTTACTTTTTATATATTGAAAATTTAAAATAAAGATTCTGTTGAGTTAAAAAATTTATTAGTTCTCTTGAAATTATGATTTGCGCCCGTAGCTCAACAGGATAGAGCATCAGCCTTCTAAGCTGAGGGTTACTGGTTCGAGTCCAGTCGGGCGTACTAGCTGTACTAACCATCAAATGGTGAGCGTAGCTCAGCTGGTAGAGCGCCAGATTGTGGCTCTGGTGGTCGTGGGTTCGATCCCCATCGCTCACCCATTGAATGGCCCCATCGTCTAACGGTTAGGACATCACTCTTTCAAGGTGAAAATACGGGTTCGATTCCCGTTGGGGTCACAAAGTTTTTCGGAGAGAGGGGCAAATTATAAAAGTAAATGGAGCCCCAAATGAAATTAATTAAAAATCTCGCCTTAAGCGAAAGCGGTTTCGCCTTTAATGGTTCTAATGGAGATTCATTTATTCTAAATGAAACAGCTTTATTTATCCTTTCTAAAATTAAATTAAACCTTTCCAGAGATCAAATCATTCAGGCTTTGATTGACGAATATGATGTCAATGAAATCACCGCTGAAAAAGATTTAATTGATTTTATAAATCAACTCAAATCATTTGAACTTCTAGAGGACTAAAATGAAAATCGCTGTAACCGGTCTAAATAATACTGATAATCCGGGCCCTGGTGTACCTGTAATTCGTTCTTTGCTTAATCATCCGAATTTTTCGGGAGAGATTATTGGGCTTCATTATGATAATCTTGAACCAGGAATTTACATGGAAGGAATTAAATCAAAATCTTATATGATTCCTTATCCTTCACAAGGTCCTGATAGTTTGCTGGAAAGAATTAGATATATTCATTCAAAAGAAAACTTAAATGCAATTATACCTACCCTTGATTCAGAACTTTATAATTTCAATTATATCTCTGCAGCTCTTGATTCACTCGGTATTAAGACCTTTTTGCCTACGATTGAAAATCTCGAAAAAAGATCAAAGGACAAACTTTTTGAGTTCTGTAAAAATAATGGAATCGATTCTCCCAAAACCTATGTGATTAATTCACTTAATCAAATAAATGATGTTTTAAAAGAAATTAATTATCCAATTGTGGTGAAAGGAATTTTTTACGAAGCTTATATTTGTTACACTTTTGATGAAGTTAGTACGAACTTTTATAAAATTGCTTCCAAATGGGGATTACCAATTATTGTTCAAGAATATTTGGTAGGTGATGAAGTAAATGTGGCTGCAGTTGGAGATGGTGAAGGGAACACTGTTGGAGCTGTTGCAATGAGAAAACTTTTCATAACTGAAAAGGGTAAAGGTTGGGCTGGAGTTACAATAGGTGATGAAAATTTAATTAAAATGACACATAAAGTTATTAAATCTCTAAAGTGGAGAGGTGGTTTAGAACTGGAAATCTTAAAATCTAAAAAAGATAATAAATATTATTTACTTGAAATCAATTCACGGCTTCCGGCATGGGTTTACTTGACTCAAGCGGCTGGACAAAACCTACCGTATTTTTTGCTTCAATTGACTGTGGGTGAAAAAGTTCAACCTGCCTTTGAATATGAAATTGGAAAAATGTTTGTGAGATGCTCAATAGATTTAATATCAGATATAAAAACTTACGAAAAATTAGCAGTATATGGAGAATTATAAAATGGATACACAAAAGAAAAAATATGTCAAACCAATTATTACAAAACAAAAAACCGGTTTTATTAGTAAGTTCGGTAAAACTGGGTTGCTAACAGTACTTGAAAATATTGATGGTGTATCGATTGAAGAATTAGTTGAAAAATACAACTCTCCACTTTTTGTAATTTCTGAAAGAACGATAAGAGCTACTCAAAGAAAAGCGCTTAGAATTTTTAAAACTCGATATCCAAAAGTACAATTTGCCTGGTCTTATAAAACAAATTATTTGAATGCTGTATGTTTAATTTTTCATGAAGAAGGTTCATGGGCAGAAGTTGTCTCGGAATTCGAATATGACAAAGCCAGATTACTTGGTATACCGGGCAACAAGATTATTTTCAACGGACCTCATAAACCTAAATCTGCTCTTCTTAAAGCAATTAATGATGGAGCTTTGATTCATATCGATCATTTTGATGAATTATTTAGTTTGATTGAGTTAACAGATGAGATTAATAAAACTGCTAATGTGGCAATTCGAATAAATATGGATACTGGAATTTATCCGAAATGGGATAGGTTTGGATTAAATTATGAAAATGGTGAAGCCTATGAAGCAATCAGGAGAATAATGATAACCAAAAATTTAAGATTAGCTGGTTTACACTGTCATATTGGAACTTATGTCTTATCTACTGATGCATATAAAATGGCAGCTTATAAAATGACTGAACTTTATAAAAGAATAAAATATGAATATAATTATCAGTTGGATTATATTGACCTTGGTGGTGGCATTCCAAGCAGAAACACGCTTTATTCGTATTATCTTGATGCATCTGTTAGTATTCCTTCATTTGAAGATTATGCTGATGCAATTACTTCGGGTATCATCGAACATGGATTGAAATCTGATGAATTACCGCTTTTAATTCTTGAATCTGGTAGAGCTTTAATAGACGAAGCTGGATATCTGATTACGTCTGTTGTGGCTAATAAAAGATTAAGTAACGGGAAGCAAGCAATTATAGTAGATGCGGGCGTAAATCTACTTTTTACAAGTTTCTGGTATAAACATAAAATTTCAACAACTGAATTTTATGGTGAAGTAAGGGACGAGTCTGTGATTTATGGGAATCTTTGTATGAACATTGATGTATTAAGAGATGCTGTTTATTTGCCACCAGTTCCTGTAGGTAAACAAATTATTTTTCATAATGTTGGTGCATACAATATGACACAATGGATGCAGTTTATTACTCCGAGACCAAATGTAGTAATGATTATGGAAGATAGCTCAGTTGAAATTATTCGTGAAGCTGAAACACTTGAATATATTACTCAGCTTGAAAGAGTTCCGAAAAAACTCCAGAAAAAATGAAACTTTCGATTATAATTGATTCAACTTTATTTAGCTATTCTCAAATTTTTTTTTCTAACCGTAGATGGTTTGGCTTTCTGATTCTTCTTGCAACCTTCTTAATTCCAATTCATGGTTCAATTATTTTATTTTCAACATTAGTTACAAATCTTACTGCTCTTATCTTTGGTTACGAGCAAAAGAAAATAAGAGAAGGTTTTTATGGTTTTAATGGTCTTTTATTTGGCGCTGCTTTGAGTTTCTTTTTCAAACCAAATGAATATTTTTTATCAATACTTTTAATCTTTTTGATCATTAACTTTTTTATAAATACTGCAGTAGAAAATTACTTTACCTTTGCCTTCAATCTTCCTGGATTGAGTTTACCATTTCTTATTTCATTTTATTTGTTTGTGGTTTTTAATCGTAGTCTAAATTTTTTTGAACCTAAGTCAATGTAT
The DNA here is from genome assembly GCA_937944105.1 of uncultured Ignavibacteria bacterium. Classification (GTDB taxonomy): domain Bacteria; phylum Bacteroidota; class Ignavibacteria; order Ch128b; family Ch128b; genus Ch128b. The sequence goes on from CALDZP010000010.1 coordinate 16,753, forward strand.
TTTCAAAGTATTCATTATTTATCTTATTTACCCAATGAAATAAATGTTTTCTTACAAAATTTAAGTCTTTTGATTTTACAAAATTCAGTTTTAGCTGGACTGATTATTATTATTGCCATTTTAATGTATTCCAGAATTATGTTTTTGCTTGCTATTCTTGGATATATTCTTTCATTAGTTATATTAAGTTTATTTAATATTCACATAAGTACACAAACTGGTATTTTAATAAGTATAAATTCAATCATTGTATCAATTGCTCTTGGAGGTTCACTTGTAATTCCATCAAATCGTTCAATCATCATAAGCACAATAGGTGTAATTATTGTAAGTATCTTTACGATAATTCTGAATGCAATTTTTCAAAAAGTAAATCTTAGTGTTTTTGTTCTCCCGTTTAATTTAACGGTTTTTTTGATAATCTATTCATTGAAATTTAGAGAAGATGCTGGTGAAATAGTTTTGCTATACTTTAAACCAGGTTCACCTGAAGAAAATTATTATTATCATAAAAATAGAAAAGCAAGATTTGAAAAATATAAATTTATTAATGTTAGTCTACCATTTAATGGTGAATGGACAGTCTATCAGGGAATAGATGGAGAGTTTACTCATAAAGAAGATTGGAAGTATGCTTATGATTTTGTGATTAAAGATGAAGAAGGTAAAAGTTATGATGGAAATGGATTAAATATTGAAGATTATCATTGTTATAATTTACCAGTAGTTGCTCCTTACAAGGGTAAAGTTGTTAGAGTGGTGGACGGGATTGAGGAAAACGAAATTGGAAAAATTAATATAAAGCAGAATTGGGGAAATACTATTGTAATTGATCATGGACAGGGGCTATTTTCAGCTGTTTCTCACTTGAAAAAATATTCAATTCGAGTTAAGGAAGGAGATGAAATCGAAAAAGGAGATATTTTAGGTAATTGTGGTAATAGTGGTCGTTCTCCAGAACCTCATTTGCATTTTCAATTTCAAAAAAATGACAAAATTGGTGCAATGACTTTAAAGTTTCCTTTTGGACATTATCTTGTGAATTATGGTGATCATTACGAATTAAAGTCATATGATTTCCCTTTGAAGGATGAAAAAATTCAACGATTAGAAGTGAATCAAAAAATAAAAGAAGCTTTCAAGTTTGAGTTTGGCGATAAATTTGAGATTGAATTAAAAAAAGATGACAAATTAATAAATGAAATTTGGGAAGTAAAAATTGATCCGTTTAATATTCCATATATTGAATCGTCCACTGGTTCATATGCTACATTCTTTTCTGATGATGAGTTGTTTTATTTTACCAGTTATGTAGGAAAGAAAAAAGATGCACTTTTTCATTTTTATCTCGCAGCTATTCAAATACCATTTATTTCAATGACGAAAGTTAAGTGGAGTGATAGTTATCCGATTTCGATGCTAACTAAATTTCCTGTGATGATTTTAAGCGATATTTTGATTTTATTTTATAATCCATTTAATGCAATAGGAATTTTTTCTATTGATGAAGATTCGTCAGGTAATTTTGTATTTCAAAATAACATTAGATTCTCAGGTGAAGGAATTTTTAAGTTTATAAATTGGAATAGAACCTATAAAATAGAAGTTGACAAAAGAGGTCATATAAAGTCAATTTGTTTTGTTGAAAACAATAAAATAAAATGTGAAATTAATTTTAAGTTGGAGGATTAATATGAAAAAAGTTATCTATCAACTGAGCATTATAATAATCTTAATAAGCACAATAGTTTTAACTCGAGTTGTTTTTTCTCAGCAAAATAATGCAAAAATCGAAGCATTTAATAATTCAATAAATTTAGCCTTAAAAGGTGATTACCAAAAGGCAGTAGATGTACTTAAAAATATTTATAAAGATAATTCAAATGATTATTTAATAAATCTTCGTCTTGGTTATCTTTATTATCTTCAAAAAAATTATGATGAATCAATTAATTACTACAAAAAGGCATTTGATTTATCAAATAAGAAAGCAATTGAACCATTGCTCGGATTAACTCTTCCGATAGCCGCAAAGGAAAAATGGTCGGAACTTGAAAACGTTTATAATGATATTTTAGCACTTGATCAAAAAAATTACACGGCAAATTTAAGATTAGGACAAATCTATTTTAACCGAAAGGAATATTCCAAAGCCGAAAATTTTCTTAAAAAAGTTTTTGAATTTTACCCGAGTGACTACGAAGCAAATCTTTATCTTGGTTGGACATATTTTTATCTAAATAAAAAATCGGATGCTAAAAAGCATTTTATTTATGCATTAATGGTAAGTGAAAATGATAAATCTGCAATGGAGGGACTAAAACTTGTTAAGTAAAATATTTCTTTGTCTTTTTTTATTTGCTTCGGTGATTTTTTCACAAAGTAAGTTTTACATTCAACCATCCTTTTTTTTCACCTATGGAGATTATTCTAATAAAACTCTATCTGATCAATATTCCTTTTTTCTAAGTTCAAGTCCTAATCAAATTGATTATTTAGTTGCAGGATTTGAGCGAATAAATTTAAAAAACAATTCATGGAAATACGAACAGAATAATTACTCATTTGGGTTGCACTATTGGATTAGTGACCTGAAATTAAAACTAAAAGCTGATTTAAAAATTATTAAAGGAAAATATTCTGATACTTTCAATTCATATTCTTTAGTTGATAATGGTACTCTTTTTTCGCCAGAGGTTTTAGCTGGCGTTTATCCATTCTATTATGGTACAGGATTTGCCTATTTTTTGAATAATGGTAGTAATAAGACAAATGCAATGCAACTTTATATAAGAACCGATTATTATCCTCATTATAAATTTTTGATTACAATATTGCCTTCAGCAAATATTATTTCCAATAAAATTATTTATTTTTCTTGTCAAACATCTCTGACTTATTATGCTTTTTACGAACTTTCATTAAACACCTCATTTTCTCTTGGTAATAGAAAATTTTATTATCATCCAGATTTAATGGTTTTATTCAATCAAATAGAAACACAAACTGGAAATTATTCTTTTAGACTTGATTACAACTTTTATAAAAGATTTGTTTTATCAATGATTTATCAAAAATCTAAATTCTCAAATTACGATATAGATTATTTTGTAATTGGAATTAAATCACCATTCACATTTTGAAAGAGATCAACGATATGAAAACAATAAAACCACAGGCTATAAAAAAAGGGGACTTAATTGGAATAATTTCTCCTGCATCTACACCTGATAATCTCGAAAAAATTAATGAGGGAGTGAAATATCTCGAAAGTTTAGGATACAGAGTAATTGTAGGTAAGAATGTTGGGAAGTACCGAGGTTATCTTGCTGGTAATGATGATGAAAGACTGGAAGATTTACATTCAATGTTTGCAAATAAAAATGTTAAAGCTATTTTTTGTCTTCGAGGGGGATACGGAACAATTAGGTTACTTGATAAAATTGACTATAACTTAATTAAAAGGAATCCAAAAATTTTTGTTGGTTACAGTGATATTACAGCTCTTCAATTGGCAATATTTCGAAAGACTGGGTTAATAACTTTTTCGGGTCCTATGGTGGCAGTTGATTTTACAGGTGAAATAAATCATTACACCGAAGAAATATTCTGGCGAATGATTACATCAACAAAAAAGTTTGGAAGATTAAAAAATCCTGAAAATGAAAAAATTTCATGTTTAACTACAGGTAAGGCAACGGGTTTGTTAATTGGGGGGAATTTATCTCTAATAGTATCTTTAATTGGAACACAATATTTGCCAGATTTAAAAAATTCAATATTATTTTTAGAAGAAATAGGCGAGAAACCTTATAGAATTGATAGATATTTTGCTCAAATGAAACTTTCAAAAATTTTTGAAAATATTTCAGGGATTGTATTATGTAATTTTACTGATTGTGAAGAAAACGATCCAACTAAAAAATCTCTTTCCTTAAATGATGTAATTGGTGATTATTTTGAAAAATTGAATAAACCTGTACTTTATAATTTGGTATATGGACATGTTAATCCTAAAAATTCAATTCCCATCGGTGTAAAAACATCTGTCGATTGTTTTAAAGGGGCGATAGAAATATTAGAAAGTTGTGTGGTTTGAATTAACTAAAAAAAATTTTTATTTGTATACGCTTCTCCAAAAATTAATATTCATTTTTTGAAATTTGAAAATAACTTATATAAAAAATAAGTTTGTGTAACAACAATAAAAAAATGGAGGTGCGTATGAGCTCAAAATTTCTAACTTCTCTTCTTTTTTCCTGTTCTTAATTAATTATCCCTTAAAAACTCAAATTCCCACACAACCCCACTTCTAAGATGAATTGACGCACCTTTTTGATGAACTTTCGAACCCTTTAGGAGATCTTTTGAACCATTTTGGTGAAATTTTGGACCTTTGAGGTGAACTGCCGGACCTTTGAGGTCAATTAGTTCATCTTTAAGATACCCCTCCCTTACCTCTGAGGTACCCCCCCAACTTCGAGGTACCCCCTACGACCTCAGAGGTAGTTAAAATTTTCAATTTTTTAATTATTTTTCCTCCTTCGCCAAAATGACCAAAAATTGCCTCAGATGGCAAATCCTTGTTCCTCTGGGGCAGGCTTCTTACCATGAAATTCAAATTTTTTTGATAACTCTTTTATAACCGTATCTTTACCCGGTACATTCATCTTAGATGCATTCTTTACCGAATTATAAAATGAAAACGAGGTTAAATAGTCAGCACTGATAATTTCCAGAAAGATACTAAAATGCAGTAAATTTGCTGACACTAAAAAGCTAATGAGTATCTCTTTAAGTTTAATTAAAATTCAACAAGAGAAGTAGACTTAGAGGTGTATTCGAATAAACTATTCAGCTATGGGTTGATAAATTTTCATAGTCGTTAAATAAGAAAAATCTATGAAGATAGGCTAAGTGAGATATTCTAATTGTAAATCATTAAATACAATAAAAAAATGATAATCGAATGATAAATAAAAATACTTAAAAAGACTATTAAGTATTAAAAAGTTTAATCACTTAGATTTTAGATGGTTTACTATCAATAATCCTGTCATTAATCGAAAAGGCTTTGTAGGTCAACCCATCTTTTCATTGTAGTGTTTTGAAAATTTCTTCTCAAACTTTCCAAAATCTATTTGGTTGGCTAAAATTTATAGTGGGGTGTTTACGGTTTAATTGTTCTCTAAAAGTGTATATTTAGTTCATTAAACCATTATTTTGTCTCTCTTTTAATATATTTTTCTGCAAGGTTTTTAGCGTAATTTATTTAACTTTTGCAATATATATTAACTAATTTTTCTCTATTTCTTTAATTATTCTTTTATTTTTCAATCTTTTTAAGTTTTTAAGGGTTAACTAATCAACATAAAAAACTCGATATTTTGATAATTTCTTTACTATTTCGTTTTTATCAAAATCTAGGGTAAAAATTGCATAAACGGCTGAACCACTACCAGATAGCAAGGAAAAAATCGCACCAGCATTGATTAATTCTTCCTTAATTTTTTGAATTTCTGGATAATGTGGGAAAACAATTGATTCGAAATCATTAGTTATGTAATCTTTCGATCTTAAAAAATCATCTGTTGTTTTAATTGATCTCAAATTAATTTTTCTATCTGTCTTTTTTAACTCTGAATATGCCCAGGCAGTTGAGATTTTTATATCGGGAACGACAACTACGATTTTAAAATCAAGAATCAAATTGGGTAGAGGTGTTAATATTTCACCACGCCCTTCTGCAAATGCAGGTTTATTTAAAATGAAAAATGGTACATCACTTCCAATTTTTGAAGCCAGTTTAATTAGTTCATCTTCTGTTAGGTTTAATTCAAGTATTTCGTTAAGAGCAATTAAAGTGATAGCTGCGTTCGAACTTCCTCCGCCTAATCCAGCAAATGATGGGATATTCTTTTCAAGTTTAACATTTACATTTATTTCTTGATTAATATATTGAGTCAAAACATTTCTTGCTTTATAAATTAAATTTTTTTCATCAGTTGGAATTGTTGGATCGTTGCATTCAATTTTGAATTGTGATCCTGAACTAAAAATTATTTTATCATAAAGTTTAATTGGATAAAAAATAGTTTCTATGTTATGATAACCATCTTCTCGTTTTGATATTATATTTAGTCCTAAATTTATTTTTGCAGGCGATAAATATTCCTTCATAAAGCATCGATTGTGTTTCTTATTAATTTAATATCATCAGGATTTCCCCCACAACATACACCTATTACTTTTACATCTCTGATAATTAATTCTGTTATAAAATCTTTCAATTGATTTAAAGAATAATCCCGTACTAATTGACCGGTTGAAAATGTATTTACTGAACCTAAATTTGGATAAACTCCAAATGGACCAAATTGGTTAATTATATCCAGAGCTTTAAGAATTAATTCAGGTCGAGAACAATTTAAAGAAATAAAAGCTGGATTGTATGAGAAAATCATCTCAATGGTTTTGAAAAGATCTTGACCAAAGAATGTTTTTAATTCACTATTTATCAAAACGCTTACTGCAAATGGGAATTTATAATCACAACAAATTTTACAAACAACTTCAATTTCTTCTTTGTCCCCAAATGTTTCATTAAGTATAAAATCAACTCCACATTCTATTAAATATTGAATGTGATATTTGTGATTTTCAATTAATTTATTTTTTGAGATAAATCTTTGTGTAAGATAGCAATCATCAGCTGGAGCGTTAGAACCAGCAATTAAAACATTTTTATTTGCCTCTTTTATTGCGTTTTTTACAAGATCAACAGCAATTTTTACAAGTTCCAGAGAAGAAACATTTGAATTTGCTAGTTCAACAGCATATGGATTAGTTCTAAAAGTATTGGTTGTTACCACATCCGCACCAGCAAGAATATATTCTTTATGGATTTTAAGCACCTCAACTGGATTATTTATCAGAGCCATTGCTGACCAGAGTTTTGAACCCAGATCAATTCCTCGTTCAATTAAAAGAGTTCCCATCGGGCCATCGAGTACTAAAGGTTTTTTAAGATTACTAAAGTAGGTTTTATCGATTTGCATTTTTAATTTCATTATGAAATTTATGAACTTCCTTTATCATTCCATTTA